>CAMDUB010000040.1 GCA_945878575.1 Phycisphaera mikurensis NBRC 102666 | reverse complement strand
GTTTCACACGCCGCTTACCGAGGATCCCGTGCTCACTGCGGGGGCTCGAACACGGAAGGCACTTTGGTCACCAGGGTTTGGAACCCGTTCACCTGGCCGCAGGCGCCGGAGAGGATAGGGCCGCGCTCAGCGGCCATCCTCGTAAGGCGAATGCGGGCCAGTAGAAAGTCGTGTTGCATCAGGGCTACTAAGAAACCGTGCCGCATCAACGAAACCAGGATGAATCATGCCCCCAAGCCGAGTGTCATTTGAGGTCAGCATCCACGCCGAGGTACTCGCGCATGTGTTGCTCGTAGGTTTCTTGGTCCTTGTCGCGACTGAAATCAAGGCGCAGTTCGTTGATGACCTTGGTTCCCTGGCCAATCCATTGCTTCCAGGTTTCCGCGCTGATGTTCTCAAAGATCCACGCACCAACCGGACCACGAAATGGCGGCTCCGTGAGTTTGCTGCCTGGTCGACCCGTTCGCTGGCAAATGAAGGTGCCGGATGCCTTGAGTCGCTCCGCTGCTGCGTCTACTTCGGCTGCAAGTTTTGGTGGCTCGCGACCGATCGATCGCAAGAGGTCTGCCATGGCGTTGCGCGGCATCATGTCGCCCTTGCGCGCTGCAGTTTCATAGCCGCGGGTCAGAACGTCCACTGCGCGGTCCGCCCAACCGGCGCCGATCATTGCTTGGCCGGCAAGCTGAAATGCCTTGCTCATGTCCGGGGCCAGTTCCACGCATCGCTCAAAGCTACGAGCCGCTTCAGCGTGTCGACCGGAGTCAAGGTACGCCTTGCCAAGCGAGAAATGCGCCATTTCGTTGGTGGGATCGGCGGATGCCATCTTCTCAAACTGGGCGATACGGTCGACGGATTGTGGGGCGCCTGCGGTGCTCATGGACGGATGATAGGAGCAGCAGCGCCCAACGGACGTACTGGTTTGGCGCCGCGAACGGGTCGAATCCAGTTTTTCCGGTGGTACGCCCACCACTCCAGCACCAACAAGATCAGCGCTGCAGTGAGGGCATAGGGCCAGAGATCGCTGAGCGATCCGCCCTCGCTTCCGGTGCCCTGCACCACTTGTGTTCCAATCGAAAGCTGATCGGCAGCAGCAATTCGGCCCTCGCCCTCAGCGGTGTTCACGGCAAACATCCGGCGCTGCTCGCCACGATCGTCAGCCCACCGGAATTGGTAGGTGCCCGCCGAAACCAACGGGCCAAAGGTCACGGATCCCTCGCGCGCTTGGAGCGTCTGTGTAGATCCGTCCGGGAGCGTGAGCGTGGCTTCCTTCACACCCGCCGCCGTGCGCACCGAGAGCGTCTCGCCGGGGTGATGCTCTTCTTGCACCGCGGCCTGATCGAGCGCTCCCAGCCACTCCACGGCGTTGGCAATGAACGTCACGAAGCCGCGCTGAAATGGCCAGTTCGAGTCAAGCGGCTCAAAGGTGATGATGACTGCAGCCACCGGTCCGCGCCGCGCTACCACCACCAGCGGAACATCTGGACCTTCCACGATCGACTCAATGTCGGAGGCGGGCGCAATGGCGGTGGCCTTGGCAACAAAGAGATCGTCCAGATTGACAGCATGAAGAAGCGGATGCTCGCTGCGCTGCGAGCGGACCGAGAGTTTCTCCTTCGTTCCGTACGCGTTCAGTCCGTCGATGCCAACCGGAACCCCAAGTACCAAGTAGCGACCCGGCGGCAGTACTTCCGGCAGCGCCGCAGGTGTGGCCACCACTACATCAAACTCATCACTCTTCACGCCGCGGGTGGCAAACTCTGCGGGGGTAAGGAACTCCACTTTTTCAGCTGGAATGGCGGACACCACATTCTTGGCAGCAAAGTCCACCGCGCCCACCACTGCGATGCGCAATCTTCGCGGCGCACTCACCGCTATCTCAGCACGGTTGTCAGCAACCATCACATCGGAGCGAACCAGCGCAACTGAAATCACTCCAGCACGTGGCTGGATGATCGGTGGAAATGTCACGCGCTCGTAGCCGGGCTTGTAAGGAACTGCTGCAGTCCCCGCCGCCGTACCCCTGCTCGCAATTGCACCGCTACCACCTGCTGGACCACCACCTGCAGCCGGCACCTTGACTGGCTTCGGCGTCACGGATCGACGCGCACCATCAATCGACAATTCAAGATCGGTTTCGATCGCCTCCGGACCGTCGTTGCGCACGGTGACGAAGACCTGAATCACGCCAGGCTCGGTAGCACTTCGTTCGGCAGCAATACCTTCAATGCCGAGATTGGCTGCGTCCGCACGACCACACACGTGATACGAAATCGTCTCGCCCGGACGGATCGCCTCGGCGGAAACATCTGAAATCTGGCCGTCAGACCAAAGTTCCAACGTGGCGCCTTCACTGGCGGTAGCGCCCTGCGCCTCTGGATTGACGACCGTTGCAAATGCACGCGCCAACGAAAGCGCATCACCAATTCGGCTTCCACCGTCGGTCTGTTCAATGCGGTCAACGGCACGTTTCAAGTCACCGCTTGAACGCGTAAACGGCTGCATGATCTTGGCGGTGTCAGAGAAACTAATCACCATGGTCTCGCCGGGAATCGATGAGAACAGACCGCCCGCAAACAACTGATCGATGCGCTCTTTCGCCTGTTCTTTGGCAATGGCAAGCCGAGACTTTTTCCCGTCAAGATCAGTAGCAGACATCGAAGCAGATGCATCAATGATGATCACCGATCGCCCGCCGGAGGACAGCCCAAGATCCATACGCGGCTGCATCAATGCAAAGGCAACAAACGCAAGGAGGCCAAGTTGCAAGAACAGCAGAATGCTTGGGCGCAGCCTCTGAAACGGCGTGTTTGCACGAACATCCTCTACGCTCCGTTTCCAGAGCAGTGTGCTTGGAACCGCAGTGGCGCGTCGTCGTAACTTCAGGAAGTACAGCGCAATGAGGAGCGGCACCAATACCGCGGCGACCGCCGCGCCAATCAGTGGTGTCATCCAGACCACGGCGAGTATTGGGGCCAGCACTGGTGCGAGTGGTTCACTCATCGAACCAGCCCTCGCTGCCGCAAGTATTCAAGAAGAAGCGCATCGACTTCAGTGGACGTATCAACCACCATGTGCATGATTGATCGGCGAATAGCAAAGTCGCGCAGCCCTGCACACCACGCGCCAAGATTGGCGCGGTATTGCTCGACTAATCCAGGGCTTGCAGTGACTTCCGCTTCGTCGCGATCTTCCGCATCGGTCAAGCGCCAATCGCCAACCAGACCGTGCGCACTCGGATCAATTTCCTGCGGCGAAAGCGTCTGCATGCACCACAGGTCGTAGCCGCGACCTGCCACATAGCGAAGACCCTTCTCGTAGCCCTCCTTCAGTAGGAAGTCACTCACCACTACCATTACACCGCGCCCCTGCCGAGCAAGTGCCAACGCCTTCATGGAATCTTCAAAGGTCCCGGTGCCACCCGACTGCAGATTCAAGATCCACTTGCCCATCTCCGCAGTCTTGCGGCGCCCGCGCAGGTTGGAGATCTTTTGCAGACCACCTTCGCCGCCGAACGCAGCGATGGTGACACGATTGTGATTCACCAATCCAATGTAGCCAAGCGCCATTGCCAAGCGCTGCGCAAAGACCATCTTGTTTGGGTCGCCCCAATCCATGGAAGCACTGATATCAATGGCAATGACCAGCGAGAGATCCTCTTCTTCCAGGAAGATTTTGAGGAAGAGTCGATCAAGCCGTCCAAAGATGTTCCAGTCAATGAAGCGCAGGTCGTCGCCGTGAACATAGGGACGGAAGTCAGCAAACTCAACACTTTGGCCGCGACGTTTCGAACGACGCTCGCCCTGAATCTTGCCAGTGAAGATCTTCCGACTCACCACGTCGAGTTGCCCAATGCGTGCCATCAATGCTGCGTCAATGAGATCATCAACGCGCTCGGGACGCTTGCGACTTGGTTGCCCTTGAAAGAACAAACTCACGAAGCATCCTCCGGAATCTGTCGCTGCAAACGGGCAATGATTCCGCTGACAATGCGGTCGGAATCCAGGCCATCGGCTTCGGCTTCAAAGCTTGGCACAATGCGATGCCGCAATGCACTGGCTGCCACCGCGTGCACATCAGCAATCGACACATGGAACCGTCCGTCGAGGAGCGCGCGCACTTTGGCCGTTGTCACAATGGCTTGGGCCGCCCGCGGACTTGCACCAACGGAAATTTCACGTGCTGCCTGTGGATCCGCGTACTCCCCGCCCGGATGCGTGGCGAGGACAAGTCGAATCACGTAATCCTGCACCGGTAGCGCCATGACGATGCGGCGCGCCAAACGCTGCGCTTGCACAATGCGCTCGCCGTCAAGAATTGGCGTGACTGGAGTTTCCGTACTCGTCGTGGTTCGACGCAGGATCTCGTGCAAATCCGCGCGTTCCACGGATGGCACGGCAATCTTGAGAAGGAACCGATCCAACTGCGCTTCCGGCAGCGGATAGGTCCCCTCTTGCTCAATGGGGTTCTGCGTTGCCAGCACCAAGAACGGCGCGCGCAATCGATGGGTTTCACCACCCACGGTGACAGACCGTTCCTGCATCGCCTCCAGCAGCGCGGACTGGCTCTTGGGGCTTGCGCGGTTGACTTCATCAGCAAGCAGAATCTGCGTAAAGATTGGCCCGGGACGAAACTGCATGACGCGATGCCCGGCATCATCATCCATGAGAATCTGCGTACCAACGATGTCCGCCGGCATCAAATCCGGAGTGAATTGAATACGACTGAAGTCCAGATGCAGCGCATCACCAAGCGTTCGAACCAAGAGCGTCTTTCCAAGACCGGGAACGCCTTCAAGGAGAACGTGACCACCCGCAAAGAGTGCCCACAACGTCTGATCAACGACTGTCTGCTGACCAACGACGCGCTTACCGATCGCCTCTCGCAATCGCAGCGCAACCGAGCGGAATGATGCGCAGCGCTCGCGGGCGATGTCGTCATTCTCAATACCCGCGTCAAACGCGGGAAGCCGCGCGATGTCGCCAGGGAGTTGTGGCGCGATGACGGTCATGTGCCAGGACCACCGGGACCACTGCCCGTTCCACCCGCCCCGCTGCCCGAACCCCCCGGACCATTGCCCGAGCCGCCGGCGCCGCCCCCGCCTCCCGCACCACCTGACCCGCCATCGCCATCCAACTTATCCAATGCACGACGCCGCGCGGCACGCAAGCGTGCAAGCGCGTCGCCCTCGTCGGGAGCGGATTCCGGGGCGATTGGCTTGGAAACTGCGCCTGGGCGTGCGGTTCCAGCGTCACTTCCTGCCAGGTCGCGCGCATCCACTTTCTTCGCACCGGAATCTGCTTCATAGCGTGTCGCTGCGGGTGCACTGCCGCGGCCCGACGTCGCACCTTCGCGTGCGCGCCGCAGCGCATCTACTCCACCCGTTCCACTGCTTGTTGTTCCACCCGTCACGCGGGCAGCAAGTTCCTGTGCGTCGCGACGATCAAAGGCGATGCGGCGCCACGCCACATCAAGCAAGATCAACACGGCCGCCAGAATCGCCGCCAACTGCCACAGCGCCCGCGCCGTACGTGATGAACCCAAGTCAGAGCGATCAAACAACTCCCAGGTCTTTGCATCAGTGAGACGTAACACACGACCACCAGTCCGTTCAGCAATCGACCGCAGCAACGCGGCGTTGTCACGAATGGCGCGGTACTCGGCCGGATACGGAACACTGATTGCTGCCTGCACACTGCCAGCACGGGCCGCGGCATCGCCGGATCCCGCGCGCGCAAATGCAACATTAGCCAGGTAAGCGCCCGCCTGTTGCGCGTCAAATTCGCCAGTAAATCGCCCCGGTCCCACCTGACGAAGCGGCAATTCCATCACTCGCCCATCGGGGGTCACCAGCCGTGCCTCCGCACGCGTCTCGGCAGCGAAACCGTTCTGCGCCTGCTCGCGTGTCTCCACTTCAATGAAGGCGCGATCGCCATCGACACGCGTGGCAATGCTGACGTCTTGCGGCATAGCCGGACGCATCACCCAACGCATCGACTGCTCCCAGAACGCTCCGAAGCGCGGCCACGTGGTCCACGCCGCCCCCCAACGACCACTCACATCACTTGCAAATGCAATGCTGCGCCCCAGGCCGTAATTCCAGTGCGAATAAAATGGATCGGTTCCATCCTTGTTCTTTACGATCACTGGAACCTGCGCCAATCCCTCGCGCGGAACGGTGAGTACATAGCCACGCACAGGCGGTAGCGAATCAAAGCCAGCCAACGGCCCGGCAGCCCCGGGAGCCACCTGTGGTTGAAAGTCACCTTCCACAATCAACGAACGCGAAACCACGGTTGCTTCCTGAATGAAAATCTGCGGCAACTTGCGCGGATTCTCTACGCGATAGAAGCGACCACCGGTCTTGGTGGCAATCGCCTGCATCTTGCGATGATCTTCTGGACCGCCATGACCAAGGCTGGAACTACCGCTTCCGGCCAGCAGCACGGTAGTGACGGTGATCTTGGCAGCTTTGAAATCATTGAGAAGTTCTGGAGGCGGCGCGCCCGGATCGCCATCAGAAATGACGATGACATGCTTCTGTCCAGCACGGATCTTCACCATGTCATCCAAAATCATTTCCATAGGCGTGGTGAAACTTGGCATATCACCCACCACCATCTTCTTAGCAGCATCCTTCGCGCGGCCTTTGTCGCCGATGATTTGCAGAGGGAAGCCCCATCCATAACCATCCTTGGTTGCCGGTCCGCCACCATAACCAGCACCGCCAAGAGAAATCAGGCCCGCGTAGTCCTGACTGGAAAGCGCGTCAATTGCCGAATTGGCAACCTGCACGCCCCAGTAGTTTCCTTCAGGCATCTCACAGCTATGGAGAAGCATGGCAAGGGCGCCACGCAGAATCTGTCGAGTCTGCGGTGGATCAAGTTTGACTGGCAGCGTCTTCTCAGTTTCTGAGCCAAGCCAACCACCTGCGCCGAAACTCTCCGGACCGCCAAGCATCACCAGTCCACCACCAAGGTCATGGACATACGAATGCAAGCCGCGGTCAAACTCATTGTCAAAGGACCACCGCGGCAGATTTGCAACGATCACTGCATCAAAGCCCGCGATGAACGCTAGGCCACGACCCATGACGGTTTCTGGCTGCGCGCGTTCAACTTCAATCTTGCCATCGCGAAGCGCGGTAGCCAACGCGTTGCATTCCGCACCACCACCTGGCTCAATGATCAGTACGCGTCCAGTGCCGCCAACAAACACCACCGCCGCGCCGGTATTGTTCTGCTGCACCGAATCCATCGCTGACTCAGTTGCCTCAAAAACTGCTCGAAATCGCTGCGCGCCGGTACCGTCAGCAACAACGGGCAGCGTCACCAAATTGGCGCCTGGCTGCAAGTCCACCGCATACCCAAGGCCATCAGTGGCGCCATCAAGATCGATCGGCTCATCATTCTGCCACAACAGAATGCGCCCACTTGCGGGACGCTGGCTTCGAATGGAAATCCGTAGATCAATTGATTGACCCTCACGAGCACGTGTTGGGGCACGCAATGACTCAATGAGCACTTCGTTGTTGTGTTGATACTCAAGCGGCACCACATCAATGGGAACGCCGGCCGCCTTGGCAAGCGCCGCTGCGTCTTCCAGACTGCCGGCGGTCTGATTGCCATCGGAGAGAAGCAGGATGCGCGCAGTGGTATCGCCCGGCTGCGTTGCCAGCGCCATGCGTACGCCGGCCGCTAAGTCAGTCGCTTGCATGTCGCCAACGTGTCCGGTGAGCGTCACTTCACCCGCGTTGGCAGGCATGGCTGCAATGACCGCGTCGCGCGCCACCGTCACCGCGCCCACCCGATCTTCGGGACGCTCCTTGCGAGCAACTGCCTCACGCACTGCTTTCTCTGCTTGCGTGCGCAGTGCAAGCGGAATGCTGTCGCTTGAATCGGCCACCACCAGAACGCTCATAGCGTCCGTCTCACGAACAATGCTCGGACGCGCCACCGCCACGGTCAGGCACAGCAGTACCAAGATGCGCAGCGCCAATCCGCCCCACGCCTTCCATCGGCCAAGCACCGGCACGCTCCGCCACGACATCCACCAGAATGGCAGCGCCAGCGCCAAGATCGCCAGTGCCAACGGATGTTCGAAGGTGACGTTCATGACTAATTATGCTCCACGCTACCGCAGCGGCACCGACAACGGGACGATCTGCGCACCCGAAGTGCACAGTGAATCAAGGGGCGCCACCAAGACGCGCGAATGCCCGGAATCCAGGATGAAAGCTTGGTTACCCCGAACGCCGATCGCCCAGGGGAATCGCAACGAATTTTCGCCGCTTGGCACTGACCGAACGCGTTCTCCATCAATCACGTGCAGCACCAGCGGCGTCGGCGCGCCGGACACGGCGCGCACCGTTCCCAGCGAATGTCCATCGGCCGCATTGAAGCGCTGCACGCGGTGGTTACCGAACTCGGTGACCAGCAACGTGCCGTCTGGAACAACTTCCAAACCGTAGGGGTACGCCATCTCACCGTCATTTGGACCGGCTTTCCCAAATGACCGCACCGGCACGCCTTCCATAGTGAGCACTTGAATGCGGTGGTTGCATGCGTCGGCCACATAGACCTCACGGCCGTCGGTTGAAAATCCAATCGACTGCGGGCGATCAAACTGCCCGGGCTCACGCCCATTGCTGCCGATGGAGCGCAGGAATGTTCCATCCGGTGTGAACACCTGAATGCGATCATTGCCACCGAACTCACACACCCACACCGTGTTGTCCGGCGCAATCTCCACATCGCATGGATAGATGAATTGTCCGGGGCCGGTGCCGTACTCGCCAATGCGCAGCAGCTCTTTGCCATCGGGCGACCAACAGATGACGCGATGGTAGTGCGTATCCGCAACCCACACGCGACCATCGGGTCCCACGCCAATTCCGGTCGGTTTCCCAAGTGATTTCTCTGGCATCGACCATTCTGCAATGAACGTTCCATCGGGAGCAAATCGCTGAATGCGTGCTTGACGATCCACTACTAACACCGTGCCGTCACGCGGATCAATGTCCATCGCGCGCGGATACTCAAATTGCCCGCGACCGCGCCCGGGCGCGCCAAACCATCGCGTCGCCTGAACGTGCGGACCACTTGGCGGTACTGGCACTTCACGACAGCCGGCAATGACGACCATCAGTAACAACAATACGGCTGTCCCACGCACGCGTTCGCCGCGCGCACTCATCAATGCCACTGCGCCCCCGGCACCCGCTGCTACCAACAGTAATGCCAACAGTGATCCAAGCACAGTTGCTGGCTGCTGATAGTGAATAGCGTTCAGCAAAGTAGACGCCGACCACGCCCAACCGGGCGGTTCCACACGCGCCGCCGCCACCACTTCGCCGGCCGCAAGCGTGGTGCCCACCAGTACGGCGGCCATGCCCGCGCCGCGCACTTCAGGCGCCAACGCGTGCAGCAAGCCGCGCGAACCTCCCCCATCAATGGCGCGCAATTCCCGTCGTTCACGCGGCTCGCGCAGTGCTGCCAGGCGCCCAAGCCATGCACCAACAACGCCGAATCGCCCGAGGTGTGAGAGCACCACCACGGCGGGTGTGTCGTATATCCATGGACCAACAGAATCAATGTTCCAGGCTGCTACCAAAGTCAATGCCCCCACGGTGGCGGGTACCAGCGCGGCAATCATCCAGCCAGCCAGCATGACGCGTTCCAAGAAGCGCGTGCCGCGGGTCCCGCGCGCAGCAAGCAGCAAGTGCCCGCACGCCACCACGCCAATGAGCGCGCCCGCGATGGCCGCGGTACCGATCGTTCCAGCAGCACCGCGCACGCTGGTTGCTACAAATCGGTCGAGTGCTCCCTGGGTGATCAGTGCGTACGCCAGCGTTACTAGCGGGGCAATCAACGTGCAAGCCAGCACTATCCACGCCAGCCCACCTGCACCGCGACGCGCGAGCGCCGGTCCATCGTCGCGCGGGGTGATCGGCCAGCACGCAAAGGTCACAGCGCCGACACACGCAAAGAGCAGCACTGGCCACGCCGCGCGCAGCACCACGCTTGCTGGGATTCCTTGTACGTCCAACGTGCGAAGTTCAAATCCAAAGGTTGGCACCTGCGCCAAGTCAAAGGCGATGGTTGATCCGCCAATCACCACGATGAGTGCTGCAAACGCCACTGCCAACGCGCTGCGATCGGTCCGCCACGCGCGCCGGAGGCGATCGGTCACCCCTTCGCCATCGACGGCACCCACTTCTCGTTCGAGTGGCTCTGCGCCCGCTGAACGGCCGGCCACCATCCACGCTGCCAATGGCCACGCCCACGAAGTCAGCCCTGCTAACAAGAGGGCCGTCCGCAATGAATCCGAGTGTCCACCGCGCGCGCTCCAATCGCCCACCATGGATCCGGGACCCGCCGCTTGCCACCACGTCCAGAACACCGCGTATGGGGGCAACGCAGCCGTCACGACTGAGAGCGCCAGCAGCAGATTTCCCCTACGTGCAGAGCGAATCGCGCGACCGACTGGCCACCCAACCACCGTGGCGCACGCTGCCGCGAGCACTGACCAACCGAGCGTTGTAATGAGTGTTCGAGCGCCGTCAAATGTTGCTGGAATCTCACCACCGATGGCAAGCAGCCGTGCGCCGGCAATCATCGGCCACGCCACTGCCACTGCAAAGAGCACGATCGCTGCCGACACAAATAGGCGCGCGCCGAATCCTTCCGACACCTACTTCTCCTCCGCAACCGCGCGGACTGCTGCGAAGAATGCATCCACCGCGGCATCGGATTGTGCAGCCACAAACTGCGGCGGAATGACCAGCGGATCCGGAACAACAAAGTCATTCGCAGTGGCTGGGTGAACAAGCGGCGCGTGCCTTGCTGGCATAGCGGCGAGTTGCTGCTCCGTCTCTGGCGTGAGCATGAACTCCACAAACGTTCGCGCAGCATCAGCGTGTGGTGCGCCGTTCACCATTCCAACCGTATTAGGAATGAAAAAAGTGCCGCCCCCTGCCGCGGTCACTTCGCGCGCGTGACGAGGCAAGACCATGACAACTTTGAGTCCACGCGCCTGCGCTGCAAACACGTCGTCGCTATCGGTGAGTCCGATGTCCGCTTCGCCGCGCGCAACAGCATCGACCACGCCAGCGTTTCCCGATGTCAAGACCTTCGGATGATTTTCTGCGAGGCCCTCAATGAATGCTTCGTAATAGCCAGGCATTGCAAACGTATCCCAGTACGTCTTCATCGCACCCAAGTGACTGCGAGTGGTGCCAAAGCGCGGATCAGCCATGGCGATTTTGCCGTTCCATCGCGGTGCAATGAGGCCAGTCCATTCCGTGGGCGGCATGGGAACGCGGTCCGGCGCGTACACGATGACCCGCGCACGACCAGCAAGTGCGAACCACCGACCATCCGTGTCGCGCCACGCTGCAGGCCATTGCGCGGCGCGCGATATAGGAGCACCGTCACGCGCCGGAGTTGCTGCCGCGCCGTTCGCTTGCAACGGCGCAGTGATCCCCTCCGCAGCAAGCGCCACGTGCGCCGCTTGTTCGTTCGACCAGAAGACATCGGCGCGTGGTCGCTCCCGCTCAGCACGAAGCGTGTTGGCAAGCCCGGTGGTCTTGGTGGCCTCCGTATCAAACTTGGCATTGACATGAATGCCAGTCTCTTTCTCAAATCGATCGAACACTGGCTGCGCCACGGATTCATCGGCGCTCGCGTAGACGGTGACCGTTGGCGTGCGATCACATCCGCCGGCAACCAATGCCAAAACCCATGTCGCCGCACTCATGCACGCGGCGATCAGCGCCGTTCGGCTACTTCCCACCGGCATCTCCAGCGGGCTTCTTCGCTTCCACGCCGCGTTCTTCGAATTTCTTGCGTAGATCACCGAAGTACCGCTTGTGCACATCGCGCAAGTGCGCGGGCACTGGGTCCTCGTCAGAACCGCGCTCGTAACCAGTGGCGATAGTGCCAGCTACTTCCTGCAATCCAACGCGGCTCTCACCCACGGGTGACTGACCAGCGACCAGTTGCCGCGCGATCACATCGCCATCCTGCTTCTGGCCCTTCTCCTTCTGGAGCTTGGTGCCGAATCCAGTTTCACGGAACGCGCGGTTGCCGCCACTCGCCTCCGCACGATTTCCGGATGACCCCTGCTTTTTACCACCACCGTTGCCACTCTTGGCACTCTCGGCACTGGCACTCAGCGCGCTGTCCGCTTCCGCTTCACTCATGCCGCTTGATTGTTGTCCACCCTGACTTTGACTGTTGCAACTATCGGCCGCCATCGCCATCTGGCGATCGGACTCTGCTTGGTCAAGCATCTGTCCCATGTCGCCGCCATCCTGGCCAGACTTCTCACCTTGCCCGCTTTGCGCTTGCGATTCACTGCCCTGATCGCCCTTCTCACCCTTCTCGCCGCTCTGACCCTTCTGCCCCTGTTGACCCTTCTCGCCCTTCTGCCCTTGCTGCCCAGGATTCTTGCACTGCGATGCCATCTGATCCATCTGCTGACTCATCTGCCCAAGTTGCGACTGCGCATCTTTGACGGACTGCGCCATCTTCTGCAGCGCTTCCTTCTGCGAATCGTTCAAGTCCTTTGACTGCGCGATCGCCTGCTGCAGCGCCTGTGCATTGTTGGCAAGCGCCGGGTCCATGCCGGCACTACGCAGCGCCTCCGCCATCTTGGCGGGATCCTTGGAAAGCGTTTCCAATTGCTTGGCGGTGTTCTCCAACGCCTTGGCCAACTTCTCTCGATCTTCCTTGGAGAGTTCGCTGCCCGCAGCAGCCTTCTTCAATTCTTCGACCGCCTTCTTGGCCGCTTCAAAGTCACCCTGTTTGAGCGCTTCGGCAAGATCACGCGCAGCGTTCTGATCCTTGGGTAATTCCAACTTCGCAAGCGAGTCACGCAGTTCGCGCGACGCCTTCGATTCCTTACTGTCTGCTACTTCTGCCAAGCGTTGTTGCAATTCCGCCATGCGCTTCAAACTCTCGCGCGCCGCGTCATCCGGGCTACGAACCGGTCCATTGGCTGCTTCATCAAGCGTGCGACGTGCGGTCTCCAAATCCGCGTCAAGCTTGGCCGCCAGTTCGGGTGTTTGTTCAACGGTCTTGAGTAACTCCTCAAGGCGCTTCTCTTCCGGGCTCTTGGGGCGCTCCGTTGCCAGCGCCGCTTCTGCATCCTTCAATACCGCGGGTTCATTGATGCGCTGCGGGATGAACCACCACGCTGCCACCGCTGCCACAAGCAATGCTGGAGCAACCCACCAACGATTACCAAGCCGCACCGGGAATGCCTCGCGCGTCCGCCCAAGTAAATCCGGATCACCTGCATACGCCATGGCATCAGCGATCGCTGCACGCGCGAACGCGTCACTGGAAATCGTTTCATCCACCGAGAGCGCCAATGCAGTGGACAGTCGCTCACCTGAGCCGATACGCGCATCCAGTTCCAAGGCCACCTGTTCCATGGTTTGCTGACGCGCGCGCACCTGCAGCCAACCGATCAGCGCGGCCAATGCGCACGCGAAGGCGATCGATCCGACCAACCACATCGCGCTGCGACTTGGAACACCAATCGCTGCGGTCGCGCCAGTCACCCGGCGCTCAATGATGATCATCAACACCACCCCAAACACGATGGACAGCACAAACCAGGAGGCAAGTATCCACTCCTGGAGTAGCAGTCGAAGGCGGGCGAGCGCCACCAGTGATCGAATTCGGTCCATACGGGGCTCCTCTGTTCAAAGTGTATTCGCGTCACCCACCACAATGCTGCAGATTGTTCGGCAATTGCCCATGCGGGCGCTCGTGACGTACCCGTTATAATCCCTCTTCTATGCGCCTGACGCGGTCCGCCCTCATCGTCTCGACCCTTGCCCTTGCAACCCTGACCATGGCGACCGGTGCGAATGCCGCTCCGGAACCAGCGGGAGCACGGCTCACCAGCGCAGTGACACAAGATCCAACCCCTGAGTCAATCAGTGATCTCCGTCAGGAGATTGATCGACTGCGCTTGGAGTTGGAGAAGAAACAAGCTGACCTTGCGGCAGCCCTGCAACGGATCAAAGCGCTTGAGACGGGCACCGCCGCTGATCCCGCTCCGACAACGAAACCAACACCAGCAACGGCCACTTCGCCTGCGAAGTCAACTGCGCCGACGACTCCAGCGAAGCCGCTGGTCAATCTGATGCCGCCGGCTCCGATGCCGCAGCCGATTCCTGCAGACCCCACCATTGGACCAGGCGGTTTGATGGCTTCGATGCAAGCGGATTACTTGGCGGCCTACCCCACCGTCCCCAATGCGAACAACACTAAGCTCCTGACCAATCATCTGCGCGGGCTGGCGAATTGGTGCACGAAAGCCAATCGCGACAACACCAAACAACACATTTGGGTTGGTCGCATCGATCAAGGAACTATTCAAACCAACGGTAAGAACGTTTCGTTCATGGCCACGTTCGTGAATAGCAATCGATACTTCACGGTGCCGATCACCGTTGATCAGAGCGTGATTGCACGCATCAGAACCCGTAATGGCATAGAGCCTGGCGATCTGGCCTTCAGCGGTATTGTGACACCGCGCGTGCGAGTCAACAGCGCGCGGCCCGCACCGAGTGCGTTCGAAACTCCTTACATGCTGGCTCCGTACGTTGAATTCTTCTTCTCGTTCAATGTGAAGAGCATCGTGCCTGCTGCTGGTCCGTCTCGCTGATGGCATGCGCCGCCACGGCGCGCTGATTCATGAATCCCGATGACCATGTGTGCCTCTGCTTTCGAGTCAGCCAGCGCAAACTGGTGAACTTCATGGAGCGGGAACGGCCACGGGTAGCGAGCCAATTATCCGAATGCCTTGGGGCAGGTACCGGATGTCAGTGGTGTGTTCCGTTTCTCCGAAAGCTGCATGCCCAATGGGAGCGCGGTGAGGTACCGCAACTCACCGTGGCACCGGCCGAGTACGCCGCGCGACGATCCCAGTACCGAAGCTCCGGCATTCGGCCCGACCCCGCTCCGAGTGAAATCGACGCTTCTGCCCCAAGTGACGTTGCAGTTGAGACTGAGTCGCAATATCATTCCGGCAGAGAATCCATGCCTGGACGCACCGACCCATCCCAGCCCGTTCGCGTCCCGCTGACCCAGCTTCGGCGCGGCCAACGGGCGATTGTTGATTGCTCGGAGCTGACCGACCTCCCGGAGGGCGATCGCTGCCTGCTCCATGCCATGGGAATGCACCACGAATGTGAAGTGCGCGTCTGCCGACCAGGAACGCCGTGCATTGTGCAAATCGATAACACGCGCCTGGGAATCTCCGGCGACGTTGCTCGCAAGATCTTCGTGACGCCGATTGCCGACTCCCCGGGTTCGTCCGGCGCCCCGGAAACGCGCGCGTGACGTCCGGCACCACCGTACCCGGCGCCGGTGGCCGCGACGGAATCCCGCGCATTGCGGTCCTTGGCAATCCGAATACCGGCAAGACCACGCTCTTCAATCGCCTGTGCGGCATGCGTGCTCGCACTGCCAACTTTCCGGGATCCACCGTTGAAGGACGGATCGGCACACATCGCGCGCCGGATGGGCGTGCCGAATTGCAGCTGGTTGATCTGCCGGGCACCTACTCCCTGACGATCGATATGCCCGAAGCACGCGTGTGCCGCGACTGCCTGAGCGGCTCGCTTGATGGCATTGAGCCGAATGCCATGTTGGTAGTGGTGGATGCCACCAACCTCCGCCGTAACTTGCAATTTGCAGCTCAAGTATTGCTGCACCGCCATCCCGCGGTGGTGGCGCTCAATATGTGGGACGTGGCACGCACGCGCACCTCGCGCGTTGATCCGGCGGAACTCGCGCGCCGGCTTGGATGCCCGGTCGTACCGGTTTCTGGGCGAAGTGGCGAAGGGGTCGCCGCGCTGGACGTTGCGCTCGACACCGTCACCACCCTGCCATTTGAAAGCGACGCGCTGATTGCGCGCTTACAGAAGTTGCCGCCAGCGGAAGCAACGCCCGCCGCACTGGCCGCATGGTCCGCCAACGTGGTGCGAGCGGCAACCACCGAAACTGCCGCGATTGATGAAGATCATGGCGCGCTCATTGATCGCATCGATGCGGCACTTACCCATCCGTTGTTGGGAATTGGGGTGTTTCTTGCCATCATGGCGGCGCTCTTCGCGGCGATCTTCTTGGTGGCGTCGGTACCGATGGACCTGATTGACTTTCTGTTTGGGCGTGTAGCGGACGGCGTTCGCGCCGCGTTACCGAACGGCATCATTGCCGATCTCTTGGCCGATGGCGTGTTGCGCGGTATCGGCGGAGTGTTAGTGTTCCTGCCGCAAATCTGCCTGCTGTTCTTCTTGGTGTCATTGCTTGAAGATTCTGGATATCTGGCGCGTGCAGCATTTGCGGTGGATCGCGTCATGCGCCGCTTTGGCCTCAGCGGGCTGTCGTTCGTGCCGCTCCTCTCGAGTCACGCGTGCGCGCTCCCGGGAATCATGAGTACCCGGCTGATCCGCGATGATCGCGAACGCCTGGCCACCATTCTGGTTGCGCCGTTCATGAGTTGCAGCGCGCGACTGCCGGTGTACGTGTTACTCATCGGGATTCTTTCCATCGGCAAGCCCGCGTGGTTTGCGGGTGTTGCGTTTGCGGGCTGCTATGCGCTGGGCGCAGCTGCAGGACTGTTCAGCGCACTCATTGCGCGGCGAACCATTCTGCGCGGTCCCGCGCGCGCTTTGGTACTGGAATTACCGCCCTATCGACGCCCAAGCATTCGAAATGCTGCGCTGGTCACGTGGGATCGCGCCAACGTATTTATCCGTAATGCCGGTACCACCATTTTGGCGATCTCGATTGTCATGTGGTGGCTGAGCGCATTCCCGCGCGTGAACGGCGACGCGCACGCGCAACAGGCGGGAAGCTTTGCCGGACAGATTGGCGACGCACTGCAGCCCGTCTTTGCCCCGCTGGGATTCGATAGCCAACTGACCGTCGGGGTGATGACCAGTTTCATGGCGCGAGAAGTCTTTGTGAGCACCATGGGCGTGCTGGCCGGCGCAGGAAGCGGCGCGGATGTCAGCGATCAAGGCGTGCTCGAACAGGTTGCCACCATGGCTCGCACGGATGGCACGCCGGTCTTCAATACAGCCACTTCGGCCGCGGCCTTGGTGTTCTTTGTGCTCGCCATGCAGTGCCTGCCGACGCTTGCCGTCACCCGGCGTGAGACGGGATCATGGAAGTGGCCCGCGTTGCAATTGGGTTGGATGACCATTGTTGCGTATGGGGCGGCGTTTATCACCTACACAGTGGTCTGCATGGCCACAGGAGTCCACTGAATGCCTTGGAATGACTGGCAATTTCTGGTTGCAACTGGCGGAGCTGTGCTGGCCCTGGCGTTCATCATCAAGCCACTGTTGGCGAGTCGTAAGAACGCTGCATGCGGGGGTTGCGGACCAACGCCGACGAACCGTGCGAAGCGGACCGCGCTCACGATTGGTAACACTGAGCAGGATCAGACGCGCTGATGGCGCACGCGCACGCGCCCGTGCGCGCACGTTCAGTGTCACTACCGGTGATCGCGTAGCAGCTACTCCTCGCGGTGATTACGTAGCACCAACTACTTCTTCAATAGCGCGCGCACCATCAGCAGATCTGCTGGCGTGGTCACCTTGATATTGCGCGGATCGCCATCAACAACAATGACTTCGGCGCCCAGGCGCTCGACCAGCATGGCGTCGTCGGTGGCTCCATCAAGCCCCGGCTGCGCATAGGCGCGACGCAACAGTTCAGCGCGGAATACCTGCGGCGTTTGCACCGCCACCAGTCGTTCGCGGGGAATGGTGCCCACGACTTTGCGACCACGAACCTTGGTAGAGTCGGAGATTTCGCCAAGAATCATGTCAGAAATGGCGTCTGCTTCTTCGGCGTCCACTACGTCTTCAGAGACCTTCTTCAGGGTGGAAGTCACTGGATCGCCAGGAATCACTGCATCATGCACGCGCGCTGCATCAAAGACGCGCGCAATCAACTCTTCGCTTGCCATCGGCCGCGCCCCGTCATGAACGGCAACGTGCGTGCAATCGGCTGGTACTTCCGCAAGCGCGT
>CAMDUB010000039.1 GCA_945878575.1 Phycisphaera mikurensis NBRC 102666 | reverse complement strand
GTAAGCGGCGTGTGAAACTGAGAAGTCCGGCAGTTGGACGTACGCCCCGTGGGTGCCAACCGGACGAACAGATTCGCCCGAGGCTAAGCGGAACCTTGTGGAGCGCAGCCGTCCGCGTCCGAGGGTCCCGCGCGCAACGGAGGGGGCGGTGGACGACTGCATTCACTTCACCGGCGAAAATAGGGACAGGGGTGAACGGCACCTAATTTAGGCTCACGCCCACCGCATACGTTCGGCAATCTGTACGCCGTTGAGTGCTGCACCCTTGCGGATTTGGTCGCCTGAGATAAACAAGTTCAGACCGAACCCAGGGGCTTGGCTGGTGTCCGCGCGGATGCGTCCAACCAGCACCGCGTCGCGGCCCGTGGCGTTTACCGGTTCAGGGAATCGGTTCGCGGCACGATCGTCTACTAACTCAATCCCCGGTGCCGCCGCAAGTACAGCGCGCGCGCGTTCTTCGGTGATGGGCGTTCGGAAGGTCAGATTGATTGACGCGCTGTGTGCCCGCAAGACCGGTACGCGCACGCATGTGGCAGTGATTGCAACATCTGGATCACGCCAGATCTTGCGAGTTTCTTCCAGCAACTTTCGCTCTTCCTCATTCTGCCCGTCCGCGCCAATGGCACTGTCGTGGCTGAAGAGATTGAAGATGTATTGACGACCAAATATTGGGGTCTGCAGCGGTCGTCCTGCGGACCAGTCGCCTGCTTGCTGCGCAAGTTCTGCCATCGCTGCTGCACCCGCGCCACTGGCTGCTTGGTACGTGGAGACAACCATGCGTGTCACACCCGCATGGTGATGCAGCGGTGAAACTGCCATCAACGCAATGATGGTCGAGCAATTTGGAACAGCAATAATTGTTGGCACTCGAATTGCATCAAGTTCAGCACCGTTCACTTCAGGAATCACCAGCGTGTAGCGCTGGTCCATACGAAATGCGCTGGACTTGTCGATCACCCACGCGCCGGATGCAACCGCTTGTGGTGCCCACTCTTTGCTGATGGCGCTACTTGCTGAAAAGAACGCAACGTTTGTTCCCCTGAAACATCCCGCCACAAGTGGCTCGACCGTTACCTCACGTCCGAGCACTCGCAGCGTCTTGCCGGAACTGCGCGCACTGGCAAAGAGCCGCACGCTTCGCGCAGGAAATGAGCGTTCTGCAAGCAGTGTCAGCAATTCCTCGCCGACCGCACCGGTTGCTCCAACGATTGCAATCGCTGGATCTGATGGAATTCGTCCCTCGATCACTTGCGGCGCTTCGGCTCAATGCCAACTAAGTAGAAGCGTGCCACTTGCGCATCAAAGGCAGTGTGATCCATACGTTCGAACGTGAAACTGCCTTCCATGGTGCCCCAGTGCGTGAGCAACGGCGCAAAGCTGTGATATTCAAATCGACCGCCCGGGGCGATAGTTGGCTGCTGGCCAACCACACCGTCGCCGTCCACATTGCGCACTTCGCCGTCACCGTCAACGATCGTCCAGTGACGCTTGCGCAGAACCACGTTCTCACTGCCATCATTGGAAATCGTCACGTGGTACGCAAAGTTGTACCGACCACCCACCGGATCACTCGTCTCTGGAATGAACTGCGGCGTCACCCGAATACGGATGCCGTTAGTGACAACTTCGGAACTGAGATTCGTGGTGGTTGCAGAGGAAGAGGACATCGGAAGAAGTATAGGTGGCTCGACAGGCAGATCAAACTCCTGTCAGTACTTCTTTGCTTGCAGTGCGTCCGTGGCCGGCAGGTTTATCAGGCAAGCAACGCCCGCAGCGCCGCGCCGGGATCCGGCTCGCGCATCAGGCTTTCGCCGACAAGTGCAATGTGAATTTCGTGCTTTGCCAGACGGCGCATGTCGGCGAGCGTCCGAATACCACTCTCGGCAACCATCACGCGCCGCGTGGGGGCCTCCACCATGTCGGCCACCCGGAGCGCATGCCCAAGGTCGGTTTCCATGGTGGCAAGATTTCGGTTGTTGATCCCCAGCAGGCCGTAGCCCGCATGAGGAAATCCCACGTGGTTGATGACGCGCCACAGGTTGTCCAGGTCATGAACCTCAAGCAGCGTGGTCATCTGCAGCTCGGTAGCCAAAATCTGGAAATCAATGATTTCACGCTCGTGCAGGCATTCTGCGATGAGCAGGATGGCATCAGCGCCCGCCGCTCGGGACTCCCAGATTTGGTAGTCGTCAATGATGAAGTCCTTGCGCAATACCGGAAGCGGAACAACATCACGGATCGCATGGATGTAGGAGAGGTTGCCGCCGAAGAATTCATGGTCGGTCAGGCAGCTAATCGCAGCCGCGCCGGCTTCGTAGTAACTTCGTGCAATGGCGACCGGATCGAAATCCTCGCGAATCACCCCGGCGGACGGGCTCTTTCGCTTGACCTCGGCAATGACACGCATGGAATTCGGATGTCGATCGTCCACCACGCTTCGAAAGAAATTGCGCGGACGCCCAAGTTCAGAGATGCGCTCTTGCAGTTCACTCAATGGCACCTTGCGCTTGGCATCGGCCACTTCACGGCGCTTGTGCTCGACGATGTGCTTGAGAACGGGAACCATCGGTGTTGTCGCGTTTACAGCGCTGATCGGTGATGCGGCGATGGCCGCCGCTCCCGTAAGCGAGGTGGTGGAGTCTACGCCGATGAGTATGAATTGGTCGCTGATTGGTTGGGGAGTATTGGCAATTCTCGCAGTGGCAATAGTGATGCGCGTCGAGTGGTTCCGTGCCTCCCCGCGCGTTGGACCAGCGTGGCAACTGCGCGCTGAACCAAGTGTCTTTGGTTTCGGAGCTGCTTTCCTGGCGTCAGCCGTTGGTGCTCAGGTGCTCATCATGGCGTTCGGCGTTACTGCTGAGTCACCACCACTTATGCAGGGCGCACTGCAAGGTATCGGTGGCCACGGCGCACAACTTGCAGTGGTGGCGTTCATCTTGCTGGCACGACGATTCCGTCCGCGCGGTGCAACCACCGCTGTAGCGCGTGGTGGCGTCCATCAGCATCCGCGCGCGCCACTGGAAGCAATCATGATGGCAGTGGCTGCCGCACTCTTACTGTCGCCAGTGATTCCGGCGGTGGGCGGATCGATCGGCGCCATCGAGCAGTGGTTTGGAACATCCACTCCCGCTGTTGGCCATCAAACAATCGATGTCCTGCTCAAGGCTGGGGCTCATGATGTGTGGTGGTGGCTCACCATTGCAAGCGCAGTGGTACTTGCGCCAATCGCTGAGGAATTCGTCTATCGCGGGCTGTTACAGCAAGGGTTAAAGGCCACCGGATTAGGAACACGCACCGCCATCGTGATTACCAGCTTCCTGTTCGCCATTGTGCATTGGGGCATACTCACTGAAGGCTCGCGCTTGGTGGGCCTCACCACGCTGTTCATCCTTGCAGTTGGCTGGGGCATGCTCTACGAGCGCACCGGTCGAATAGCAGCACCGGTTCTGGCGCATGCCATCTTTAATGCAACAAATCTGCTCCTTGCGTTCCGCAGTTAGCGCTTACCACTTCCAACGTCACGCGCCGTTATGCCAACTGCGCCCCTCACGGGCTAACAAGTCATCCGCCGCTTGCGGCCCCCATGAGCCGGGTGCGTAATTGCCATGGATTCCTGCACGTAACGGCTCGCTCGCGGCGCCAATGAATGGCATGACCGCACGCCATGCATCTTCAGTTTCTTCGCGGGTCTTGTAAAGCGTCTGGTCGCCGCGCATGGCGTCCACCAACAGCGGCCCGTACGCCTCCACGGAATCGTTTCCGAATTCCTTGCGATAGTCCATCACCATTTCAACCGGTCGAAGCGCGAACGAAGCGCCCGGAACCTTGCTATTGAAGCGCAAACTGAAACTTTCGCCCGGCGCAATCTGGATGATCATGCGATCGGCCTGAATAGGCGCCTTGTTCATCGATCGGAACAAATTAGCAGGCGGTTCCTTGAACTGAATCACCACCTCGGTGCGCTTGGTTGCCATGCGCTTGCCGGTACGTACATAGAACGGAGTCCCGCCCCAGCGCCAGTTGTCGAACGTAAATCGCAGCGCCGCAAACGTCTCCATGGTGGACCCTGCAGCAACACCAGGAAGTTCGTGATACGCGCCTTCAGCAACCCCGGCGATTTCACCCGCCGCGTACTGGCCAAGCGCCACCGCCTGTGCCGCCCGCGCTGCCGAAGGCACTTGAATGCTTTCCACAATCTTTCGCTTCTCTGCATTGATCATCGTCGGCGTCCAGCTTGACGGCGGATCCATGGCGACGAACGCCATGACCTGCAGCAAGTGACTCTGCACCATGTCGCGGATGGCACCAGTCTGGTCATAGAACGCGGTGCGCGAACCAACGCCCAATGTTTCCGACGCAGTGATCTGCACGTGATCAACAAAGTTGGCGTTCCACACCGGCTCAAAGATCGCGTTGGCAAAGCGGAAAGCCAGCAGGTTTTGCACGACTTCCTTGCCTAAATAATGATCAATTCGATAGACCGCTTCCTCCTCAAAGACGCGCCCCAGCGCGCGGTTTAATGCCCGCGCGGAATCAAGATCATGGCCAAACGGCTTCTCGATCACCACGCGTTGCCAACTGCGCTTCGCGGGATCAATGCTGCACCAGCGCTTGCCCTCGGTTACCAAGTCAGCGGCATCAATCTGTCCAATGATTGGTTCGTAAAGATCCGGCGCTACTGACAGATAGAAGAGGATGTTTCCCCCTGTGCCCGCCTTGGCGTCAAGCGTATGAATGGCGCTGACAACGGCTGGCCACGCTTCTGCGGTGGCAGCATCGCCAGCGATGTAGTGAATCCGATCCGCCAGCGCTCGCCACGCCGCTTCCTCAAATTCGGCTCCCAGCGCCTTGCGTGCGTCACGCGCCAGATCCTCGCGGAACTCTTCGTTGGTCTTGGCGCGCCTGCTGACGCCAAGCACCTGCGTGCGCGGGTCAATGGCGCCACGCCGGTTCATTTCATAGAGCGCGGGAATCAACTTTCGGTGCGTCAGATCGCCTGATGCACCAAGAATGACGATGACACATGGATCGATACTTGGCACGGCGCGGATACTACGGAAATCGAACACCACGCATACTCAGCGGCAATTTGCGTGCGCAGCGTGCACATCCCGCGCGTTCCCCTCACTTCACCACCGTGGCGTCACGCCGCGCCGCGCGCCTCGCGCGGGTGGAATCGATCGATGGTCTTGCGCAAGTGGCTTCGATCGACGTGCGTATAGATCTGCGTAGTGCCGATGTCCGAGTGCCCAAGCAATTCTTGAATCACTCGCAAATCAGCGCCGCCCGCCACCAAGTGCGTGGCAAAGGAGTGGCGCAGCAAGTGTGGATGCACCCCGCGAATGCCAGCAATGCGGGCGTACTTGCCAACAATCTGCCACAGTGCCACACGCTCAATGGGGCGACCAGTGTGCGAAAGGAACAACCGAAACGCATCGCGTGCATCAGGAAAGCGCGTCAGGTGCGGCCGCAAATCTGCCAGGTACGCCTTCACAGCATCAATCGCTGGCACACCAATCGGAACAATCCGTTGCTTGTTTCCCTTGCCAATGACATTCACAATTCCAAGCGTTTCACTGAAGTCATTCATCTTCAGTGTGCCCACTTCACTGGCACGCAAGCCAGCGGCGTACATCACTTCCAACATGGCGCGGTCGCGGAGCCACAGTGCACCATGCTCTGCATTTGGCGTCTCCACTAATTTTTTCATCTGCCCGGGCGTCAGCGTTCCTGGCAACTTCTTCCACGTGGTCGGCCGCTCCAGCAGTCGCGCCGGGTCTTTCTCTAACTTGAAATTGGCGTGCATCCAGCGAAAGAACACACGCATGGTTGCCAAGTGCCGCACGATGGAAATCGGGTCAAGCCCACGCTCGCGCGACAAGTAGCGCAAGTGCGCTGACAAATGATCAACCGTGACTTCCTTCGGCGCACACACTCCCTGCTTGGCAAGAAACACGCGCATCCCCTCAAGGTCGCGCGCGTAGGCCTCAATAGTTGCCGCGGCAAGCCCAGCCTCAATGCGAATGAACACCATGAAATCCGCGATCGATCGATCGAAGTCAGGCGTCGCGGGAACGGCGGGCGAATCGTCCATGGATGGTTAGCGGTTGCGTCCGCGGGACAGCGGCAGCGCGGGGCTGATGTGTTTCTTCGCGATTGATGCGATGGAACATTGGGCATCCGTAGAAGCCCCCCAAGCAGTAGCGATACATGGCATCCAGTTCGGCCATGCGAAATCGATCCTGGCAGCGTGGATCGTTTTTATCCAAGTGCGGGCACGCATGTCCAAGCGCTGGATCAGGGGCATTCTGCATGGCAACTCCATCCATCCTAGATCGACCAAAGTTGCCGCCGAGCATCATTTCTCTCAGTTTGCAGCGGGGCAGCGAGGTCGGGCGCAACATTCATCACGATTGCGCGCCTGCAATCATCAGTACCGGACGCTGCGCGGGAAGAAATGCAGCCCCGCCGCCTTACGAGCGCGCTCCAGCGTCTCCTCGGCCACCACATTGGCGCGCGCGCATCCCTTCTTCAGAATGTCAAGGAGCACCGCATCATCGTCACCGATGCGCTCGCGCCGCGCCCGCATGGGTGCCAAGAGCCGATTGATTGCCTCCGCCACTTCCACCTTCACATGTCCATCGCCAAGATTGTCACCCGCCCCATAGCGGCGCTTCAACTCAGCAACACGATCAGGATCTTCGATGAACGTATCCACATACTGGAACAGCGCGTTCTCAATATCACCAGGCTCCGTGGGGCTTTGCCTGCCAGTGAAGATCTTCTTCACTTTGTTCTCCACTTCCTTGGGCGAATCACTGATGTAGATCGCATTTCCCAGACTCTTTGACATCTTGTTCTTGCCATCAATGCCAAGCAACCGACCAACCTTGCCAACTTCCGCGCGCGGCACCGGCCAAATTCCGCCCAGCTTCACATGGTCGCCATCATCCGCATCCGTTGGCACACCGCAGTACATCTGATTGAAGCGCCTGCCAACTTCGCGGGTGAGTTCCAGGTGCGGTACCTGATCTTCGCCCACCGGAACCCCCACTGGCCGGAACGCCAAGATGTCCGCGCATTGCCCCACCGCATACAGCGGGAATCCAAACGAGTATGTCTCGCCAAGACCCTTCATCTCAATCTCAGTCTTCAACGTTGGGTTCCGCATCACCCGGTTGAACGGCAACAGCATGGCAAACAAGAATGTCAATTCATGGATCGCTGGAATCTCGCTCTGCAAGAAAATCGTCGATCGCTCTGGATCGATACCCATGGCGAGGTAGTCCTTGACAATGGCAATCGTGTCGCGGCGAATGTCTTCTGGCTTATCAGCTCGCGTGGTAAAGGCGTGGTAATTCGCAAGAATGAAGTAGCAGTCATGGGTCTCCTGCAATTCCACGCGGCGTTTCACGCTTCCTACCCAGTGGCCAAGGTGAAGTTGCCCAGTGGGGGTGTCGCCAGTAAGAATTCGAGGTCGTTCTGCGGTCATGGAAGCGGAAGGATACGCCCCAGCATGGCTAGAATTCTCCAACAATGATCGGCGAACCCCATGACGACGAAATTCAGGTTGAAGCACTTGACGACCAGCTCGGCGGCCCACGCCTGCGCGGCACGGTGATTGCCCGCCACAACGCCGAGGATTTGTACGACGCGTTGGCTTCGGACCTGATTGTTCATTCCGCCAATTGTGTTCGTCAGTTTGGTGATTTCCACCTGGCACTCTCCGGTGGTCGAACCCCGTTCCCGCTCTACGAACGTCTGATGTACGACCCGCGCTTTCGCATTCTGCCGTGGCGGCGCACACACTTGTGGATAGTGGACGAGCGTTGCGTTCCGTTCGAAAGCGAACTCTCCAACTTCAGCCGCATCAAGGAAGTGATCGTTGATCACTCCGATATTCCACCTGAGCAAGTGCACCCAATGCTTGCCAACACGCCCGAGTCCGCCGATCGCTACGAGCGCGAACTCCGCGACACGCTCGGTTGGCGCCCCAAGGGTCACGACCGTCTTGACTTCGTATTGCTCGGCATGGGTCTTGATGGCCACACCGCCAGCATCTTTCCGGGTTCACCCGCACTGCATGGCAGCGATCGCCTAGTGATGGATGTTGCAGCGCCCACGACCTCCGCGCCCGCGGTGCCGCGCTGCACGCTCACCATGCAGATGCTGAACGCGTCGCGCTTTGTTGCGCCCTTCATCATGGGTGCGGATAAAGCGTCCATCTTGCAACGCGTGGCCAATGGCGCAACGCCCGATGAACTGCCCATCGCGGGTCTTCGCCCCGTCGCTGGCGAATTGCGTTGGTTCCTCGATGCCGCTGCGTGCGGCCATAGTTGACGGCACCGCCGTTTGCGAGACGCGCTGAGGCTTGCAAGCGCATGTATTTTTGGACACAGCAGATTTATCGCCGTTCTCTGTGGAGCGCCGGGCTCGATGCGCCGAAGTGCGTATGTTGCCTATCTATTGATTGGTTGAATATTTGCCGCCGAAAGAGCCCACTATGCGCCCGCCGATTCACGAACACCGCCGCTTCTTTGCATGCTCGTCGCGCCCACTTTCAGCAGTGGGATCTAGTCCGCTTGCAGCGATGGTGATGCTCACGCTCTTCCCGTTCGTTACGTCCGCTGTGGGTGATGTCGTTGTTACTGGTGACGGCACACCGGTCATCGTCACCGACGTCCCGTCGATCGGCGCAAACCTCAGCTTTATCGCTGGCGACGGAAGCCCCGCTCAACTACAGCTCCTGACCGGTGGCATCTACAG
Source organism: Phycisphaera mikurensis NBRC 102666 (assembly GCA_945878575.1). GTDB lineage: Bacteria > Planctomycetota > Phycisphaerae > Phycisphaerales > SM1A02 > UBA966. Next base: position 9,932 of record CAMDUB010000039.1, on the reverse strand, counting down.
CGGCGAATGGAGCATCACCAACGTTTCCGCCATCTTCGACTTGAATGGTGGGTCGCTGGTCATCGCGCCCAGCGTGGGGACGGGCACCGCTTCAGGTGATGCCAACGTCGGCGTCGTGAACGGCGCCCTGCAGCTCGGCACCAACTCGTTCCTGACCGGCTTCGGTACGACCGGCTCTGGCGGGACCCTCTCGGCGATCCAAGGCGGTCGCCTAGTGATCGACGACGATCGCTGGCTCAGCAACATGGTGCTGCTGCAACTGGGAGGCGCATGGACGTCCGGCAGCGCGGCAACGCTCGCTTACTCCGGCAGCACTTCGATCACTTCCGCGGCGGGCGTCTCGCTGGAAGGCGGCACCGCGTCGGCGATCGCGCTCTCCGGCGCCGGATCGCTCACGCTCACTGGCGACATCAGCGGCACCGGCGACTTGGTCATCACCACTGCCGGCGGCACTGGATCCGTCAACCTGTCCTTCGTCAGCGGCAGCTTCGACGGAAAGACCGTGATCGACAACGCGACCGCCAGCATCAACACGCAGAACTCGATCGGCACGCAGGGGCTGACGTTCAACAGCGCCACGGTCACCGCGGGTACCGCACTGACGCTCGGCACCGGGCAGGTGTTCGACCTCGGTGGCACGTCCACGCTCACTGGTAGCGGAGCCGGTCTCACCGCGTTCACGGTGAACGGCGGCATGACTGGCAGCGGCGACGTCACACTGACCGGCATCAACATGACGGTCGGCGGCACTACCTCAACCTATACGGGCGGTATCAGCCTTGCGGGCGTGGCGGGCAGCGAGTCCACCATCACCACAACGAACGCGGCATGGCTCAGCGGTGTGGGTTCGCTGACAATGGCGAACAACACGTCGTTGACTTACGCCGGCACCGATGCGGGCACGTACAACGGCGCGATCATCACCGGCGCCGTTGCCGCCGACCGCGCACTGATCTTCACCTCCGGCGCCGGCAACGGCGACCTGACCCTGAGCGGCACGGTGTCGGGCACCGGCGACCTCGTCATCGGCGCTGCCGCTGGATCGACGGCCAAGACCACGCTGGCTTTCACATCCGGCACGCTCGCCGGTCGCACAGTGATTGAGGATGCCAACGTCGCCATCAACACGCAGGCATCGATCGGCGACGCGGGTCTCTCCCTCACCGGCGCCAACGTCACGCTGGGCACGGCCCTCACGCTCGGCGCGGCGCAGGATCTCGCGATCTCCACCGCCTCCACGATCGCCGGTCCCGCCGGCGGCGCCAACACTGCCTTCACCGTGAATTCCGCGATGAGCGGCGCTGGCAACCTGGCCATCGACCATGTCAGCATGAACGTCGGCGGCGCCACCTCCACGTACACCGGTGCACTCACGCTCGCTGGCGCTTCGACAATCACCACCTCGAACCAACAGTGGCTGTCGAACGTCGCTTCGATCAACCTCGGCAATGAAACATCGCTGATCTACGACGGCACCGTCGCAGGCAACTACTCGGGCATCCTGAACGCCACCGGCGCGTCGGCCACCATTGCCACTTCCGGCGCGACTGCCGCCGACTTCCGCGTCGACGGCACCGTGACCGCCACGGGAGATCTGGTTGTCTCTGCACTCGACGGCTCCACGGCCACCACCACGCTGGCGTTCGACAGCGCCAGCAGCATCACCGGCCAGACCATCATCGACAGCGCGAAGGCGAAGATCGATACAGCGTTCTCCGTCGGCGGCGCCGGCCTCGCACTGACTGACGGCGATCTCACGCTCGGTACTGCGCTGACACTCGGCGCTGGGCAGGCCTTCGCCGTGAACGGCACCTCGATTCTCACCGGTAGCGGCGGCACCAACACGGCGTTTACTGCGAATGAGGCGATGTCCGGCACGGGCACGCTCACGATCTCGGGCGTTGATCTCTCGGTCGGCGCAACCACGTCAACGTTCACCGGCGGCGTCGCGCTGGAGGCCGGCTCCACCGCCAGCACGAGCAACGGCGCATGGCTCGGCAGCCTCAGTTCACTCACGCTGAACGCTGATGCAACGGCCACGCAGTTCACCTACACCGGCAACGCCACCGCTACCTACGCAGGCGCGCTGATCTCGGGCGGCACTGCCGCAGCCACTATCGCCACCTCCGGTGCGGGCACTGGCGCGCTTAATTTCACCGGCACCGTTGACGGCACTGGCGACCTGGTCTTCAAGGCACTCTCTGGTTCCACCGCTACCACCACACTGGCTTTCACCTCGAGCACGTTCACCGGCACCACGGTGATCGACACCATGTCCGCGGCTGTGAACACGCAAGCATCCGTCGGCGGCGCTGGCATGCGCATCTTGGGTTCGCAGGTGGCCATCGGTGCGGACCTTTCGCTTGATGCCACGCAGTCACTCACGATCGGTGGAACCACCACACTCACTGGCGTGCCCGCGGGCACCACCACGTTGGTCGTCGATGGCGGCCTCAATGTCTCGGGCGCTTCCGCCAATCTGACACTCTCGCAACTCAGTGCGTCCATCGGATCGGGCGGCACATCAAATTTCGCTGGCGATGTCACGCTCACTTCTGGATCCGCGCTCTCCCTGACGGATGGCGCCGATCTGAGTGACGCATCGGTCTTCTCCGACGCGCTCAACTCCGGCGGCGCGGTGACCGTCGGCGGCGACGGCACGCTGGCCAACATCGGTAGCGCTGGCAATGCATTCAAGGGTCTTCTCAATCCGGGCGACCGCAACAATGCCGGCTCGTCAACGCTGGCTGTCACTGGCGATGTCATTCTTGACGCAACCTCCACGACCAGCTGGTACCTGCTTGATTCCACTGGCAAGGCCGATCGTGTCGACGCTGGCGGCGCGTTCACCCTCAACGGTTCCGCGGCCAAGATTATTTATGACGCCGACTTTTATTCCGGCACCTTGATCCCCGCCTCCGGCGTCACCGTCGATTATGTGATGGCCACCGCCGGAACGTTGAACGGCACGTTCAGCACGGTGGACGTGGTCACTGTCGATCCGCTCACCGGCCTCTCCACTGACCATGCGGTGAACGCCACCGGATCCACGTACTTCATGGGTGGTGCGTTTGAGGTGAGTTACGCGGGCAATCAATTCAGCCTGCAGATCATTGGTCAGGGCGGCTCGTATCCGCTGGCTGCTGGCAGTACCAGTACAGACATTGTTGTGGATGTGCAGACGGGCAACGGCACAGTGCGCCGCAATGCCAATGTCGGCACAGTCAACAACAGTCAAATCAATGCATCGGCCGCAGCGATCACTGCAATCGCCTCTGGTCCATCCGGTACGGATGAGCAGTACGTCGCCACGGAACTGTTGCTCCTCACGCCCGGCGCCTTCGCGAGTGCTGAGGTGGCACTTTCCAACGTAGCCAATCCGTACGCGCTGCCCAACGTCACCATGAACCAGCTCTTTCAGGCTGGAAACGTAGCTATGAAGCGGCTGATGCAACTACGCGAAAGCAAAGCGCCGACGCCAGCCGCTCCGCTGCTGAGTTCCAAGGGAGGCTTGACCGACCAGGAATCGCTGACCGCTGGCTCCGCTGTTGTCACTGGCAACTCATTCACCAGTTTCGGCGCGCCATTGAACGGGCCAACTCCTGATGATGGCGTTCGGTGGTGGTCGCGCGGTTACGGATTCACCAACAGCGTCAGTGATGACACGTGGGCAAAGACCAGTTACAGCTCGGCTACTGGTGGCCTGATGTTCGGCGCCGACATGGTGCTTGGCAAGGGTTTCATCGCGGGTGCGTTCATCGGTTACATGCCCGGAACGGTTGATATCACCGGCGGCTTGGTGGATGAGACGAACACCATGAACGGTGCGAACGTCGGCATCTACGGCAGTTGGGTCCCGGATTCTGGCCAGTGGTACGTGGAGGCTGCCGCGCAGGGCGGTTACGCGGGCGTCGATCGCACGCGCGAACTGTATATCCCAGGCGTTGTGCGCACGGCAACATCGGACAACTCGCTGTGGGCGGCTTCGGTGAACTCTGAGATCGGAATGAATATTCGTATCGGTGGCGATATGTTCGTGCAGCCATACGCGTCGGTGGCGGCTGGTTACGTTGGTCAAAGTTCGTACACAGAGCAGGGCGCTGGCAGCGCAAATTTGGATGTTTCAAGCCAAAGCGCCGTCATGTTGCAGCCATCGATTGGCTCACGCATCATGCATACGTTGCGCATCGATCGTGATGTATTGACGCCGTACATTGGCAGTGCGTTCATCGCTGCGGTGCCGATCGGTGACTGGGATGTCACCGCCACGAACGCGTACAGCGCAACACCTGGTTACTCGGTGTACGGCAGTCCAGAGACGCGTTACGGCGCCAGCTTTGAGGCTGGTGTTGAGTTTGCGTCGTACAAGGGAATCACCGCGTACTGCTCGTTCAACGGCATGCAGTTGGACAACGAGCAACAGTACGGTGGCCAAATCGGCGTCATCGTTCCCTTCTAAAGTCGGCGCCATCGAACGTTGCCCCGCGGTTCTTGATACGCAATCGACACATTTCTGAACGTGAGTTGCAGATCAAAATTGCCACATTTTTCGGCAAATTCGAGCACCTTTCCTAACTCACGGTCGTAGGGTTCTTTGCGTCTGAAATGCAGTGCAGAAGTTGAAACTCCTAACAAGGGAGAGCGTTATGACATTCATATACGGTTCTTTGGCATGCTTGCTACTCACCGCCTCCGCTACCTATGCGGAGACGACCTTCTCGTTCACCAACCAATGGGCAGGTGGCGGTCAAGGGCTTTTCCATATCACCAATGACACCAGCCAGCCCATCCAGGGTTGGACTTTGCGGTTTGACTGGAACGCCGAAATCACCAGTGCGTGGAACGGCACCGTGCAATCGCATGTGGGCAATCAGTACAAGATCATTAACGCCGAATACAACGCCACTATCGCGCCTGGAGCGTCCGTTGATGTCGGTTGTGTCGCCAACTTCGCGGTTGCTGGCCTCTTGCCAACATCGATAACCATCGCGCCGGTGGCGCAGTGCCCGGCCGACGTGAATATGGATTCCAAGGTGGATTCCGGTGATGTTGGGGCGATCCTTGGTAATTGGGGGAGCACTGCCCCGATCTATGACCTGAACGCCGACGGCATCACCGATAGCGCCGACCTCGCAGTTGTTCTCGGTGCGTGGGGCCCCTGCGCGACCGGTGGCGGAGGTACGGGCGGCGGCGGTGATAACGGCGCCGTGGCTCCGGTCATCAATAGTCCGGCGACCGCTTATGGAACCGTTGGCTCGACCTTCAGCTACCAAATCACTGCGAGCGGCACACCGACTTCCTTCGGCGCCACCGGATTGCCTGCCGGGCTCTCCGTGAACGCCACCAGCGGCTTGATTTCTGGAACTCCAACGCTTGCGGCAACAACCAGCGTGTTGTTAGCCGCGAGCAATGCAGTCGGTACCGCAAACCAATCGGTTGTAGTCACCATCTCGCCAGCGAGTGCGCCCGGAGATTTCAACTACGCCGAAGTGCTGCAGAAGTCGCTGTACTTCTATGACGCGCAGCGTTCCGGAAATCTGGCCGATGGCTTCCGCGTTGCATGGCGCGGCGACTCCGCTCTTGCTGACGGAAGCGATGTCGGCATGGACCTGACCGGTGGCTACTACGACGCCGGTGATCACGTGAAATTCGGACTCCCGATGGCAAGCTCGCTCTCGCTGCTTGCGTGGGGTGGCATTGAATACGGGGCGGCATACGAGCAGTCGGGCCAGAAGCTCGCATTGCTCGCGGCCGTTCGCTGGGGAACCGACTTCATCATCAAGGCGCATCCTTCGGCAAACGTGCTGTACGGACAAGTCGGAAATGGTTCGTTGGACCACAGCTATTGGGGTCCATGTGAGACCATGAACATGGCGCGGCCTTCGTACGCCATCACTGCAGCCAAGCCCGGCTCCGATCTGGCCGGTGAATCTGCGGCGGCCATGGCAGCTGCAAGCATGCTGTTCCGTAGCACTGATCCCGCATACGCGGACACCTTGCTGGCACACGCCCGTACGTTGTTCAACTTTGCGGACACCTACCGCGGCAAGTACTCCGAGTCCATCACCGACGCCGCCATTTACTACAACTCGTGGTCTGGCTATTACGATGAGCTTGCATGGAGCGCAGCGTGGATGTACCGCGCCACCGGCGAGGCGGCGTATCTCACCAAGGCGGAGGCCATTTACAGCCAGAACATTGCTGGCCTGCCATTGAAGTGGACGCACAACTGGGATGACAAGAGCTACGGCGTCACCGTGCTCCTTGCGCAACTCACTGACAAGGTCGTCTACAAGACTGCGGCACAAAAGTGGCTGAACTTCTGGACCGTTGGCGACAACGGCAGCAGAGTCGCGTACACCGCCGGCGGTTTGGCGTGGCTCGATCAGTGGGGCTCGTTGCGCTACGCGGCCAACACGTCCTTCCTGGCGCTGATCTATGCCGATCGGGTCGGCGATGTCGGCACGCGCTATCGCGACTTTGCGCGCAACCAGATTGATTACATGCTTGGCAAGAATCCCAATGCGCGCAGTTATGTGGTTGGATTCGGCGTTAATCCGCCATTGAATCCGCACCATCGCGGGGCGCATGGGTCTTGGAATGGAAGCATGACGACGCCCGCCGCGTCGCGACACATCTTGTACGGCGCATTGGTTGGCGGTCCAAGCACCACCTCTGACTCGTCATACATAGATGATCGCAGCAACTACATCTGCAACGAGGTCGCGCTGGACTACAACGCGGGCTTCACCGGTGCGATCGCTCGACTTGCACAGGATTCGACGGGCGTTCCAGTGGCGAACTTCCCGCCGGCGTCGGAGCAGGGATCAATCGACGATGAGTTCTTCGTCGAGGCGTCGATCAATCAACAGGGCAGCGGCTTCACTGAAATCCGTGCACTGCTGAACAATCGCTCCGCGTTCCCAGCTGTTGGTTCCAGCACTCTCTCCATCCGCTACTTCGTGGATCTCTCCGAGCTGTTTGCGGCCGGCTACGACCAGACATCGGTGGTCGTGAGCGGCAACTACATCCAGAACGGCACCGTGGCACCGGCGTTGAAGGTGTACGACGCGGCGCGCAAGTTGTATTACGTCGACGTGAGCTTTGTGGGCACGTACATCGCACCAGGAACAGGCAGTTCATACTGGCGCGAGGCGCAATTCCGTATGGCGCTGAAGACCGGTGTTCCGGCCTCTGCGTGGAACGCGGCCAACGATCCTTCTTTCACTGGTCTTGGAGCTGGCAATGCAAGCATGATCAAGACCAGCAAGATCGCGGTGTATGACGACGGCGTCCGCTTGACTGGAGTGCTTCCATAAGCGCGCCTTTCACGTGACACCGGTGCGTTGAACAGTTTCACCACCTCCTGTGAGTCCCCTCTTGGTCCCTGCGGCCAACGAGGGGACTCTCTTTACGGGGGCGGTCTGAAAAGGGTGACCTTATCGAGCGAGGTACGCCTCAAGTATCGCGCACGCGGCCAGTGCGTCGCGCAGTTCCTTCTTCTCGCGGTGCGTGCGCCCGCTCTGCGACATGCGCTGATCTGCTTCGAAGCTCGAAAGCCGTTCATCATGAAAATGCACTGGCAGTCGCACACGCGCAGCAATGGCGGCGCCGAACTCGCGCGCATCGGTGACGGCGGCGCCTTCCGTTCCATCCATATTGATGGGTAAGCCAATCACCAATTCATCGGGTCCATGCCGATCGATGGCCTTGGCCAGTGCATCCATCAACGCTGGACCGCGTGACACCATCAAGACTTCGACCGGTTGCACGATCCGCAGCACATCATCGCCCGCGGCCAGGCCGGTTCGCTTCGCACCAAGATCGATCGCTAGGTATCGCATGAATTCAGCGCAACGCTTCCGGTACAAGGCCTGCAATGTCTTTGACCTTCTCCGCAAGATCCGCGCGCACCACCAGCGTTGCATCCTTAGTGCGCACCACGATCACATCGGTCAGCCCGATGGTGGTGATGACATGCGCAGGATCATCACTCAACGCAAGCACGCCTGTGCTACCCACATGCAGCGCCTGCGCATTGGTCCGATTGCCGGAAGCATCCGCCGCGAGCGTCTCGCCATAACTTGGCCAACTACCAACATCGCGCCACTCGACGCTCATCGGCACCACGCACACGGAGAGTGCTGGATCTTTCGAAGCCGGCTCCATGAGCGCGTAATCAACGCTGATTTTCGGCAGTTCGGGATAGATGCGTTCCACGGTCGCGCGCGCCGCGGCAGTCCCCCACGCGGCACGAATCTCGCGCATGCCAGCCGCCGTCTCTGGCTTGAAGCGCTGCAGTGCGTCCAACACCGTCCGAGCACTGAACACGAACATCCCGCTATTCCATCCAAACCCACCACTCTGCAGATATTCCTCAGCACGCGCACGATCCGGCTTCTCCACAAATCGCTTCGCTCCGAACGCGCCGGGGAATCCCGCAATCGCATCGCCGCGTTCCACATAGCCGAATCCCGTTGCTGCAAATGTTGGCGTGATTGCAAACGTCACGAGCCGTGTTGGGTCAGCCTCCACCAACCGAAACCCAAGATCCATCGCGCGCTCAAACTCCGCTTGCGGCGTAATCAAATGGTCGCTCGTCAACACAGCAAACACCGCATCCGGATCATCTTTCCCAACCACCGCCGCAGCAAAGGCGACCGCGTTCACCGTATCGCGCCCCATCGGCTCACCCAAGACGTGCGCATCATCAATCCACGGAATGTCCTCGCGGATCAGCGCGCGGTACTTCTCCCCAGCGCACACATACCGGTTCGCCTCAGGAACCAGCGTGCGAATCCGCTCCGCCGCCACGGAAAGCAGACTCTTTCCACCAATGAACCGCAACAACTGCTTCGGAACAGCCTGCCGGCTCATCGGCCAAAGTCGCGTACCGGATCCACCTGCCATAATCATTGCGTAGCGCATGGCTCGTAGGATAGGCGCAGGCAAGGAAGCCCCCATGATCACCCAACTCACCGGAAATCTCATCGCTATCGACGACGGTGCTGCCCATGTTCAGGTGGCGGAACTCACCTACGAGGTGCTGATTCCTGCCGCGGATTCCATGTCACTCGCAGCGCGCATTGGGCAACCGGTGAAGTTCCACACACTGCATTACCTGGAAGGACAAGGGCAGGGATCCAGTTTCTGGCCGCGCCTGATCGGATTCCAGTCAGCCACCGATCGCGCCTTCTTTGAGCTCTTCACCACCGTCAAAGGCATCGGCAATCGCAAGGCACTGCGCGCGCTGCAACTTCCCTTCGCGCAGGTCGCAGAGGCGATCGCCGCGCGTGATCACGGCATGTTGCAGACGCTGCCAGAAATCGGCAAGCGCACGGCGGAAACTATTTGCGTTGAACTCAAGGGCAAGATCGATCCATTCGTGCGCGAACTCAGCGTGCGACCAGCAGCACCTGGAACCAAGGCGGGCGCTCGTGGGCCGATCAGTGCGGAGAGCAAACTCATGGCAGCGGCGCGTGACGCGATTGAAGTGCTCGCGCAACTTGGGCATTCCAAGCCGGCAGCGCGAGACATGATCGAACGCGTGCTGGGGCGCGAAGATGTACCGGGGGATCCGACCGCGGAGGCGCTGGTCGAGCTGGCATTGCGGTAGGTCGAGCGGGGGTTGTTGCATCACGCCCTCGTACTAGGTTCGCGTTGAGGCATCACGCCTTCCTACTGGCCCGCATTCGCCTTACGAGGATGGCCGCTGAGCGCGGCCCTATCCTCTCCGGCGCCTGCGGCCAGATGAGGGTGTTCCACAATCCCTGGCTTGCAAGCGCCTTCCGTGTGCGAGCCCCCGCAGTGAGCACGGGATCCTCGGTAAGCGGCGTGTGAAACTGAGAAGTCCGGCAGTTGGACGTACGCCCCGTGGGTGCCAACCGGACGAACAGTTTCGCCCGAGGCTAAGCGGAACCTTGTGGAGCGCA
>CAMDUB010000038.1 GCA_945878575.1 Phycisphaera mikurensis NBRC 102666 | reverse complement strand
GTGACCTGCTCCTCCTTGTCGCGGAGGTCGAGCTCGGTGAGGTCGCTCGTGGTCATGAGGCGAACGAGTTCTTTCAACTTGCGAATGTCGATCATGGGGAGGAATTGTAATGGAGTCTGGGTCGATTGTGGGGCGATCGTGGGCGGATCTTGCCATGATCATGGGTGGATCATGGGTGGATCATGGGTGGAACGTGCCCGCAGCCCCATTCCCCTACTGCGTCCCGGCGTACGGAGCCATGCAGCGCGGCGGTCCAAGGACCTCCCGGAGGATGAGCGCGCGACGCAGGCCCACTCGGTCGCCAATCAGAAGTTTGCCTCGCACTGGCTCCGCCACCCGGGGGGCTCCGATGCTGTTGCCGGTGATCCGGGATGCGGCGATGGCGGTCGGGACAGCAGACTTGGACCGTACGAGCGCTGCCTGCAGGATCTGCATGGCGACCGGTTGAATCACTGGTGGAGTCGGGCGCTGTTGCGCGGCGATGCGAGCCTTCTCCGCAGCAACCTGCTGTTCAAAGAGGCGAGCCTCTGCTTGACGCCGCCGCGCGGCGGCGGCTTGTAATTCGGTGTCGCGAATTTCGCGCCGCACAGAGCCGCGCGCGTCAATCGATGCGGCGCCGCCAGCGCGCGTGGCGCTGGTCGTTGTACGTGTGGCGGCTGTCGTCGCACGCGTTGACGCTGTCGTCGCACCGGTGTTCGTTGGCGTCGGCCGCATCACCGGAGGCGTATTTCCAGGCGAATTACGCAGTGCGGGTGTGGCGCGCATCGCAGGGGTCGCGCGGGCTGCGGTGGTGGCGCGCGCGGCGGGCGCATTGTTTGTGATGGCTCGCTCAAGGGCCGCCGCTGCGTTCCGTGCTTGGCGCTCCTTATACTTCTTCACAATGGCAAACACGGCGTTGATCACCATGATCACTACAAAGATGATGAGCTCGGTTTGCTTCATAGCGCCTGTTTGGGAAGGATAGCGCGGTAATCGGCCACGGCAATCCGGCCGTTTGCGCCGTTGGCCTCGGCGATCGCCACCCCGAGCAATGCCGGCAAGGCGGCCGCTGTCAGTAGATCGGATGCCGGGCCAAATGCTCGGGTTTGCCCGGCAACAATGCACCAGACGTCGTCGGCAATGGCAGAGGCCACCGCCATGTCATGGGTGGCTGCCAAGACCGTGGCACCAGCGGCAGCCTCTTCGCGCACTGCCCGCACAATCGCGGCTGCTTCCGGTGGGTCGACCGCCGCGAATGCCTCATCAAGCAGCAGTACCCCGCCCGGCTCGTGTTGCGCGAGCGCACGCGCTACCGCCACGCGTTGCTGCTGACCACCCGAAAGCGAGTGGTACGGTCGATCAGCCAGTGCCGCCAGCCCAACGCGCTGCAGCGCTCGTTCCACGCGCTGTGCATCCGCTGGCCGGGCAATGCGACCGAGCGCCGCCACTTCGCGAACACTGAACGGCGCGCCAACATCGGGTCGCTGCGTGACCAGTGCAATGCGAGCGGCACGTTGCGGCGCACTGAGCGCATGGACCGGTTCGCCATCAATCAGCACTGCGCCCGTGTCCGGCGTCAACAGCCCGGCGGCGAGGCGCAGTGCGGTGGTCTTTCCGCCGCCGTTCGGACCGATGAGCACGGTGATTCGACCGGGACGCGGCGCAATGACGCCAACGGCCAACTGAAATGCTCCGCGGCGCAGCGTTGGCGATTGAAAGTCCAGAGTTGTCATCGCGGCCAGGCCCCCGTGGTCTTGCGCAACAACACAAGAAATGCAATGCCGCCAGCGACCGCGGTCACGGCGCCCAGTGGCAGTCGTCCGCCGCCGATATCGATCCACTGTCGAAGTGCGTCCGCGCCAATGAGCAGGCCGGCACCAGCGATCGCAGAACCGACCACCAACATTCGGTTGCGCGGACCGACCAAGGCGCGCGCGCAATGCGGCGCGAGCAATCCGATGAATGCAATCGGACCGCACAAGGCAACGCTTGCCGCGGTGGCAACGCCGCAGCCAAGGAACATCGCCGTGCGCATGGGCGCAAGCGGGACGCCTACGGATCGTGCTTCGTCGTCAGACAGTGCCGCAGCATCCAGGCGCGAACCCCATGTTGCAGCCAACGCGGTCAGCCCGCACGCTGCGATCGCACAGGCGGTGAGAGCGCCCGGGTCGGGAACGTCAGGAATCCGCCCAAAGAGCCACCCGGCAAGCAGACCGCGTCGTTCCGGGGGCAACAGTGACTCTGCAACCGTACTCAGTGCGCTGGCAATCGCACCCACCATGACGCCGCTGAGAATGAGCGTCACCGGGTCGATCGATCCGCCCCTTCTTGCTAGGAGAAGCACCACTGCAAGCGCTGTGACTGCCCCGATGAGCGCCGGAACACCGAGCGCTGCACCCACCGGAGCTGCCATTCCGGTCCACGCCGCCGCGAGTGATGCCAAAGCCACGCCGGCACCCGCGCCGCTGGTGACGCCCAACACAAACGGCGAAGCGAGCGGATTGCGCAACAAGGTCTGCATGATGGCGCCGGAAACACCCAGCGCAGCACCAGCGGCGGCGGCGGCAAGCACTGCATCGACGCGAAATTGACCAAGGACCGCGCTGGGCCAGCCAACGGCGAAGGTGCCATCAAGCGTTCGCACAACCAGGAGACGCGCTGCAACAACGACAAACGTTGCCGCACCGACCATGGCGAGGCCAATCATGGGTCGACGTGCGGTCACTTGCTGACTCCCTGCTCAGTATCAGTCATCGCCACAATCGCATCATCGGCGCGGCGCAGTGAGGCCGGGCCGTGCACCAACATGCGTGCACTCGGCTCAAGTAAATCCGGCGCATCGATCGCCACGCGCGCACGGCTGGCATCGGTCATCCACGCAGGAATGCCGCTACTGCCGATGGAAATGATGGCTGTTGGTGCCAGGCGCACCACATCTTCCGCCGTAATCGCGGGATACCCGGGACGGCGCATGGCGTTGCTCCCGCCCATGGCGGTCCAGAGATCGTCGACATAGGTGCCTGTTCCGAACGCCATCGGTGGATCGACCGCGAACAGGAAAAGGACTGGACCCGTAGTGCGAACGGGCGCGGCTACGGCTTGGTGATGCAATGCAGTGATGCGCGCGGCAGTTTCCGGCGCACTGGTGATTCCAGCTTCGACAAGGAGGTTGGCAATGGGTACCAGGCTGGCTTGCACGTCGGAGACACGATCAAAGTGCCAGGTGTGGACTTCCGCCCCGACGGATCGAGCCACCATTTCCAGCGCGGGGTCAGCGACACTGGACTGGCGAAGGATCAGGGTGGGATGCAGCGCGGCGATCGCTTCAAGATCGCGGTCTTCATGCGAACCGACAATGCGCGCATCGGCGGCTTGGGGCGTTTCGCACCACGGGGTTCGTCCCACGATGGCAGCCCCGCCGCCAAGTTCCGTGACGGTTCTTGTGATCGCCGGACTCAGGGAAACGATCCGCGCGCCTGCGTGGGCGTTGGGGGCGACCGGTGTTGGCCGGTCGCATGCTGCCGCGCAGGCAAGCAGATACACGCATGCAATCAGAGGGGTGATGAAAGTCCGCGCGGCCACGTGGTCGATCGTACGCCGTGGCTACGGGCATTTCTTCCGCCCAAGCGACCCGGTTCCCCGTTACCCTTACTGCCCGATGCCCGGTTTCCTTGCCACGCTCCGAACCCTCTTCCTTGGCAGCGATGATGCGCCTGCCCCAGTCCGCCGTTCTGGTGCCGACCGGATCGATGCCGTTGGCACCATGCCCGTTCCTGCAGACTCGCAGGAAATTGTGACGATGGCACGCGAGTTTCGGATGTTCCTTGATGTGCAGGATCAGCGTCAGCAGGAACTGGCCCGTGTGGTTGCTGCACTTCCGCAGAGCATGGGGTCGCTGCCGGAACTTGTTCGGCAGCAGACGCGCTTGGCGGACTTGGTTGCGCAGCAACTCATGCTGACGCGACAGCGCGATGACCATGTTGAGAAGACGCTGGCCCGCATCACCCAAGGCGTTGAGCAGCAGCGCGATGTGATGAGTTTGGTGCAGCAGCAGCTTGACCTCAATCATGAGAGCGCCATGAAAGTTGCCGACGGCGTGACCACCCTTGCCAACGCAGTGGTGCAGTTGCAGTCAACCACCGATCGAAGTTCCGCGGCACTACAAGGGCTTCTTGAGAAGACCACCGAGCGCGATGCAGGCGTACAGAAATTGCACACGGCCCTGCAGAATTGGATGCTCTTTGTTGCAATCATTTCCTGCATGACGTTGGTTGGCGGCGTGATTCTGGCATGGATCGCCTTGGACTCGGCGCGAGCGCCTGCCGCGATGCTGCCGATACCAGCAGCACCAATCACTGCGCCGGCCACGGCTCCGGTGACTGGCGATGGGCTGGGGATCATTTCGCCATCTGGTGGATTACCCGCCGTTACTGCACCGGAAGGCAGTGCTATGCCCGCGCTTGGCGGCGCACCGGAACCAACCACGGGTAGTGCAATTCCAGCGACGGGCGGAGCGACGGTTCCGCGCTGATGGGAGTGGAGTTGGTACGTGCGTGGATAAACGCGTGAACGCGTGAACGCGCTCTCTCGCGTCCGACTTCCATAGTCACCTCACGCCATATTGAGCTGCGTACGCGCAATCCGCTGATAGGCAGCGCACGAGGCCAGCAATTCTTCATGGCGTCCGGTGGCCACGATTCGCCCTGCTTCCATCACCACAATCCGGTCGGCAGCAAGCACGGTTGATAGCCGATGCGCGATGACCAACGTGGTACGCCCGGCACCAAATTCAGTGATAGCGGTATTGATGAGATCTTCGCTCTCCGCGTCCACTTGGCTGGTGGCCTCGTCAAGAATCAGAATGCGCGGATCACGCAACACGGCACGCGCAATCGAAATCCGCTGCCGCTGGCCGCCAGAAAGCGAGGTTCCGCCCTCTGCAACCACCGTGGCGAATCCATCCGGAAGGCGATCGATGAATGCCTCTGCATACGCGCGACGCGCTGCAAGCCGCACAGCTTCATCCGACGGAGTGTCATGACCAAAGCGAATGTTCTCAGTGATGCTGCCGCGGATCAAGAATGCGTCCTGGGTGACCACGCCAACTTGGGCGCGCACGGTCTTCAACCCGTGCTGGGCAATGTCCGCACCGTCCACCAGCACTCGACCCGCGCTGGGCACAAAGAGCCGTGAAAGCATGGAAAGCAACGTGGTCTTGCCGCAGCCGTTGCCGCCGACAAAGGCAATTCGTTCGCCATGCTGAATCACCAGGTTGACGTCTTGCAGTGCGTCCACATCGGCGCCTGCATAACGAAAGGAAACATCTTCAAATCGAATCTCGCGCTTGTGCTGTGGAAGCGGCTGCTTGCGGCGTTCGCCTGCATCTTCACGGGCAACCTTCATGACTTCCTCAAGACGCTCGGCGGGCGCTGATGCAGCTTGAATGTCATTGACAAATCCCGCGATCGGCTTCAGCGAACCACCGGCAGCTGCCAAGGCCCCCAACGAAAGTACAAAGGTATCAAATTCCAATTTGCCGTCGATGATTTGCCGTGCAGCAATCAATGCCAACACGCAGATTGCAACAATGGCGATCGATTCAACAATGGGTGAAGACATTGATTGTGCGAAGCGCACGCGCATCTCTTCACGAAGGACGATGGCATTGACTGCATCAAATCGGCGAATCGATTCTGCTTCAGCGGTTGCCGATTTAACAGCGCGCATTCCTTGCATACTTTCATTGGAAACACGCAATAAGTCTGCCTGCGCACGGAGTGAACCGCGCACGCCCTTGCGAATGCGCTTTCCAAACTTTCGCAACGGAATCGCTAGCACCGGAACTGCAACCAGGGCCACCAGGGTGATCCGCCAGTCAAACCACACCGCCGCTAGAAACGCTGCGCCCCCTTTGGTGATTTGCGCCACTGTCTTACCGGTGAGTGCCACCAAACCGCGCTGCAATTCAGAGCTGTCGCGGACCGTGCGGCTCACTAGATCAGAGGCGCCGCGCTGCAACACCGTACCGAGCGGCAGGTTCACGGCATGCTTAAAGACATCGTGGCGAATCTCTGTGACCGTGCGCACGCACAGGGTCAGCGCCAAGTATTGATGACCAAAGTTCGCGGCGGCTCCAACGACCGTCATGATGAGCAGCCCAACGAACACCACCACCACGCCTCCGAATGCGTCCTTGGGCAGGTGCTCAGTGAATTCCGGTGGAATCCACGGAGCGTTCTGGGTGATCCACTGTCCGAGCGACTGATTCTTACGGAGCAGAAACTCTAAAACTGGTGCAAGCGCCAACAATCCAGCACCCAAACCACCGGCGGAGATAAGCGCCAAGCCCATCGCGGTGGCAAGGCGTGCCTTGTGCTTGAGCAGTCGAGCTGCAAAGTGCCAAAATGCGTGCATTGAGTAAGAGTATTCGATCGATGCAGCCCTTGCACGGCTCGCACAGCGCTCGACGGCGCTGCATGGCTCGCACGGCGCTGCATGGCTCGCACGGCTCAGACAGAGCTGCACGGCTCAGCGCTTCATTGCGGCCGAATCATGCGGGCGAGATCCATCCAGAAATCCGGGTAGCTCTTTGCAACGCAACCAGGATCAACAATCTGCACACCGCTCGCTTGCAATCCAAGAACTGCAAATGCCATGGCGATTCGGTGATCACGGACAGTTTGAATGAGTGCAATCGCGTCGGGAGCGCGGCGATGTTGGGCGCTCGTGGGCGAAATGATCAACGAATCGCCTTCGATCCGCGCGCCCGCGCCGGTGGCAATCAGGCCGTCACGGAGCGCCGCGAGGCGGTCGCTTTCTTTGACGCGCAGCGTGGACAGACCATCGAGCCTGGTTTCACCGTCCGCAAGCGCGGCGATGGCGGCCACTGCTAACGCTCCATCGGGAGCGCCGGACAGATTGAATTGGCCACCCCGCAGCGGCGACTGACTATCAACAACCGCGCAGGCGACGCGTGTTGCGCCCGGTTCCATTGGCGATGGCGCGATGAGAGCTCCCATGGCACCAAGCGCTTGGATCGCAAGCATGTCAGGCTGTCGACTCTGGTGCGGCAGTCCAAGCAAGTCCACCACACTTCCTGGAATGATGGCAGCCGCAGCGGCCCAGTAAATAGCGCTCGATGCGTCCGCTTCGATGTGCACTTCGGGACGCGCGCGTGGCGGCCCGTATGGAACAGTGATCGAAGTGAGCTGCCCAGTGGCATCGCGTGATTCATCCACTGCAACGCCCCAGCGGCGGAGTTCATCGACCGTCAATTCCAAGTAGCTCTGGCTGGTGGGCTGCTCCGTGAACTCCACGTGCAGGCCGTCATGAAACCACGGCGCGCACAGCAAGAGCCCGCTGACACACTGGCTTGTTGATGTTCGTGAAACACGCACCGTCCCACCGTGCGGTGCGGCGACCCCTGGCGTCACTGTGAGTGGAAGCGCAGCGTTCGTTCCGGATCCGGTGCTGCTGACGCTGACGCCAAGTGCCGCAAGAAGCGTCACGCCATCGGCAACCGGACGTTGGCGCATGCGCGCGCTGCCGTCAATGGTGACTGGCGCGCGAGCAAGCGAGGCGGCGGCCATCATGAAACGCGTGGGGGTTCCGCCGTCACCAAGGTTGATATGCACGGGGACAGCAGCAGCAAATCGCCCGCCGCACCCATGAACATGCACGGAATCGCCAGTCACTGTGATTACACAACCGAGCGCACGCAGCGCTTCGATCAAACCGTCCGTATCGTCGGAACGCAAGGCGCCGTGCAACACCGACACGCCGTCGGCCAGTGCTGCCAGAATCAGAGCGCGATTGGTGATGCTCTTGGAACCAGGAACGCGGATCGAAGTGCGGAGGGGACCACCGGCGCGGGGGACGGGAAACGGATCCGGAAGCAAGCCAGCGCCGCCGTTCGCCTCGGCGCGGCCAATCGCACCAGCCCCGCCGTTCGCCGCACTACCGTTCGCCCCGCTGCTATTCACTCGCCCTGTCCAGCGTCCGCGGCGCGGAACACCGCCACGATGTCTTCAATGGGAATCACAAACAGCCGGTTGTCGCCTTCAAAGTCCACGGGGACGCCGTGCTTGGGGTTGAAGAGCACACGGTCGTACTGCTCGATGGGGTAATTCTCATCCTTGGCCACCTCGGCAGAAATAGCAACTACCCGGCCGGTGATGGTGGGAATTTCCAGCCGGTCCGGCAGGTGAATACCAACTTTGGTGATCTTCTTGTCCTCGTCCTTGCGGATGAGAACTCGCTTTCCGATGGGTTCAACCGTCTCCAGGCGGGGATTACGTGAGGTGCGCGGCATGCCCAAATGTTATACCGCCGGGCGGGATATCATTCCCCCAATGACGACCGCCACTCCACAAACCGAGCACCGCGCCGCCACGGGCACCGATCCGCTGGCCTTGATTGACGTCGACCACGTTCGCTTCTATGTCGGGAATGCCAAGCAATCCGCGTTTTTCTATGCGTCGGCGTTTGGCTTCCAAGTGGAGCAAATCCGCGACCTGACCACCGGTAGCCGCGAGTCCGCGCAGTACTTACTGACGCAAGGCAACATTCGCTTCCTCCTGGAGACTCCACTTTCCAAGACGCACCCCGCCGCGACCGAACTTGCCAAGTTTGGCGACGGAATCAAGGACATCGCATTCAACGTCTTCGACGCAGAGGCAGCATGGAAGGCCGCTGTGAAGAACGGTGGCCAAAGTGCCTATGAGCCGGTGACTGCCACCGATGCACACGGAACCGTGACCACCGCGGGCATCAAGACCTACGGACGCACGGTGCACACCTTCGTCAGCCGCACTGGCGAGTACGCGCTCCCCAAGATCAAGCAAGGTGCCCTCTTCATGCCCGGGTTCCGATCCATCGGACCGTTTGCATTGAACGAATACAACAAGCAGCACCCGTGCGGTCTCAAGTTTGTTGATCACGCGGTTGGCAATGTTGAAGAAGGCAAGATGAACGCGTGGGTGGACTGGTACGAACACGTACTGGGCTTCCAGATGTTCAAGCACTTTGATGACAACGACATCTCCACGGAATTCTCAGCGCTCATGTCCAAGGTGATGGCCAGCGGTAATCAGCTGATCAAGTTCCCGATCAATGAGCCAGCGGCTGGCAAGAAGAAGAGCCAAATTCTTGAGTACTTGGAGTGGCATGACATGACTCCGGGCGTTCAGCACTTGGCACTGCGCACCGATGACGAAATTGTCAGCGTTGCTGAACTGCGGCGCCGCGGCGTTGACTTCTTGAACATTCCAGAGTCCTACTACCAGGGCGTGTGGGCGCGCGTGGAAGCCATGCTCAAGCAGCACGGGCATGCCGGCGTGAAGGAAGACCACGCGCGCATCAGGGATCTGGGCATCTTGGTTGACGCTGACGATGAGGGCTACCTCTTGCAGTTGTTCTCCAAGCCGCTGCAGGACCGACCAACGTTGTTCTTTGAAATCATTTGCCGTCGCGGCAGCCAAAGCTTCGGCAAGGGCAACTTCAAGGCACTGTTTGAGAGTCTTGAACTTGAGCAGGAGCGCCGCGGGAATCTCTGATCCCGTGCATCACCGCCGTATCGCCATCATCATCGCCGCGTCCAGCGTGCTGGGCGCGGCGATATTTATTGTGCGCGGCGCGGTCCTTGACCACGCTTACATCGAAAGTGCGCGGGTCGACCTGCGAGTAGTGCGGCAAGACGTTGCCGCGACGCGTGTCTCATCAGCACTTGAGTATCTGCGTTCGGCGGTACTTCTGAGCCAACCAGTGCTCGATGGGTCATGGGCAATGCATGCGTGGTCACGCACCGTTCGACGCAGCGAATTGCAATCGTTGCGATCAGAACTGGAGCAAGCAGTGGCCGCCGTCGAGGACGCTGTTCGCGCTCGAGCGGTACGAGCGGACCGGCTCCGGATCATGCGTGATGATGTCGATCGCGCCAGCGACAGCACTGAACTGGCGGCGATCGACGCGCGGCGCGCTGAAATTGAGACGCAGCTGGATCGTGACTCGCCCGCCGCGCTCGCCAGCCTTGAGGCTCGCATTGCCGAACGGCGCGCCGAGTTTGAGAATGATCACCGCCGCAACGCCGAAGCGCTCGCGGCTCTGCAATCACGAACGGTGACTGCCGCAGCCAATGATCGCAGTACGGAGCTATTGGCAATCATTGATGCAGTTCCGCCTGCTCCGATGCGTGGAAACGATAAGCGCGACTTTGACTTGGCGCGCAGCAACGCGGCCACGCTGCATGGAGAGGTATTGGTGCGCACTACGTTGCGCCCTGCTCTTGAGCAAGCCAAGTCCGCCAGTTCGGCACGAGCGGCTCGTGATGTATTGCAACGCTTGCGCGATGACCCGCAGCTTGCGCGCGTGCCGGCCCCAAGCGGCGCACGTGCCTTGGCTGAAGCGCGCAGCCGCGTGTTGGAACGCATTGCGGAGCTGGACGCGTGGGAGGCGGGAGTGCGCGGTATCACAGAGGCACTGAATGCCGGTTTGCCTGGATCTGCTGCAGCGGCGCTGGCACGGTTGCCGTCCTGTGATGATCGGACCGCTACGGAACTCACGGCGATTCGCGCCGAATTCCCAGCGCGTGCAGTGGCGTCATTCATTCAGGGGGCAATCACGGCGGTTGACCGGAGCGACTGGAGTGCACTGGCCTCGCTGGCCGACCAAGTGCGCCCAGGGACTGTTGCGTGGATGTCGCTGGATGCACCCGCGCGCGCCGCGATCGCGCGCAGTATTGAGCAAGTTGACCTGCGTGTTGATCGGGGTCTCTATCAACAATTTGCCCGTGAACCACGGGTGGAATTGGCGGATCGATACCTGCAGGCCTGGCCGTTAGTGAATCGGCGTATGGCGCCGATTGTGATGGCGTGGCGTCGTTCCGCGCTAGCAGGCAGAACCACCTTGGCGATGGTTGGCGTGCGGTGGAGCACCACCGGAGCCGAATCGCCCGTGGTTGGCCTGGAAGACCGCCCGGATGCGCGCGTGGAAATTCGAATCGGTGGCGGGACGGTCATGATTGCCGACGCTGCTGATATTCGCGAGGGCGAAACGTCCCGCTTTGAACCGATTCCCACCTACGAATGCTCCATGTTGCCTGCCGACGCACTGCGCGTCGCAGCGGAAGCACGCATTGATCTGCGTGATGCACTGGTGACTGATCCGATCGCCGTTGGCGCCGTCACGATGGCGGTTTGCGAGTGGCGCGCAGCCCGCGTGGTGGAGATTCCTGCAAATGACGCCACCTGGGGCACGCGCGCGCATTCGGTGGTGTTGCGGGTGTGCATGCCTGATGCTCCGGCGCTTCCACCGTTTCCTTCCGCCGCGCGGTAGTGACCGATGCTCCGCGTAGAAATCCCACCGGACCCGGAAGCGCGGTAACCTCCGCCGCATGAACCAATCGTCACAACCTCCATTCGTGCCGTTTGATCCAACGCCGCCAACTGGTCCGGGTGCATCCGCTTCCGCTGCACAGGGGAACAACGATTCAAATTCATCGTGGCCCGGCTGGATCGGTGGCATCTCCATCGGTATCGGCGGACTGACGCTCTTGGCCAGTTGCTGCGGCATGGCAGGCATCTTCTCCATGAAGCTGTTTTCTGGCGCCATGCCGATCAAATTTCCTGATGCTCCGCGCGCCATGCTGCTTGGCATGGGCGTTGACCTGGTGGCGTCACTGGTCCTGAGCGCACTTCTTCTGCTGGGCGGCATTGCCACCCTGCGTCGTCGCTCCTCGGGACCGCGGCAACTGCGTCGTTATGCGTACATCCGCATCGGGCTGGCACTGCCGCTCCTAGTGATTGGGTTCTGGATGCTTGGACCAGCCACCGAGTGGCAAGCAGGCATTGTGCGTGCCACCAACGAATGGAAAGAAAGCCAGAAGCCACCGATGCCAGTCAGTGCGGAGGAACGCGCCGGCGAAACGCCCGGCGAAGCAAGCATCTGGCAGCGTGCCCAAGTGGTCGGCGGATGCATCATTGGCTTGATCTATCCAACCGTCATACTCATCGTGCTCGCAGCACCACGCCGTCGCGAAGAGATTGAACGCTGGGAGTCATGATGCGAAACAGCGCGGGCACACGGGCCGCGGCGATCGTTGTTTCGCGCGGCCCCCGTTCAGTCACGCGCTGCACTCTTCATTTCAGCCTGTAAATCGCGCATCTGCAGGGCATTCCACCTGCTCGCCATCAATCTCGACGCGCCATGCATGGAGCGCTGGATGGGTGTGCACGGTGGTCGAGCCGCCGTACAAGGAGTCACCAGCCAGTGGATATCCAAGATGCGCAAGCCCCGCGCGAATCTGATGCCTGCGACCGCGCCCCACCAGTTCTACTTCCACTAGATCATGAATGCCGTCCACCAGTCGCTTCTGCACTTGCCAGCGGCATCGACCACATTCCGGCGCGCCGCCCTCGGTGGCAACGGTGACCTTGCGCGAACCCTTGTGGCGACTAACAAAGTAGTAACGAAAGCTGCCCACCTCAGCGATGCCGCTCACGGCCAGCGCCAAGTACGTCTTGCGTGCACCGGCCGCACTACCAACCGCGGCGCGTAGGCGTTCATACGCCTCCACGCTGCGCGCGGCAACCAGGCAACCGGACGTACCAAGGTCTAAGCGATGGACAATGCCAGCCTCCGGAATAGCGGTGTGTTCGGGGCGTTGCGCACGGAGCCACTCTTCGACCGTTGGAATGATCGAAGCACCTTCATCGGCACCGGCAGACGCACCAGACCGGGCCACGGTATGCCAACCCGCAGGCTTGGAAATGACGATCCATTCCGGGCGCTCGGCAAGCAGCGCGGGCGCCTCAAGGGGCGCGGAAACGGGAGAATTCACGGAGGTTTCGTCTGTCATAGTTCGTGCGCCAAATGTAGGAGTGACTCGTACACTACCCGAGCCATGCCCTACTACACGAAACTCGGCCAGATTCCTAAGAAGCGCCACGTGCAGTTCCGCCGCCCCGACGGCGCGCTTTACAGCGAAGAAGTCTTCGGAACCGAAGGTTTCGTTGGTCCAACCTCCACGCTCTACCACATCAATCCACCAACGCAGGTGATTGGTTGGAAGACGCTGTACAGCACCAAGGTGGAGTACATCGAGAAGGATGTCATGCGCATGCGTCACCTGAAGACCGCGGTCATGCCAGCCAAGGGCGACCCGATCACTGGACGCGTGGTGGTGTTTGGCAACTCCGATGTGGAAATGGCCATGTGCGTCCCCGCGGAGAAGATGGATTACTTTTATAAGAACGCCATGGGCGATGAATGCATCTTCATCCACTTTGGTTCGGGCACGGTGCACACCATGTTCGGCACGCTGAAGTTTGGACCGAAGGACTACGTGGTCATTCCGAAGGGAATCGTGTACCGCATGACCTTCGATAAGACCAAGGAAGGCGAGCAACCGCCGCGCTTTGTCGTGTTTGAAACCGCTAACGGCAGCCACATTGCTCCGCCGCCGCGCTACATGAGTAAGACCACTAGCCAGTTCTTGGAGCACGCGCCCTACTGTGAGCGCGATCTGCGCATGCCGGAATTGCCACTCACCTTTGATAAAAAGGGCGAGTACGAAGTGCGCATCAAAGCGCGCGACTTGGTGCATTCATACATGTACACCTACCACCCGCTTGATGTGGTTGGTTGGGACGGTTGCTACTACCCGTACTGTTTCAACGTGGATGACTTTTCACCGATCGTTGGCAAGTTGCACATGCCGCCGCCGATTCATCAGACGTTCGAAGGTCACAACTTTGTGATCTGCAGCTTCTGCCCGCGCCTCCTGGATTTCCATCCAGACGCGATCCCGGTGCCGTACAACCACTCGAACCTTGATAGCGATGAGATCCTCTATTACGTTGAGGGCAACTACAAGGCGCGCAAGGGAATCGAACCCGGTTCCATCAGCGTGCATCCGCAGGGCATTCCGCACGGACCGCACCCCGGTACTGTTGAGAAAAGCCTCGGCGCGCGCGAGACCAGCGAGCTTGCGGTGATGTGCGACACCTTCCGTCCAATGTTCCCGACGAAGGCGGCCATGGCATTTGATGATCTGGCCTACCCGCAGAGTTGGGAGGGCGAGCACTTCCCAGTGTCGCTTGACCAGCACCATGCGGATGGAGCGCATCGGAAGCCGAGTGCTCAGGCGAAGGGCAAGAGTAAGCCTGCGGCGAAGGGCAAGGCTCCAGCCAAGGGCAAATCAGCGAAGCCTGCGAAGGATGTTGGCAGTACCTGGCAGTAGTGGCGCGTGACGTGGGCGGCGGGTCATGGTCGGCAACGTTGGGCAGCAATAGCGCTGCTCACCGCGCTGGCATGATTGCGCCGCGGCATTCGCCGAAGCCGATGCGTGGTAGGCCCGGGCGTTCGCACCAGCCGCGGATGGTGAGTTCGTCGCCGTCCTGAAGGAAGCGCCGTTCAGTGCCGTCGGCAAGCGTGATTGGCTCGGTGCCGCGCCAGGTGCGTTCCAGCATGCAGCCGCGATTCTCTTTCGCAGGTCCGCTGATGGTGCCGCTGGCAAGCAAATCGCCAGGGCGCATGTTGCAACCCGTTGAAGTGTGGTGTGCCAGCATCTGACTCATCGTCCAGTAGACGTCCTTGAAGGAACCGATACTCACGCGCGTCGGCGCCGTGCCGGCCGCGCGCATGGCGGCGCTGGCGAGCAGTACTTCAAGCGTGACATCCACCACGAAGTCGTTGTCCCAACGTAGGTAGTCAAGCATGGCTGGGTCGCCTTCTTTGCGTGACGGACCAGGAATGCAGTACGGACGCAATGCCTCAAGCGTGACGACCCACGGGCTCACCGTGGAGCAGAAATTCTTGGCAGTGAACGGCCCAAGTGGCTGGTATTCCCACTTCTGCACGTCGCGCGCTGACCAGTCATTCAAGATCACGCATCCAAAGAGATGCTTTGCGGCTTCCGCCACTGAAATGCGGTTGCCCATGGCATTGCCTGCGCCACCAAAGAAAAAGCCCACTTCCAATTCATGATCGAGCAGCTTGCTTGGACCAAAGGTCGGCGGGCCTTCATCGGTCGCGGACGTTTGTCCGTGCGGGCGCACTACCGGCGTTCCGTCAACCACAATGCTTGACGCGCGACCGTGGTAGCCAACTGGCAAGTACTTCCAGTTCGGCATGAGCGGTTGATTCGGGCGGAACATGCTTCCAACGTTGGTGGCATGGAACTCGCTTGCGTAGAAGTCGGTGTAGTCGCCAATCGCAGCCGGCACTTGCATCTTGAGCGAAGCGCGCGCGATCAACACCGCGTCGCGGCGTGCATGCTTCTCAATGCTGTGCGCACCGCTCGTCAGCAAGCCCGTCACATGTGCGCGCGCGGCAGTCCAGTCCGCGGCATCAAGCGCCATCAGTCCGTTCAGTGTCGGCATACGGAGCGCAGCTTCAATGCGCGGCGCCAGCCCCGCGAGCATGCCAAATCCAGCGCATTCAGCCATATCCAAGGCGCTATCACCAATCGCCACAAAGATGCGCGGCTCGCCCTGGCGGTCCGAGCGTTCTGCCACGCCCCACGGCAAGTTCTGAATCGGGAAGTCACCGTCAGCGCGAGTAGCCCCAGGGACCCAGCAGTGTGTTTCAGTAGTCATGTCAAGCTTTCGCCGCATGAGGCGGCAGCAAGTGGATCGAGCGAAGATCGTTCATCGGTTCATCAAACGAGCAGCTACCGAAACTAGTGCAGAATGATTCGCGTGCTTCGCGCAATTGGCCAAGCGTCAAGGCGCGTGCCTTCCAAGAAACGCCGGTCGGTGTGAATTCAAAGTGCTTGCCGTGTGTGTCCGCCAGCAGCATCTCCAGTTCTTCTTGCTCTACCACGCCGTGATGAAGAAGTGCCGCGCCCACAAATACATTCACAAATCCAAACTGATCGCAGCCGACGCTTTCCGAGCGGTGCCGGAACGGGTGATGCAATCCAGCGGTCGCCTTGAACGGAACATCAGCGTGGTGGCAGGTGGAAAGAAACCGCGCCAATTCCAGCGGCGATGGATGCGCTTCCGGCATCACTCCACCAGTGCGCACCTTTGCTCCAGACTCCATCTCACTGAGCGCCGCCACCATGCCGCGAATGTCATGCTGCCATGGCAATTCAAACCACGGAAAAAGCGTCTCCGGCATCAGTTCCAGCGCGCCTTCGATAGCGTGTGCATCCTTTGGCTTGATTTCAATGGTCTCAATGACGGCGCGCCCTGCCCCTGGCTCGCCGTGACGCGCGTTGAATCGCTCAATGGCATCCAGCTCATCTTCAAATGACTCGTCGCCAGTGGCTTCGCACAAAGCGGAGAGGCGCCATGGCTCTTCGGAATCATCCGTGTCGCCGGTGGGCAGATGCTCGGTGGCACAGCGTTCAAATTCACCGATGCGCTTCAGTGGAACAATCAGGCGACCAAGCGCCCATTGGTCGGTGCTGGCGCGGTACTGCGCGTAGGCGGCGAGCGTCTTTGGCATGTCAAGAGACGCGGGTGGGAAGAGTCCGGCGAAGTCGATGATGCCTTGCATCAGGCCGCGTGTGGTTTCCATGGGACGACCATTATGCCCGGCGCGGCGCGTCTTTGTCTGAGCCGTGGCTGCCGTGGCCGCCCTTGCCGTGGCCGTCCAGCCCATCACTACGGGATCCGTCCGCGTCTTCCGTCCAATCAAGGCTTGATCCGAAGGATTCGCGCAGGCTCATAGCAGCCACCATGGCAATCGGCACCAGGATGGCGCCCACAAGCGCCGCGCCGCGCCACGGGGCGCTGGGGTCGCCGGGCTGAGACGCCGGGCCACCGCCACCAAAGAACACTTCAAACTGGTGCCACAGGAGTGCGCTGCCCGCTGCGGACCAGCGCACAAAGTTGGGCGCACTGGTGGTGGCAGTGGCGCGCAGGTTGGTGCCAAACTGTTCGGCAGTGGTGGTGACAAATACGGCCCAGTAGCCGGAAGCAAATCCCACCGCGCCGCACGCCAGGTAGAAGAGGCGCGGGTCCATGGGGCCGATCACAAAGTACGCACCGATGGCAAGCGCGGAAAGCATGTGGAAGATCAGGAGCGCCTTCTTGCGGCTCTTGAGCATTTGACTGAGAAGGCCACTGGCCAAGTCACCCAGTGCCAGCCCAACATAGCACCACATGATGGCAAGTCCGGGCTTTGGCTTGGCGTCGCCAACCATGCCAAGCGAGACACCGATGACGTCGCTGTACTTCACCAGCACGCCAACGCAGTACCAAATGGGAACAGCGCTGAGTACCAATGCCAAGTATCGACGCGCGCGTGCGGCGGGCCACACCAGCATCCACAGTGCGCCGCGACCGGGCGCATGCGACTGCTTGACGCGGTCAAACATTCCGCTCTCCACAACGCCAACGCGCAGGAAGAGCAGAGCTAATCCCAGCATTCCGCCAATGAGAAATGCGTTGCGCCAATCCGCCACCAATTCCGTGACGAAATACGCGCAGACTGCGCCCATGATTCCAACCGTGGCCACGACGGTGGTGGCAAAGCCGCGCTGTTCTTTACTCACTAACTCACTGACTAGCGTGATCCCTGCACCCAACTCGCCGGCAAGGCCAAATCCTGCAATGAATCGAAGCGTTGCGTACTGGTTGTATGCGCTGCCCAGCCCAATCAAGTGCAGCCACTGGAACATGGAATCCGCGGGAACATTGGCTACAAACGCATTGAGGATGTTTGCAACTGAATAGACCAGGATCGATCCAAAGAGCATTTGCAATCGACCAAGTCGGTCAGCCAGCACACCCCAAACGATGCCGCCGACCACCAGGCCGGTCATCTGCAGAATGTTGTCAAGCATCACGCCCGCGTCGCGGAGGATGTTGTCCGCCACCATGTCTTTGGCGCGCTCCATGGAGGCGGCATCGGTAAACCGCGCGGTCTCCAGCAACTTCTGTTGCGCTGCGGCAATCTCTGGCGCCAGCAGATCCTTCAAACTCCGGACGCGCACTAGTGCAAAGAGCAGCAAATCAAAGATGTCTACGAAATAGCCCAGCGCGGCCACCGTGGTGGCGAGCAAGACGTTTCGATCCTTGAAGATCACTCGCACGGAGTCGGTCTGATGATTAGTGTTCAGCCTTAGCGGTGACGCCGCACAGCTTCAGGAAGCGGCGGATCTCGGAGATCTCATGATCGTCTTCGAGGGTGTGATGGCCCTGCTTCGGAATTGGGAAGGTCATCTCATGTCCGTGCAGGATCACCTTGAGGTGTTCCTTCTTGGTCTCATCGCAGGTGCCACCGAGCTTCTCAAACATGTGCACGATGTCGCGCCAATGGATGTTGTGCGATGTGGGATGCGCGAAGATCTGACGGACGGTCTGTTCAGCGTGGTGACTCATGAGTGATTCCTAAGTAGGACGCGGAGTCTAGCGGTTCGATGCGCAGAAAACACAGCGCGCGCCCCCGATTGGGGACGCGCGCTGGAAATTGAATCATGGAGTGAGCGTCCGCTGTAGGCGGAATGCTTGTCAGCGACGACGACGGGTGGCGACAATTCCTGCAGCAGCCAGCAGCGTGATGGCGCCTGGAGCTGGCACGCCCGCGTATCCGAGATAGAGCGTGTCGATGCCGACGAAGTTCTCTTCTGCAGCGGTGCCTGCTGGCTCGATGGTCAGGCCGGTGATCGTCAGGGTTGGATCGGTCAGCCAGAAACCAGCGAAGGCGGTTTCGCTGTTGAAGTTCCGGAAGATCGAAGTTCCGTTCGAGAGCTTCAACCAGATCTTGCCAGGGACAAACACGCCCTCGGAGTCGAAGAACTGGAAGCCACCACCGATGCCACGTAGGCCGCTGCCGTCCTCGCCGGCTGAGTCGGTGAAGTTGAGAATGATTGAGGAGCCGGCAGGAGTGGAGTAGATGCCGGTATTGGTGCTCTCCATCCCCCCGCCTGGTGAGCTTACGCTTGAGGTAGCGGTCCAAGACGACCAATCAGTGCCGCCCGAGGCAACGCCGCCGACGATCGGAACGTTCGTCATGTTGTCGGTGCGGAAGAGAACTTCCCAGGTTGCTGGAAAGAGCGCCATGTCCGGATCGGTGGCAGCGTCACGCCACTCGTTGCGGTTGGTGAAGGTCACAACGTCTACAACGCCAGCAGAGGCGATGGACGAAGAAGCGAGAACGATAAAGCTGACCGGAATGAGATAGCGCATGGGAAGAAAACTCCAAAGAACTGGCCCGGAAGGGCCGAAGAACGAATGTCGCGGAACAGACCTGCGACTTATTTCCCTTCTCGCGACGAACATCACCGCTGGTGATGGGTTGTTGCGAGTTCCTCGTCTCCGGAGTAGGAGGCGAGAAGTAGCGGCGGAGTGGATCATGGTGATTCAAAAATATTTTTGGTGGTGATATGGGTGGGGGCGGACGGCGGGCGCACCTGCCCCGCGCTGGCGCAGCGGGCGGGGTTCGGGCGGGGATGGGTGGTGTGGATGGACGCATCTGTGGACGCATGGATGCACGGCGTTGAATTGATAGACTGACCTCGGAGTCGCGGGCATAGCTCAGTTGGTAGAGCGTCAGCTTCCCAAGCTGAATGTCGAGGGTTCGAATCCCTTTGCCCGCTCTCAAGCTTGCAACCGAAGGCCTGGCCTTTGGTAGCGGTTGATGCGTCCCGGGATTCGCCCGGTCCGGGGGTGTCCTCGTCATCGAGGTACTCGTGAAGGCGGGCTCGGGAATCGATTGCACCAAGGTCCTAACGCACGGAGTTGCCGTCGGTTTGCCAGCGCAATCCCAGCGCGTCCTTCTTGAGCGGTGTGATTCCTAACAACGTGGACTCGAACTTCGGCGACATCAGTGGCGCCTGATGCACGCCGGAGGCTGGACCGCCCGAAGGATGCCTACATGCCGATAGAACAGAGACATCGTGGCGATAGGCGCCCACTCGCCAGTACTTAGGTCACGAATCAGCCAGACGATCCGCAGATTCCCCATGTCGCGAGCAGCACTCCTAGATCCAGTCCATCTGTGATTCCATCGCCGGTGACATCCGCCCCATCCGTACCCCAAGCCGCAAGAATCAACCCAAGATCCGAACCGCCCACCACGCCGTCACCGTCTAGATCTGTCGGACATGAAGGAATGAGCTCCACGGTCACGTTACGTGACGAGCACGCATCGAGAAACCAGGGGTCGCCGGCGGCTATGTAGTAGCGGGTGCCCGCCTCCAGCGTCATCGTGATCCGACCACCGTCCCCCGACACGTCGTTCCACGGGCACCCACCTAA
>CAMDUB010000037.1 GCA_945878575.1 Phycisphaera mikurensis NBRC 102666 | reverse complement strand
GCTGCGCTCCACAAGGTTCCGCTTAGCCTCGGGCGAATCTGTTCGTCCGGTTGGCACCCACGGGGCGTACGTCCAACTGCCGGACTTCTCAGTTTCACACGCCGCTTACCGAGGATCCCGTGCTCACTGCGGGGGCTCGAACACGGAAGGCACTTGGATGCCAAGGGTTGTGGAAAGTCATCATCTGGCCGCAAGCGCCGGAGAGGATAGGGCCGCGCTCAGCGGCCATCCTAGTAAGGCGGATGCGGGCCAGTAGGCAACCGTGATGCATCAACGCCATCCCTGGCCGCAGGCGCCGGAGAGGACTGGGCCGCGCTCAGCGGCCGTCCTCGTAAGGCGAATGCGGGCCAGTACGCAAGCGTGATGCAACAACGCAAGCAAGCACCCCGCCCTGCGGCTTACTTCCGCTGCAATTCCAGCTTCTTCGTCTGCCCAGCAGTCAACGCCCGCCACACCGGCGCCCCCCGCCACTCTTGGTAGTTACTGCTAGTAACGCTGATGAGAAACGGTGACATGTCGGCCACCGGCATCGGCCCAGTGCGCCCGTCCACCCCGACGACTTTTGTCCAACCATTTGGGTTCGGCGGCAGCCCATCGCGTGACTCGCCAAGACGTACTTCTGCACCCGGCACCGGTGCCTTGGTCTTGGCGTCAATCACCAGAAAGTCAATCTGCTTGGACTGCAATTTGCGAAACGGAACATCCATCACGCGCGGCCCAGTGATGGTGCGACCATCAAACGCAATCACTGCGTTCTGGTACCCAACAAGGCGAATAGTGACGCTGTTACGAAAGCCGGAAATCTGGTCAATGGTGACTTTGCCGGATACGTCCGTCTTGGCAACTTGCAGCGGCGGGAATCCCCAGTCTGCCTCCAGCCCCGGCTGCGGTAGATACAGAAATGTTGCGCCAAAGACTTCCGCGCCACTGATCGGCGCGTTCGTTGCGGAGTCGCGCACGGTGAGTTTGAGCGGCTCCCGACGCACTGGGCGTAGCTGCACTTGGTATTCGTTGTTCGGCGCAGACTTGATGTCCTTGAACATCACCACATGGTCATAGCCACCAACATCCGGCGCAATGGCAACGGATGGCGTTTCAAAGACACCAAAGATGACCGGTTCAAACCCAGCGCGCAGCATGGTGAGATTGGTATTGGCAGAACCAACACTGACTTCCGCGCGGCCGTCTTGACCAGTCTGCACAAACTTTGTGCCCGGAAAGAAATTGAAGAACCCGAAGCGATGGCGGTAGACGCGCACGTCTGCAATGGGATCGAGCGATGACTCCGTGACTGCGTGCACCACGATGGGCTTGCCGCAGCCAACCATGATGAAGAGCAAGGGGATGTACAGCAGGGAGTACAGGCGCATGTCGCAGACGCTACTGCACGCCGCCAGTTCCGGACTGAACAGAAGTGCCGGCACGAACGGGTAGGGGATTTGAATCGAACCCCAAGTCGAGAAGTGCCTGCTCAACCATCTTGCCCTGCGCGAACGAACCCTCCCAAACCAGCAATTCGACGCGGTACGTGGCGGGCTGGAATCCATCGAGCGCCCGGCTGACGCCCTCGGCTGCACTGACTGCGTCGCTGACCGCAATCCCGGTCGCTGGAGCGCTGATTTCCTTGGTTTCCGGGGTGGCGCGGAAACGCAAAAGCTTGCCTCCCGAGAGGAGCAGGATGACCGACTTTCGTTGATCCTGCTGAAAGCGGCTGACACGGACGAAACCGCTCGGTGGCGTGGCACTTTCTGATTTCGTAGATGCTTCCGCGGTGACTTTCTCAAGCGCCTTGCGCAACTCTGCAAGTTTGGCGGCGGCGGCTGATGCGTCCGCCTCGCGGCGCTGGGCTTCGCTTAGAAGTTCGACCAATTCATTTTCCAACTTCTGGAACGCTTTGTTGGCTGCATTCCAGCGGGCATTCAACTCTGGGTCGCCTGCGGGCGGCAGTGCGTCAAGTTTCGCTTGCATCTGCTGGCGTTTCTCTTCAAGGTCACGCGCCTCGCGAACCTCCACCGCAGTTGGAGCAGCGGTGTCTGACTGCGAATCACTCGCGCGACCGAAGAGCACCACCATCAGCAGAATGAACATGACGACGCCGAGCGCATTGGTAATGGCATCCAAGAACAAATCCAAGGGATCACCCGCAAGTGATGAACTCTTGCGGCTACCACGCCGACGACGTCGACCACCTGCACTCATGGTGCACCTCCGGTAGAAGACTTGCCCGACTTCACAGGCTCACTTGGCTTGTCCACGACTGCGGGAAGTATCAACGGGACCGGCCCGGTGGATTCGGATGCGCCATCTAAGAACCCGCCCGCTGCGCCGTCCCACAATTGCCAACCCACCTCGTAACCACGGCGAATCAATGCATTGCGCAGTGTTTCAAAGCGCTGGATTGCGTCCTCATGCACAACGAACACGATGTATGAAGTGTCAGGAAGTCGCTTAGCGAGCTCACCAACAATGCGTGCGTCGGCGTTGGGATCCTTGAGCTCCGCAATGCGTACTGGTGTGCGTGTTGCATCCAGTTCACCAAGCACCACTCCGCTCGTCATTGGCTCCACAAAAACCGGTGCTTTGGGGAACTTTATTCCTGGACGGAACCTGACGCGCTCACGCAACACCTGTGCCTCTGCGGCGCGCTTCACAGTAACAATGCGCTCGCGGAGTTCTTCAATCTGCTGAGTCGCCGCGGCTTGCTCCGCAGTAATGCGCTTCATTTCCGCATCAGTATCCGTCAGGCGCTTGCGCGCCCGTTCCAGCAGCATCGCCTTGTCTTTGATGCTGTAATCAAGAAGATCCACCTCGGCCTTGGTTACATCGCGACCGCCTTTGCGGTCGTCGATCGAGCGCTGCAAGATTGCAATCTGTTCGCGAAGCACCGGGACACGCGCTGCTGCGACCTCTGGATTCGGCACGCCACTCTGGCCGGGCGTTGCCTCCATCTCGTCCGTCAAGCCATCCATGGCAATGAGCAGCGCCACCAGAATCAGGATGCCGGTGAGGCAAGCCATGATGTCTTGGAAGGAAAACAGGCTCAGCGGAGCCTCTTCGCGCTTCTTGCGTCGTCCCATGGGTCACTGCCAATCGGTGAGTTTCAGTCGCGAAAGCACATTTTCAGTGGTGAAGTCAGTAATGCCGTCGAGCAGCGCCTCTTCGCGCTTGTACACCCAAGTGGAAAGCAGCTGGATGATGACGGCGGCGACGAGTGCAACCAGCGTTGTCTCAAAGGCGGTAGCCAAACCACCAACCACGGGTCCGAGCTTGCTCTTGATGCTGCCTGCGTCACTACCAGTCTGTGTCAGAACATCGGTGAATGAACCGATCGCCTGCGATAGACCAACGACGGTGCCGATGAAGCCAAGAATTGGAATGGTCCAGATGAGCGAACGAATGACCGTGTAGCTCGAGTCCACGCTTGACCCGTCGGAATCCGCTTGACTTTCAAGAACCGCGCCAACATCACGGACTTCTCCAATGTTGCCAAGATTCGAAAGCGCCATATCGATTCGACGGAAGAGTAGGAAGTCCTTTGGTCGTTCCGCGACCGCCTTGATGCGGCGCAAGACGTCGCCGGAAGTACCAGGGCTCAGGATGAAATCACCGCGGCGCGGCACGATGTCCACGGCGCGGAGCGCACGCAGTTGGATACTGGTCTTGATCCACTTTGCCAAGAGAATGCCCAGGCACCACCACGAAAAGAACACCACCGCCCAATTGGTCCAGCAACGATTCATCATCAGTAGCAAGTAACCATCGGGCGCAACAATGACCAAGATCAGTGCGACCAAGATGGTCATCACTGCCGCCACGCCAAGCCACAGCGGCGCGGATGCCACCGTGTAACGGCCGGACGGGAATCCGATCATGCACTCAATGTCGCCGATGCGTGCATCGAGCTTCGGTTGCGTAGTAGCGGTTGTGGCGGGTTGCGTTGGCTGTGCCATGGGTTGCTCCGTGTTCTTTCGCCGAGGGTATCAGGCGGCTTCGTCAATTTCTGTGCCGCGCAGTAGGTGTGAACTCTCAACCGCCTCATGCACCGCTGCCCAAGAGAGCGCCGAGAAGGCAAGTACCAGGCACGCAGAAACGGCGCCCTGCGCACCCACCATCGGTGTTGGGCTGTTTAATCCCGCAAACGCAGCCGCAAAGATGCATGCCATGGATCCGGTGGCAGCGATGATGCCACTCCAGAAGACTCCTTTGGCACTGGGTCCCTTGTGCCGTATCGAAGACACGCCGGCCCAACCGAGTCCGCCTGCGCCTGCTGTTCCAAGAATCATTCCCGCGAGGGTCCATGGTGAATACCAAAAGACGCCAAGCGCAATACATGCCACACCCATGAGCGCTGCGGTCGAAACAGCAACGATTCCCATCGGGCGGATGCCGGGAGAGCCCGCAGCATCAAGCGCAACCAGGAGCGCCGCGATTGGGACAAGCAGAGCAATCACCAGCGCCCAAGGGGCCCACGGGGCCAGCGCCAGCGCGCCTGCTGCGGCAAGGACTGCTGCTACTGCAGAGACAGATGCAGCGCGGGCCGGCTCGGGTGGGAGAAACGCCACTACCCAACCACCCAGTACCGCGAACGCACACAGGCCGCGGACGGCGATACCCAATGCACCCTCATGCCACCACCACGCCAAGTCGCCCGCGTCGTCGCGAGACGTTGGTAAGGCCAACATGATGGTCGCAAGGACAAGTGCGCAGATCACCACCGGGCGAACGAAAGCGCCGCCCATGAATCGTCGCGAGCTGTACTGGGGGAATTCCGCGGGTGCCGTGTCAGGAAGTTCATCGCCGAAGTCTTGACGGTCTTCTTCCAATTCAACCGCGCGCACGCCCGTGGCAACTACCGACCCGTCTGCATTGAAGACTGCTCGTACTGTGGTGGCGGCCGACCAAACTTTGCCATCGACACTCAACGCATGGACGCGCGAAAGCGCTCCGCGCCGTGCTAATGTCCGTAGCCGTTCCGCATCGAATGGACCAGTGCGCCTGCCAGCGAAGCGGACAAACCATGGTCCAGCAGCAGAGCGCCCGTGATCATCATGCCCGGGCTTCGCAGCGCCTGGGGGCGCTCCCGCATCGAGACCGTCGAAATCGTCAAACTCGGACTGATCTGTCACGGCTTGCTCCCTCGTTTGATGGTGAACACCATGTTGCCCGGCGTCACTGTCGCAGATGCGGAGTCAAACTCAACAAGGCCACCCTGCTTGACGGTTCCTAACTTGATCATCATGCCAGGGTTGCTGCCAATCGGCGGCTCTGCGATCCAAAGTGTCGTATTCGCTGGAGCCACGGTGCTTGTATTGGGAAGAAACACATCTTTTCCATCAGATTTCACAAAGACACCGGCAGGCTCGTAAACCACTGCAAGCGGCGCGCATGCCGATGCCATGGCCGACATGTACGCCTTACGCCACAATTCTGGTTGTACAGCTTCGCGCATTGCCACACGTACAGCTCGGCTTCGAGTGCGGGCGTCAGTGTCGCGCGGATTGATCCAATCAATGGTGTCTGGTTTCTCCTTTGCAATGCGCTTTGCAGCAGCCTCTATCTGCGGACGAACAACCACTGGCATTTGTGGCGCCATTGATTCAAGTAAGCCCTGCATCAATAGTGCCGCTAGGGCTCCATCTACATTTTCATTCTCGCGCAATGCCGTAATTGCGTCGAATGCCCCATCGATGTCATTTACTGATTTCTCATCGTCTGCAATGAGATCAGCCAACTGCTTGCCGAACACCGTTTGCGGCGATGGCCCCTCTGTCTTCAACTGTAATTGCTCAAATCGTTCGAACGCCGTCTTCTTGGACTTGCCCTGATAGACCATGACGCTCTTCCATGCCAAGCCGTCCTGCGTTTGTAGTGGAGACGTCCGCGGATCAGCCTTGCAGTACCAACGCGAGCCGTCTTTGCGTTCGATCATCCAGTAGGTCAATGCCTCCATGCTCTCTATTTTTTCAGTGAGGTAAACATGCCAACCGGGCGCGCCAGCAAGTAGTGGGGCGAGTACTTCGCACGCTGACCCATATGGACTCGATGGATGAGCTTGAACATACTCAGCAACCGCCGCAGCAACGGCGTCGCGTTCTACCTGCGGCCGGTCTGCAAGTGATGCGGAGGGTCGCGGCTGAACCGCCGACCACGCCGTCACTGCTTCCCACGTCGGAAGAGCAACAAGTGCAGCCTTAAAGTCATTGGCTTCTGCAGAAGCATCGTGTTCCTTGATGTATGCGGTCAATGCGTCCGCGAGTTTCTGTGGCGAGGTTGCAGCGGCTCCCAGTCCACCGAGTTTTCCGACCCGTCCAATCTCCACTCGCGCAGCATCAGTCTTTGCGCGCTGTGCCCCCAAACTCGTACGACCAGCACTTACCTCTTGGGTCACCTGGTCGAATTCGCCGTACTGGCGCTGCACATCAGTAAGTGCACTTTCCCACGCAGTGAATGTTCCATCCCAGGATGCGTCGCCGGTTGGCTGAGCTGCCGTGATGTCTGCTGTAATTGCTTTGGCTCGGTCTATACCCGCACGCATACGGTCGGTACGACGCGTGTCGGTTGCATTACCGTGCGAACGAAGCCAGCCAGCAACCATCGCTTGCTCTTCTTCACCCTGAGCAAATTGCTTGGCTTCCTCGACGCGATCAGGCTTAGCACTTTCGGAATCTGCATCACCAGCCTCCGCCATCAGGCTTGTGAACTTCTGCCGCTTCTCTGCGATGGCGGCACGAGCTGCTGTGAGCTTTGATCGTGC
The DNA here is from genome assembly GCA_945878575.1 of Phycisphaera mikurensis NBRC 102666. Classification (GTDB taxonomy): domain Bacteria; phylum Planctomycetota; class Phycisphaerae; order Phycisphaerales; family SM1A02; genus UBA966. The sequence continues at coordinate 13,784 of CAMDUB010000037.1, read as the reverse complement.
TGCAGCAATCATTGGCGATCCTGCAACGGCGGGCTCTTTCTCTGCCTCCGCGAGTTGCTGATCTGCCTCTTTCAGCCGACCGGCGTCAACATTGCTGGTGATCGCAGCGGCGATGTCATCGATCCGCTGCAGTGCCTCCGACTGGCGCAGGACATAGACGGTGACCATTGATCCAGCAATGAGAACCAATACCACCGCCGCGATCAGTGCCAAGCGCTTCATACGTGCCGTACGCTCGAAAGAGTCAATCTTTCGCTCGGCGCTCGCGCGCAAATCATCCGGAACCCCCGCTACGGTCTGCTCCGCTGATCGAAGCGTCTTACGCAAGCCAGGAAGTGTCACAGCATCATCATGTACGAGACGTTCCAGCGCAGCAACCCGGTCAATATTTTCGCGATGCGCCGCTATATCTGCTTGGCGAGCGGAGAGCCACGCCTCCGCCTCATCAACACGCGCGAGCAGGTCTCCTGGCATTTCGCTGCCGTACGAAAGCATGCGCTGTTCCAGGTCGCGCCATGACTCCAGCGCCGCCTGTGCGCCCGACTCGTTCTCCGCAGCCCACTCTTCATCGAGCAGTGCGATCACCGCGCGTGCTTCCAGCGCTGTCCGTGTTGCAAGTGCGCGATCAAGCCGTGCACGCAACTGCGCGGCGACCTTTGCTGCGCCCGACCAATGCCAGTTCCCATCTTCAAGCCGCGTGACGGAAAGCTCTGCGTCGTCAAGCGCGCCCTTCTCCAAGGCATCCTCAAATCGATCGCCAAGTTCATTCGCGGTTACTGGCTCAAGAGCGGCGCGATCTTCCAGCCAGGCCGGATTGTCGCTATCGCGTGCCACCAATTCGCGCAGTATTTCCAACCGTTGCCATGCAGATGCATCAGAAAGTACCAGCCGCCGCATGTGTGCGAGTCTGCTGCGAAGCGGCGCAGTGAGCGCGATTGCCTCTTCAATCTCTGCGATAGCGTCACCGGCAATATCATCTTGCAGCGGCAACTTGTTCTTAGAACAAAGCGCCCGCCACTGCCGCATCACGTCGGAGTCAAATGCTGCGGCGAGTTCAAACACTGAAGGTTCTGCTTCTGCCTCCGCGCATGCTTCTAGTCTGAGACCGGCTCGGGCATAGCCAACGGCGCGGTCGATACGACGGCGCAGCGTGGTTGACTCTTCCGAGATTCGATGCGCGAGTTCACGGATTTGCGCGTCGTCCCGAAGCCTTCCAGCGACGACCGAGCGGACCGTTTCAAACATTTCTTGCTTGGCTGCGTTCATTTGCTCGCCTTCTGTTTCGTAACAAGATCAATTTTTGCAAAGACTCGGCCGCCACTACCGGTGATGGTAATCAGCGGGAAGTCGGCAACCTGTACATCTCGCATGCGGGCGGCGGCGGCGTACTCCGCCATATGTTTTTCTAGATCAACAATTTCCAAATCAATGATGCGTTGCTCTGCGGGCGAGCGCTTACTCGATTCTTTGCGTCGATTAGCAATCTCTGCTCGTAGTGCATCTAGTTCGCGCACCCCCTGAGCAATCCACTGCACAACGCATTCCGATGTTGCTGCGTCCCAAGAAATCTTGATTTCACCCGCATCTGAAGCCAATGCGACGGTTCCTATTGGGTCGGTCGACCCCGACGACGTCCAAACAGCATCCGCGGCTGCGTTTATCAGGAGCACTTGTCCAACTGGCGCTGCGATATGCAAACGCTTCGTACTGTCAGGAGCCACTGGAAACCTTGCAAGAATAGGTGGCATGTACATCGCTTTATGACCACCGCCCGCTAGATCCAATGTAATTGCCGCTGTTGTTAGGGCACGTTCAAGCGCGTCGAGAGCTTTGGCGTTTGTGGTTGCAGTTACCCGGCACCACGACCACTGCAGGGATTGACCATCCCAGCGCAACGCGCCAAGAATGAGCGGATTTCCCTTGGAATCCTTGGAGATGAACTCAATTGCGCCCTTCACTGCGCGAATACTGAACAGCTCCGATGGAGCCCCAAGATCAATCGATGCTGACTCAATGCGCGCGGATGCCCGGAGGATTGTTCGCGTTACAGGCTTTACATCCGAAAGCGAATCAACCGAGCGTGCGAAGACTGCGGAATCGAGCCAGTGCACTCCTTCGGGCGGAGTTGGTGACTTACTCGCGCTATCTGATGCCTTGGCAGCGAGTGGCGGCACGGGTGGTGCAATGGTGAATCCCGTGGCGAACACCCCGGGCGAAGTGATGACTACGAAGACCAGTACCCCCATCACACGCCACACCGGGCGCGTAACACATGCGTTGGACGTATCTGCGCTTCGTTTCATTACTTGCTCGTCCGTTGTGTGATGGCGGAGTCGAGTAACACAATTCCGTCCTCGTTCGATACGCGCATGCGCCACTGCCCGGGGCTTCCCTTGGCCTTGCTCGCCGCGTTGGCTTCTGTCAGTTGTTTGCTGACGCGATCCAATTCACTATCGATACGGAGCGTGATTGATTCGACCATCTCACGCATGGTCGAGGTCTTGGAGATCAGCGATGAAGTCGCACCATCGCCGAGGAATTTCGTCTGCTCTTCGGGCAGAAGTGCATTCTGTACGGCTTGAAGGTCTGTTTCAAAGTCAAGCAGCGGCTTAGCGCCATTTGCCACTGCGAGCACTGCATTACACGACTTTTTGATCGCGCTCAGTTCGGTTTGTTGGTTCGCCAATGCTGTGCGTTGCATCGAGATAACCGAAGCGCTCGGGGTCGTTGCATTTAAAATCGTTGCGGACTTTTGCAGCGCGCGGTTAACGGAAATGGTCAAACTATCCGAGACGTTCATTGTCTCAATTTGCTGGGAGCCAACTCGAACTGTCGCTACATCCGGAACGGAAGGCGATGTCACTTGCACATCAAGCGGGCTATCGCCGAAATCTGGCAATGAAACGCCGCCTTCAACTCCGACACCGACCGGCTTGGTTGACTTTGCCCGCATCTGTACCAAGCCAAGCGATGCGCCACTCTTGTCAAATACCTCAACGGTGCAACGCTCCAGCGCCCGCTGTAGCGCGACGACGGGATCGAGCTTGGCGTCCTTGACGTCCTTCGCGTCACGGAGCGCTAATTGCAGCGCCTCGGGAACAGGACCAGCGGCGGAGCCAGTGATGACTACGTCGGCACCATCAACAGAGGCTCGCGCACTCATGGCTGACCCCCCAAATTCCATTGCACCGTTTGGCTTCACACTGACACCGGCTATGGCGAGCGACTTTGCGGGCACCAACTTCACGGTCCACCCCGCTTTTGCGCCAATATCGACAGGCAACCGCAATTGCACAGTGCCCGTTTCAACGCGTACGAACACGGAAGTGGTTGCCCACTTCGCAATCGTTGGCAATACCAGTGGTGCGATGACTCGCGGCGTGAGGACAGGCGCGACTGGCGCCACGACGGGCGGAACCGGCACCACCGGATCCTTTGGCGTCTCTGGGACTCCCTCGGTTCCTTCCTTCTGCGGCTGCGAATTCCGCATGGGCAGCGAACCAGCTCCTTGCGCGTCGGGCTCCGGGACAACAGGCGGCGGGGCCGTCGCGACGGGCTCCGCTGTCACATCGTTAGCTTTGGCGGCAACGACATCGCCAACACTTGCTTTCAAATTCAGCGGCTCCATCTCTCGCTTGGGCTTCTCGACCACCGCCGGGGCCGCGGGTACCACTGGTACCGCCGGCGCCGCAGTTTGACCCGTCGTAAAACTAACGAGGTAAATCAAACCCAGAAGCACCACTGTCAATCCAGCCGCGGCCATTGCCAGCATGGGTGGACTGATGGACATGCGCGCTGGCTCGCCAGAGGACGCATCTTGATCATCAACATCCAAGTCCCGCACCAAGCGCCGCGGTGCACCGGCAGGATCTCCAGTGAAATCCTCTTCCAATTCGATCGGTGCGGCACTTGGTCGCGCGGTGTTCGCACCAGCAATAGCAGCCGCTGCAGCTATTCGCGACGCCTTTTGTGCCGCAACCGCCTCCTCATCAACACCCGTCCGAGCCATGCGTGTGAATCGTGATTCGGCCGCTGGCCCCGCGGTGCGCGTGAGGTCAATGACCAGCCCCTTGGACTGCCGCGCAGCATCTGCAGCTGGAGTTCCATCAAGGCAGAATCGCCACGCGCACGGGGTTCCGGCAACCGGTTGCAGGAAATACGTTGAGAACGTTGCGCGCCAACGCGCCCACTCCGGCAACAGTCGAATTGCTTCTTCAACAAGCGGCAGCGGCTCGATGGCGGCGCCGTAAATCACATGAATCGGTCGCGCTTGATCACGAAGAAATGCACTTGCAAGAACGCCCGCCCAACCCGCATCACCCGTCGCCGCTTGCCATGCCGCGCATGGGCGCGGGCCGGTCTCGCGAGTGGTTGGCACGTGCACTGGAGTATCGATCCACGCAGGTGCACCGCTCCATGCGCTGCGCAGAAGCGCTGGTTGTGACAGAAGCCACGCGGGTCCGGCGGCCACTAGTTCATCCGGCGCAAGCACCAAATATGTGGCGATCTTGTTTGAACGCGCTGTGTGGTCCGGCGGCGCAGGGCCAACAATGGAAAGTACGTGCGCAATACCCGTCGCTGTCTCAACGCGCCAGAAGCAATACGCATTCGGTCCATTCCCCGAAGGACCAGGGCGATATCCACCAAGCGCTTCAAGGCGCGGCACCAAAGCCGGCGGCAATCCCTTAGTCATTGCCACAGTGCAGAACCCGCTGGTTCCAGCCCGGAGGCCACGTACTGCCGATGTGTAAATGAGTTCAAGTGCCATGGTTGCCGGTCAATCAATTCAGCAATTCAACGCCAGACAATCAATTCAACGCGGTCACGATGGATCCATGTCAGCGGAATCCAGCGGTGTTCCAAATGATGCATCACCTTCGCTCTTGTCGCTTGAGACCAAGTGCGTTGACCAACGCGCCAGTGTGTAGATAAACGGAACCGTCACCCAACGCGGTGCGATACGCGCAACCGGAACCTTCAAGAGACCACTCGCGGGATCCAAGACCGGCGACGTTCCGATCGCGCTCACTGGAATGAAGATGACTCGCTCGAACGCATCTTCGGCGGCGGAAACCAGTTCCGGTGCTATTTCACACAATAATGCGCGAATGCGATCGCTGGTTCGATCCACGCGCTTGATGCTCATCCGCCCCAGACCAGCACGTTCGCGCGCGTAGGGCGGCGTGGTGATGTCCATTGGTGTGCCATCTTCATCCTTGAGAAGTGGGGCCCAAATGTCGCTCTTAGAGAGGATGACAAACAGTGGCTTGGGAACCCGATCCTGCGGCGCAAGACCGGCGTGGATGCGCACACGGCGCGCCATTTCCACAATCAATTGATCTTGACGCGTGGTCTTCGCACCCGGAGCCAATTGTGGGTCGCCGCTGACACCAGCAAGGCGCTGACGAAAGCGAACATCCTGGGTCGGATCAAAGACGAACATCAGAACCTGCGCCTTCGCCAAATGCTGCGTACCAGGCGCGCGCGCCGTGTCGGCACCGGGAAAGAAGTGCTCGCCAGCATTGTCGTAGAGCGTAAAAAGCTGCGTCAATCGATGCGGTGCGTGACCGTTCACATGATCGCGCGAGGGTCGCACTGTGAAGATGAACGGATGGGCCAACATGGTGGCGACGCCCGGGTCGAACTGCACCGAGTTGTATTGCGCGCCTTCCATTTCCGTCTTGTCAATCGCAACTGACGCTGACTGATCTTCGTTGAGAAAGAGCTGGCCTTCGTTGTTCGTGATGGCGCGGTTCATCGCGGGATCCGTGTCCGTGAACGCTACGGAGAAATGTCGTGCGAGTTCCTCGCGCAATTTCCACATAGCGCTCGCCAAGAAATAACTCTTACCGCTTGATGGACTGCCAGCCAAACTCATGATCACCATTGGACACTCGAGCACCAGTTGCGGAATCTCCAGGTGACAGTTGGGGCATGCAAGTCGACGCGTCTTGGAACCAGACGGGTCGATCGCTTCGCCAGCCGGCGTGAAGCGGGATGGGAGGAAACGCACCGGGTCCTCGGGTGTGAGCAATCGATCGCCGAGCAATTCAGGATGCGCAGCAACCCAGAGCGTTTGATCCGGACGGAATCGGTGCCAGCAGTGGGGGCAAACGGCGCTGGATTTGAGTTTCCTACTCACTGTGGTGTCCTTCAAGGCCAGACGCGGGGTACAGGGACTGAATCGGCAATTTCCGAGGCGGTATTGCCCGGGTACAGGGCATGGTCTGCAGTCAAAAGGTACCCGCAGAAGAAATACGGGGCATTGGGTGTTGGGGGTTCATGGCGTACGCTAATTCCGTGCCGATTCATCCTGAGAACTCCACCGCACCGGGCGAGGACGAAGCCCTGTGCGAACCACGCGAGCGCGCATCCGCGATTCTTGGAATCGTGGCGGCCTTTGTGTTGGGATTGTGCGTTGTGCTTGCGGCGATCTTCGCTGGTGGTGGTGGCGGGCTTGGCGGCGGCGGTGCGGGAGGTGGAGCGGGACGCGGCTATGGGTCAGGCACCGGAACTGGAATGGGAACCGGCAATGGAACCGGGAGCGGGATCGACGGGCATGGTTCCGGGGCCGGAACCGATGCCAACAACAGCGGGAAGCTCGCAGATGGACCTGACGAAGTAGCACCGCCACCCGGAACCCCCGATGGCACTGCCACCGAAGGCGATACCGAAGCATCAGAATCGGTAGCACTCGCGCCGCCAGGGCCAGAGATCGAACCACCGAAATTCGGGTTCACCGTGCCGGATGTGCCGCGGCTTCCCGTCATGCCGCCACTACCAGCAGCAGCTCCGGGAGTACCCAAGGGCAGACCGACGACCGGAGGTTCCGGTGCGAGCGGCGGCACGGGCAGTGAATTCATGGGTGTGAAGTCCGTTGAAATCAACGTTGTTTATGTCATCGATTCATCAGGCAGCATGGAGGGAGATCGGTTCGCTCACGCCAAACTTGAACTCAAGCGCAGCATCGAGCGACTCCCATCAAAAGGGTCATTCGCGTTAATGTTTTTTAACCAGTTTTACAATGTATTCCCGCCCGGCCACTTGATTCCCGCAAATACCGCGAACAAGGAGGCCGCGAAACGATGGATCGATGCACAAGGTGCCGAGGGTGGCACTGATCCGACCGATGCCATGGTGATTGCTCTCAGCCTCAAGCCCGGGGCGATATTTCTCATGACGGATGGCGTATTCGCAAACCATCAAAGAACTTTCGACGAAATCAAACGCAACAATCCCGATAGTAAGACTTCCGTGAGCACCATCGCCTTTCACGAGCGCACTGCAGAGCCAGAGTTAAAGGCAATAGCGGCTGCGAATCGCGGTGATTACCGTTACGTTCCGCCACCGGGAGCAGCCACCGTTCCGTAATGAATACCTACCCGTCACCCACAGTGGTGGCGCCACTTTGAAACAAACTCCATGTCACTACTCTCTTGGCTTCCCTGGCAAACACACCCCGGCGCATCGTGCGACCGCCGCGAGCGTAACTCTGCGATTGCTGCAATTGCTGGCTGCTTTGTGCTGGCGCTCGGTCTGGTGATTGCGGCAATTATGTTTGCGGCGCCGGCCGATCCACCAGGGGATGATGCTGCGGGAACATCTGGTGGCGGCTATGGAACAGGCTCCGGGAGCGGCTTCGGTGCGGGCGTCGGCAGCGGCAGTGCGCTTGCTGGCGACGGTCCGGGCGCCGGCACATCAGGAAATCTGCGTGGAGCCGTCGGTGAGACCGCTGACTCTGCACCGCGCGGTCAACGCACTGGAACGCTTGCCTCTGCAAATGCTGTCGAAGGCGAGTCACTCGTCAGCGGCGAAAGTAAAGAATTACCGAAATTCGGCTTCACTTTGCCAAACATCAATGACCCAATCGATCCTCCGCAAACCGCCACTGCGGTCGGTAAACGGGATGGCAAGGACGGCGCGGGTCGCGCGGGCGCAGGCGGCGGCGGCGGGGCGCAGTTCATGGGCATTCGAACTGATGCAAAGAGCATCGTCTACATCGTGGACTTCTCGTCAAGCATGCGCAATGAAGATGGTCGGGAGAGTTTGCTCAAGAGAGAGTTGGCACAGAGCATTCAGTCACTCCGTGATGGTTGCAAATTCACGGTGATTCTGTTTGGTATATCCCCCGAGAATGGCGCCAAGCTAGTGGAGAGTCCGAACAAATCAGGAACCGTCTACACCAATGCGGTGCCGATGCCGCCCCGCGGCGAGTGGTTAGCCGCTACAGCATCCAATCGTGATTCAACGATCCGCTGGGTCACCCAACACGAATCGGATCCGGCGGGCGGAAGTGGCACATGGGACTCCATGCGCCTTGCACTCCAGATGAACCCAGAAGTGATCTTTCTATTGACCGATGGTGAATTTGACAGCAGTGACCTCGCCATGCTCCGCGATGAAATAACCGCAGGAAACAAGGAATCATTGACGCAAATCAACACCATTGCGTTCGCGAGCGAAAGCGATGTGCAGTCACTGCAAACGATCGCCCAAGAAAACAACGGCACCTACCGCCGGGTCACCATCACTCCATAATTCAACTCACCGCCCCGCGCGCCCGTCCCACACCACTGCGTTCCAGGTGTCCTCCAAACGCTCTTGAGCGCCGCTCTCCGGTGGTCCGACGCGCTCGTCAATCACCGCACGTTCAATCTCCGGGAAATTCGTGGCGCCCTGCTCGATGCGCTGCCCCAGCTCATTGTTCCATGACGAGTACCGCGCGGCGAGTGCGGCAGCAAGCCGGCCATCAGCACGAATCGCCGCGGCAGCCTTGAGTCCAAACGCAAACGCATCCATGGACGCAATATGGCCGTGGAAGAGATCCTCCGGTCGCCAGCTTTCACGGCGACGCTTGGCATCAAAGTTCAAACCACCGTTCGTGAATCCGCCCGATGCCAGCACCACTTCCATGACTCGGGTTGCCAATGCGTAGTCGGTTGGATACTGGTCGGTATCCCACCCGCAATTGGGGGTGCCCATGTTGGCATCCACCGAACCAAGTGCACCCGCGGCGGCGGCCACACGCAATTCATGCTCCATCTCATGAGCCGCCAAGGTGGCGTGATTTGTCTCGATATTCAGGGCTATTTTGCCAATGAGCCCATGCTCACGCAGGAACCCCAGCACCGTAGCGGCATCAAAGTCATATTGATGCACACTTGGCTCGCGCGGCTTGGGCTCTATATAGAGCGCGCCACGGAAACCAAGTTCAGACTTCCAGTCAACCGCCATTTGCAAGAGCCGCGCCATGTGCCCGAGGTCGCGCGGCATGTCGCGATTCAAGAGACTTGAGTACCCCTCACGCCCGCCCCAGAACACATAACCATCTCCACCAAGGCGATGGGTGACTTCCATCGCGTGCTTGACCTGCGCGCACGCATGCGCAAAGACGCGAACGTCCGGGCTCGTTCCGGCGCCGGCCATGTAGCGCGGGTGCGCAAAGAGGCAGGCGGTGCCCCACAACAATTTCTTACCGCTTGACTTCATATGTTGCTGAAAGTGCTCGGCAACCTTGTCAAGCATGGCGTTGGACTCCCGCAGCGTTGCCAGTTCCGGCGCTATGTCGCGGTCATGGAAACAGAAACGGTCGATGCCGCATTTCTCCAGGAACTCAAAGAATGCATCGGCGCGACGCAGGCAATTGCCCAGTGTGTCGGTGCCATCATCCCAGGGCATGAGCGCTGTGGGTGCACCAAACGGGTCGGAGAGCCCGTTACGCATGGTGTGCCAATAGCAAGCGGCAAAGCGCAAATGCTCGCGCATGGGCTTGCCATCAACTGGTGCATCGGCGTCGTAATGGCGAAACGCGAACAGATTTCGGGAATCCGGGCCTTCATAGCGAACACGATCGACGAAAGAAAAGGCGGGTTGCATATCGCTATTCTGCCACGGCTACCGCGCGCGCGCACGCTGCGCACGGAAGCCGATCCATGCTCCACTCCGCCGTCAATCATCTGCCGCTGGTCCTGATCATCTGCGGGCTCATGCTGGCGGTGGCGGCAATGGGCACCAAGGTGGCTATGCGCATCGGCATTCCGACTGCGCTTGGCTTCATTGGCGTGGGCATCTTGATCGGTGGACAAACCGAGTTACGCACGCTGCTGCAAGGCTATGAGGGCGCGTACGCCATCGGAAACATCGCGCTGGCCCTGATTCTTTTCTACGGCGGACTATCCACCGATGTCCGCAAAGTACGGGGAATTTGGCTGCCTTCCATCACACTGGCCACCGTTGGCGTCCTGGGAGTGGCTGGAGTCACTGCGTTCATCATTCGCATACTCGTCCCCAGCGCGCCGTGGTCCGTGGCTCTGATGATGGGCGCCGTGCTTGGATCAACGGATGCTGCCAGCGTGTTGCAAATTCTGGCACGCGAACGCCTGAGTGGCCGCGTCCGAGAAATCGTGGAACTTGAAAGCGGATTGAACGACCCAATGGCATTCATTCTGGTGGCCACGTTCACCAGTGTTGCCATGGGTGCCCCATTCGAAGTGTCCACCATCCCCACCATCATCTGGCAAATGTGTGCCGGCGCGCTGATCGGCGGGGGGATCGGCTGGCTCAGCAGCCTGGCGATTGGAGCATTTGAGGAAGACTCGCCGGAGATTTACCCAGTCATCACCATTGCGCTTGCACTGTTGGCGTACGGCATTGCGGAGTCATTGCATTCCAGCGGATTGCTTGCGGTGTTCATGACGGCACTGACCCTTGGCAACAGCGCGGATTTGCCGTTTAGAAGCACCATTGTTCGCTTCCATGCATCACTGGCATACCTCGCGCAGATTGTGATGTTCTTTGTGCTTGGCGTCTTGGTGGTGCCTGAATCACTGCTCGACATTCGCGTGATGGCCAGTGGAACACTGATTGCCTTTATCTTGGCATTTATCGCGCGGCCGCTGGTAGTCACGCCGCTTTTACTCTTGTTTCGATTCCCCATTCGCGAATCGCTTGCCGTTTCATGGCTCGGGCTGCGCGGCGCAGTACCGATCATCTTGATGATGATCCCCATGAACGCTGCACGCACCAGTGAAGGTCAGCACAATTTGTCACGGGCCTTTGCGGTGGTGTTCGTGTGCGTCGTGGTTGGCAGCATCATCCCTGGCTCGACAGTGCGATGGGTGATGCGGGTATTGCGCGTCCGGCTTGCGCCCATTCCGCGCGCATCCACCACCATCGACATGGTCACCAAGACACCGCTCGACACGTGCATGATGATCATGGTGGTGCAGCCCGGCTCATCAATTGATGGCAGATACCTGTCGGAGGCGAAATTGCCCAGCGAGATCACCATTGCGCTGGTCATCCGCGGAGCACGGACACATCGAGTGCGTGGCGACACTCGCTTGGAAGCCGGGGACGAAGTTGCCCTGAGTCTCCCGGAACGAATGGTGCCGATCGCACAGGTGCTATTCGGTGAAGTCCGCGAGTGAGTGAGTGAGTGAGTGAGTGAGTGAGTGGGCGGGCGGGCGCTGCGTGTTGGCGTTGCGTGCTAGCGCTGCCATTCAATCGCGGCGACTGATGTCCATCACCAGAATGAAATTCATCAAACCGCCGAGCGCAATGAACAGCGTTCCAAATTCATTCGCCGAACCCAAGCCCTTGAAGGATGACATGGTGTGCTGGCCTGGCAGCGGGCGCCCCAGTGGATCAAGCGGCGCGGGCGCAGGCAAGAGTTCCCCAACCTTGCCGGTCTTCAGAATGTTCTGATTAGCCCAGTCAGTGGCGAGGGCGATCGGTCCGTTGCCACTTTGTGCAATGAACCACGGCGCATCCTCGACGCTATCGACGGCATCAATTCCACCGATAAGAAGCCCGCAGCCGAACATTCCCAGAATGGCCGCCATCCCTAAGAATCCGCGCTTGCGGTGTCCAAGCACCACGTGCCCAAGCCCTGGAAATGCCCAGTTCAGTACGGGACCCTTGATGCCCTGACCACTTGCACCCAAGATGATGGCTGCCACCAAGAATGCGCCGCCCAGGGCAAGCGAGGTTGGAATCATTGCCATCATGGGTGACGCGTCCGCCAGCACGGTGTATGCGCGCGTTGACTGCATGCGTTGTGCGCTTGGCTTGGCAGGCGCCGCGACGGGAACTGCTTTGGCATCGTCAATTCCTGCGGCCCATGCGATGCCCTCGCACAGATGCTGACGGAAAAGTGGCTCGGTGTAACTCTCCTTGGTGTGCCCGCCGGCCGTGTACCAAGCGCGCCCGCCCTCAAAGTCGTGGCACCACATGATTGGATGATCGCCACCCATGGATGCCTTGCCCGGGTCGTAGCTCTTCTCGTCAAGCGATGCCAAGACGTGCACATTGCTCCGTGGGTTGGTGCGGAACGCGTACCACTCGTCAAGTCGCTTCCATTCCGCGGGCAACATGCGCGTACTGCGATGGGTCCGGTCCTCAACAACGACGGTCGCCTCTTGATTGACGGCTGGATGCCCTAAAAACCACGCGCCCGCCAACTTGCCGTACCACGGCCAGTCGTATTCGGTATCCGAGGCGGCGTGCACCCCCACCCACGCGCCACCGGCATGGATGTACTCCTCAAACGCCTTCTGTTGTGCGTCGTCAAGCACATCTCCGGTTGTGGAGAGGAACACAACCGCGCGATAGTTCTTCAGATTGGCGGAGGTAAATACGGACGAATCTTCGGTTGCATCCACGGTCCAGCGCCCCGCCCCAATCTCCGTCACGGCGCGAATGCCATCGGGAATGGAAGCGTGCCGGAAACCGGCGGTGCGGCTGAAGACCAGCAGGCGCGGAAGCGCTGCCGTGGCAGTGACCGGCGCTTGGGCTGGTGTTGGTGCCGGCGCTTGTGCCGGCGCCGGGGTTGCAGCGGCCGGTGGCGACTGCATCGCTTCCGCGCCCGAAGCGGCGGCAAAGGCAACCGCGATGACTGCAGCAACGGCCGCAATGCGGGCAATGACAGTGGAGCGAGTGGTGGCAGGTCGCATCGAGGGGTCCGAATGCATTGGCTGCATCGTATCCACGCAATTCCCTGAAGCCGGATGGATACACTTTGGTCATGACTCCCGAAGATCGACGCAAGCCACGCGACCCCGCTCAGACCCCTGATCACGTCGATGCTCCGGTGCCGGACGTGGTGGACCGACGGGTTGGTATTGACCGACGCGATCTATCCACGGATCCAACCAATCTTGAACGCCGCCGTGGTCCGGGGCGCCGCCTCACGGACTTCGTCAAGACCGCTGAAGAAGGCGAAATGAACCGGGAGCAGTACCTGTTCCTCCTGGCCATTGATGCATTCAAGCGCGTGAATCACAAGACGTTTCCTTCGTGGACCGATGTCTTGGAGATCATCCGCAAGCTCGGATACCGAAAGACCATGCCCAGCGAGCTCAACTTGGGCAGCCGCGCCACCGACTGGACCGAGAAGGGCAACGTTGCAATCGGTGTCAACAAGCCAGCTGAGCAGCGCGAGGAATAGACGCGCGAGGATGCTCTGAGTGAGGCGATCTAGGTGGATCCAGGCGGATCATGGCGCCTCATGCCAACCCGGGCAAAAATCCAACCGTAAAAGAACAAACGACGCGTGCCGCAATCTGCGGCGCGCGTCGTTGTTCGGAAGTCCATCAATGCGGGCGCGTATGCGGCTCCGACAGCCGCCGCGATCCATCACTTCTGGGTCTTGAAGAAGTCCGAGTTAATTTGGATGTACTTGGTCCACTCCGAAGGAAGGTCTTCCTGCGGATAGATGGCATGGACCGGGCATTCGTCGACGCACAGTCCGCAATCGATGCAGGTATCCGGATCGATGAAGAGTT
>CAMDUB010000036.1 GCA_945878575.1 Phycisphaera mikurensis NBRC 102666 | reverse complement strand
TAAGCGGCGTGTGAAACTGAGAAGTCCGGCAGTTGGACGTACGCCCCGTGGGTGCCAACCGGACGAACAGTTTCGCCCGAGGCTAAGCGGAACCTTGTGGAGCGCAGCCGTCCGCGTCCGAGGGTCCCGCGCGCAACGGAGGGGGCGGTCAACGACTCAACTCACTTCAACCCCCGCGCTCAATCATTTCTCACGCATCGGCCATCCGCTCACGCGCGCAAGTTCAGCACGCAAGCGTGCCGTGATTTCTTTGGCATCGCGTACTCCTTCAGCAGCGAAGTCATACGTCCCGACGTATTGCACACGCGCGCGACCGCGCGGCACAAGTGGGTCGAGCAGGGCGTTACCAATCGTCGGCGTTCCGTGAATCCACAGTAACACCACCGGCGCCTTCGTCAGTGCTACCAGTGTGCCCGTTCCCTCTACAAATGGTGCCAGCACGCACGGCGGGCGCTCAATCTCGCCTTCCGGAAACACGCCCACCACGCCGCCACCTTTCACATGGCGCACCGCTTCACGGAACATCACCGCATCTGCCGCTGTGTAACTCACTGGCAACACGCGCAACTGTCCCCAGAACCAACTGAACATCGGATGCATCTGTTCCGTTGCCATCATGAAACGCACGCGACGCGGCACTGCAAATTGCATCAATGGCGGATCAAGCCCACTAGCGTGATTTGCAACAATCACGAATCCACCCTCTGGCACCTTGAATCGATCGAATCCCTCCCACTTGGTTCGATGAATGAACCGTGCCAGCGGTCGCAGCAGCGCCTCGATCGCACCCATCGTTCCGCTCCACGCCAATCGATCGCCAGCCCGCGCACGCACAACGAATCCGGTCACCACCAAGAGGGCAACCGCTATCGCAATCAACGCCGTCACCGCCGCCACTGCTGCTGCAAACCACCACACGATCCCCATGAGGTCCATGGCGGGCGCGGCAGTTTCTGCAATGAATCCTGTGGGTTCTGGCTTCATGAGCCCAAGGTGTACCCGCAGCGACCGCGCAGATGCACCTTCCGCTATCCTCCCGCAAGTTTGGGCACTGCACGTGGTCGACCGCCGCCGCGCATACCCAGACGCGCGCACCGCTTTCCCCCGCCGGCCTCAGGGTCGGTCCCACACGATGCCACGTCGCACAGACATCCACACAATCCTGATCATCGGCTCTGGACCCATTGTCATTGGCCAAGGCTGCGAGTTCGATTACTCCGGTACGCAGGCATGCAAAGCGCTCCATGAAGAGGGCTTCCGCGTCGTCTTGGTGAATTCCAATCCCGCGACGATTATGACCGATCCCGCGTTCAGTGACCGCACCTACATCGAGCCCATCACGCCCGAGGCTGTTGAAAAAATCATCATCCGCGAGAAGGAATTGGGCACACCGATCGATGCGCTGCTTCCAACGCTTGGCGGCCAGACCGCACTCAACTGCGCATGCGCACTCTGGGACGATGGCATTCTGCAGCGCCACGGCGTGGAGATGATCGGTGCCGACCGTGAAGTCATTCATCGCGCCGAAGATCGCGAAGCATTCCGGCAGATCGTTGAGAAACTGGGTCTGCGCCAACCGCTTTCACGCACCGTCACCAACATGGACGAAGCACGCGAATTCCTCAAGGAATGCGGCTTGCCAGCGATCTTGCGTCCCGCATTCACGCTCGGCGGCACCGGTGGCGGCATCGCCTACAACCTGGAAGAGTTTGAAGAGACCGTTCGCCGCGGCTTGTCCGCCAGCATGATCGGCCAAGTGCTCATCGACAAGAGCGTGCTCGGCTGGAAGGAATACGAACTCGAAGTCGTGCGTGACCGCAAAGACAACTGCATCGTTGTCTGCGGCATCGAGAACATCGACCC
This sequence comes from Phycisphaera mikurensis NBRC 102666, assembly GCA_945878575.1. Lineage (GTDB taxonomy): Bacteria > Planctomycetota > Phycisphaerae > Phycisphaerales > SM1A02 > UBA966. The sequence continues at coordinate 19,547 of CAMDUB010000036.1, read as the reverse complement.
GATGGGCGTGCACACCGGCGACAGCGTCACCGTTGCGCCAATCATGACGCTTTCCGACAAGGAATATCAACGAATGCGCGACGCGGCGTTCGCCATCATGCGCGCAGTTGGCGTGCAAACCGGCGGCAGCAACGTGCAATTCGGCGTGTGCCCAGAGACCGGCGAGATGGTGGTCATTGAAATGAATCCGCGCGTCTCGCGCAGTTCCGCGCTCGCCTCCAAGGCCACCGGGTTCCCGATCGCGCGCATCGCAGCCAAGCTGGCGGTTGGCTATTCGCTTGATGAACTCACCAACGACATCACCGGCACCACCAGTGCATGCTTCGAGCCATCAATTGATTACGTGGTAGTGAAGATGCCACGCTGGACATTCGAGAAATTCCCCGAAGCTGACGAGACACTCACTACACAGATGAAGTCAGTCGGTGAAGCGATGGCCATCGGCCGCACCTTCAAGGAAGCATTCCAAAAAGCCATCCGCAGTATGGAAGTGAAACGCTTCGGATTCGGCCTCGACAACAACGATCGCTGGCTGAAGCAACAGCGCGCCAATGCAAGTGCTGGAGTTGCCGCAGCGTCCGCCGCACAAGGAATCACCGCCACCGCCACCAGTTCAGAAACGAAGGTCCTCCGCCCCACCGAAGCCGCGTCCGCCGACTGGCCAATTCCAGAAGACACGCTGCTGCGCAAACTCGCGGTTCCAAGCCAAGGTCGCCTGTACTTTGTTCGCTACGCACTGAAGATGGGCTGGAGCGTCGATCGCGTCTATCAGATCACCAAGATCGATCGCTGGTTCCTCCGGCAATTCGCTGAACTGGTTGCATTTGAAGATCGAATCATCGCAGCAAAGACCTTGGAAGGCTGCTCGCGTGACTTGATGTTTGCTGCAAAGAAAGCTGGCTACAGCGATGCGCAGCTTGCAAACGTGTGGCTCGGCACCATCAGCCCAACCACCATTCTGCAAGTCCGCGCCGCCCGCAAGGCCATGGGCGTTGAGCCAGTCTTCAAACTGGTTGACACCTGCGCCGCAGAATTTGAAGCCGCCACGCCGTACTACTACAGCACCTACGAAGAGCCTTATTTTGTAGATGGAAAGCGCACCACTGAAGATGAAACGCGCATCTCTGCTACCCCCAAGGTGATCATCCTCGGCGGCGGCCCCAACCGCATTGGCCAAGGTATTGAGTTTGACTATTGCTGCTGCCAAGCAGCGTTCGCCGCCGACGAGATGGGTCTCGAAAGCGTGATGATCAACTCCAATCCAGAGACGGTCAGCACGGACTTTGACACCAGCGACTTGTTGTTCTTTGAACCCCTGACGCTTGAAGATGTACTCAATGTTGTCGAACGACTCAATGGCGGCGGCATCGATCAGTCCGAGCGCTCGGGCGGAGTGATCGGCTGCATCGTGCAATTCGGTGGCCAAACCCCGCTCAATCTCGCGCACGGCCTTGTGACCGCTGGCGTACCGATTGTCGGCACCAGCGTTGAGAGCATTGACCTGGCAGAAGATCGCGATCGTTTCAAGGCCATCCTGGAAGAGCTTGGTCTCAATCAACCACCATCCGGAATCGCGCGCAGTCTTGACGAAGCCGTGACGGAAGCAACCCGCGTTGGTTACCCAGTGTTGGTGCGGCCCAGTTATGTCCTGGGTGGGCGCGGTATGGAAATTTGCTTCGATGAGCCCGCACTACGCCGCTACATGACCACTGCCGTCAATGTCAGCGACTTGGCCAATGCCCCAGTCTTGATTGATTGCTTCTTGTCCGATGCCATTGAAGTTGATGTCGACGTCGTCGCTGACTTTGAACCGCATGAAGCAAGCCGTTCCAAGCAAGTGGAGCAGCGCAGTGCGCGACCGCGCGCGCTGGTGTGCGGCGTGATGGAGCACATCGAAGAAGCGGGCATTCACTCCGGTGACAGCACGTGCACCGTTCCGCCGTACAGCCTGCCGCCAAGCATCGTGAATCGAATTCGCGATCAAGCGCGCGCCTTGGCCGAGCGCTTGCGTGTGCGTGGCTTGATGAACGTGCAGATGGCCGTCAAGGACGAAACCGTCTACATCATTGAAGTCAATCCGCGCGCCTCGCGCACCGCACCGTTTGTTTCAAAGGCCAAGGGCGTTTCGTGGGCCAACATCGCCGCCAAGGTGATGATGGGTGCATCGCTCGAAGAACTTGGCACCAAGGAGATTCCTGATACCGGCTTCTATGCCGTGAAGGAAAGCGTCTTCCCGTTCTCAAAGTTCCCGGGTGTCGATGTTGTCCTCGGTCCAGAAATGCGCTCCACCGGCGAAGTGATGGGCGCGGACCGCAGTCTGCCCGTTGCATTCGCCAAGGCGCAGATGGCCGCCGGCGTCAAGCTTCCCACCTCTGGAAAAGTGTTCTTGAGCGTGCGCGATTCCGACAAGCAACAAGCAGTCGAAGTAGCGCGCAGTCTTGCCAGCATGGGTTTCGAAGTCCTGTGTTCCGAAGGCACCGCGCGCATGTTGCACACCTACAGCGTGGCATGCACGGCCATTCCCAAGATCGCCACCGGTCAGCGTCCCAACGTTGTTGACCTCATGTCCAACGGTCAAGTGCAACTGGTGATCAACACCCCCACCAAAAAGGGCGGAAATACTGACGAAGGTCGTATCCGCGCCCAAGCGGTTCGGGCCAACTTGCCCATCATCACCACCATGGCAGGCGCGCGCGCTGCCGTTCAGGCAATTCAAGCGCTCCGCAGTGGACATTGGCAGGTGTTCGCCATCCAGGACTATTTCCCGGCACTCGCCCGGAGCCGCGCTGAAGTGCCAACCACCGTCTGACCGCACCTCCATATACTTCCGCCACTCATGCAGACCTTGACCGATTTCCTACCCGCGTGGCTTCCAACCGGCGCCTCACTCGCCCAGTTGATCGCAAGCGTCACCGTGGTTGCCCTTGCGCTCCATGTCATCCTCGGCGCATGCGCCTACACCATCTGGCTCGAACGCCGCCTCTCCGCATGGATGCAGGATCGCGTTGGTCCAAATCGCGTGGGGCCGTTCGGTCTCCTGCAGCCCATCGCTGACGGCCTGAAGTTCTTCATGAAGGAGGACTACACCCCCAATCACGTCGACAAGGGCCTGTTCACCATCGCGCCTGCGCTGTTGGCGATTCCATCGTTGATCGGTTTCGTGGTCATCCCCTGGGGCGGCATCCTTGATCTCTCCACGATTCCATTTCTTGGTCTCACCGGCCAAGTGAAGATCGTCGGCGCGGACGTCAACATCGGCGTCGTCTACATGCTCGCCATCGCCAGCCTATCCGTTTACGGTGTGGCGATCGGTAGTTGGGCATCCAACAACAAGTTCGCGTTCCTTGGTGGTCTGCGTGCGTCCGCACAAATCATCAGCTACGAGATTCCGATGGGCGTCTGCATGCTCGCCGTCATCCTGATGTGCGGCAGTTTCACGCCGGGCGGCATCATCGCTGGGCAGCAGGCCAATGTTTGGAACATCTTCCAGCAGCCACTCACCGCAATCCTCTTCTACGCCTGCATGTTGGCGGAAACGAACCGTCTTCCCTTCGACCTTGCAGAATGTGAAAGTGAGCTCGTCGGCGGATACCACGTCGAATACTCAAGTATGCGCTTTGCACTGTTCTTCTTGGCGGAATACTTCAACATGATCGCGGGATCGGCACTGTTTGTTGTGCTCTTCTTGGGCGGTTGGAGCGTTAATCCATTCGGCGCATTCCTGCCTTGGGATCTACCGCTAGTCGGTGGTCTGCCACTGATCGTCGCGCAGATTGGTGTGATGGCGGGCAAGACATTCCTGGTGGTCTCCCTCGGCATCGCATTGCGCTGGACCCTTCCACGCTTCCGCTTCGATCAACTCATGCGACTCGCTTGGGAGGGCATGATCCCGACCGCGCTGCTGATCCTCACATGCACCGCGGTGTTTGTGTACTTCGGTATCACCCAGTGGATGTGGGCGGGCAGCTTGCTGTGCCTGATCATCGTGTGGTTCGTTGGCCCGCGCTTGCCGAAGAGCGCAAGTCCGAACGCGAAGATTGGGATGCTTGGGAGCCGCTTTAGTCCGGCGTGAGTTGTGGCATCACGCCTGCGTACTGGCGGCGTTGTGGCATCACGCCGATTTACTGGCCCGCATTCGCCTTACGAGGATGGCCGCTGAGCGCGGCCCTGTCCTCTCCGGCGCTTGCGGCCAGGGTGCGCGTTGTTGCATCACGCTTTCGTAGGGGCTCTGATGCAACACGATTTCGTACTGGCCCGCATTCGCCTTACGAGGACGGCCGCTGAGCGCGGCCCTGTCCTCTCCGGCGCTTGCGGCCAGGTGGGCGGGTTCCAGACTTTGGATTTCAGCGGGGCGTGCGGCGCATGCGGCGCATCTCGCCCACCCAGGCGCCGTATTCGATGGCGGCTTTGCGGCGTGCCGCGGGTGATGGCCATTTGGAACGGTCTGCGCCAAAGGCCGTTTCCATCCGCCATGTCCAGTAGCTACCGCGGAGCCGGAAGCCCGTCTTGGCGCCCAACAGGGCGAGATTCCAGATTCCGCGCAGAGCGTGCATACGTGCAGACTATTCGCAGGCGAGGGTCCCCACAATCGCCTGAGGGGAAATTCCGCGCGGCGCTTTGGCTGCAGGTCGCAAATGCTTCATCGCTCGCTTCTACACTCGACCCTGCCAATGGCAAAGGTCAAGACCAGCTTCGTCTGTCGTGAATGCGGCAATGTTCAGCCCAAGTGGATGGGCAAGTGCCCAGATTGCGGCGCATGGGATGGATTGCAACGCTTCACCGAAGCGTCGGATATCACCTCGCGCCCCGCACACGGCGCACTCGAGCTTCCTGCCGAACTCACCGCCGCACGCGGTAGTCGACGCGCGCAGCCGATCGCGGAAGTGAAGCCGCATGATGTTCCACGAACCTCTACAGGTATCGAAGAATTTGACCGCGTCCTCGGCGGTGGACTGGTCCCCGGCAGCGTTGCGCTCATTGGTGGCGATCCCGGTATCGGTAAGAGCACGCTGCTCTTGCAAGCCGCGGCTGCCCTCGCTGGGCGCGGACGTCGGGTTCTCTATGCCACCAGCGAAGAGAGCGCAGCGCAAGTCAAGATGCGTGCTGATCGACTTGATGGCAGCGCCGATGCAGTGCGCGGCCAACATTTACTTCTGCTCGCCGAGCCAAATCTGGCGGTGATCGTGGAAGAAGCGCGTCGCATCGCGCCCGACCTTCTGGTGCTGGATTCCATCCAACTTGCCTACCGCGGAGACATTGATGCCATTCCGGGAAGCCTTGCACAGTTGCGCCGTTGTTGCCTTGACCTTGTCACACTCGCAAAGACAAGCGGTACTGCGGTAGCCATCGTTGGTCATGTCACCAAGGACGGTGACCTCGCTGGTCCCAAACTTCTTGAACACCTCGTAGATGTAGTCCTCGCCTTCGAAGGTGACCGACATCATTCTTATCGCGTGGTGCGCGCGGTGAAAAATCGATTTGGAAGCACGCAAGAACTGGGCCTCTTTGAAATGACCGGCGCTGGTCTCATTGAAGTAGAAGAGGCAACACTCGCTCCGGAATCTTCAAGCAGTTCATCCAACGGATCGAACGCCGGCGATAGCGCAAAGAACAAAGTGATTTCGCGCCGACCAGGCAGCGTGTTCGCTCCAGTGCTTGCAGGAACGCGCGTACTTCTTGCTGAAATTCAGGCACTTACCGCTACGGGATTTCTTGGCGCAGCGAAGCGCCGTGCCAGCGGTCTTGACAGTGCACGCCTGGCAATGCTGATTGCAGTATTGGAAAAACACGGCGGCCTGCGACTTGGCGATCAAGATGTTTACGCATCCGCACTCGGTGGAATGCGGATCATTGAACCGGCAGCCGATCTCGCTACCGCACTCGCCATTGCTGGTGCCTTCTACGAACGCGGTGCAGGCGCAGCAACGGTTGCGCTCGGTGAGATCGCACTCTCTGGTGAAGTGCGATCCGTGCGTCAGATCGATCAACGGGTGCAGACCGCAGTACGACGCGGAGCGCAGCTGCTCTTGGTGCCCGCCACACAAGTTGAGAGTGCGCGCGCCGCCGCGCCAGGGGCCGAAGTGGTGGCGATCGGTCACTTGCATGACGCCATCGAGCATCTCGCTTAAGGGCGGATTCTGCGTCACAAGCGCCAGGATCACGCGAATTCAGCGAGATCCTTGGATGTTCGACGGAAGTCCCCGCATATTTGAGCCGACCCACGGTGTGGCAGTTGCATGCGTGAGCTGCAAGTTGCGCCATCAACAGGGAAATCTGCGCATTTCCCCTCGAAATGTCCAACTTGCATTAAAACTACGAGAGATCTTTCTAAGTCCCTATTCGAAGTCGATTTACGCAATCTGCACATTGAACTGTTTAATTATTCAATCAGCTCATGAAACACCTTTATTGACCTCCTAGGGCATATTTTGACCAAATGCCAACACGCTCCCTTTGTCCTTGCTATGATCCCCCTTCAACTAATCGGCTTCACAATGCCGATAGCGGTTGAGTCTCACGTCTGCCCACCGCGTTGGTGGGCGCCAAGATTTGAGAATTCGTCACTGGGTTTGTGGGTGAAATGTCAGAGCCCCAACCCGATACAAGGAGCGAACGCATATGAGTCTGACCAAGTTTGTTGGGCTCCTCGCGGGCTCGACCCTCACGCTCACGGGCGTGAGCTACGCAGCCGTCGAGGGGAACAATGACACCGCCACCCAGATCTCGGAGCTTAAGGCCGAAATCGCAGCCCTCAAAGGTAATCAGGGCGAACAGTGGCTCACCGAACAGCGCGCGGACCAGATCCGCGGCGTCGTCCAGGACGTCCTGGCCGATTCCAACACCCGCTCCAGCTTCCAGCAAGCTGGCGGCGCGACGGCCGGCTACAACAACGGCTTCTTCATCTCCAGCGCCGATGGCAACTACTCGCTGAAGATCAACGCCCTTGAGCAGGTTCGTTTCGTTTGGAACAACACCTACCAAGACACGAAGGACCAGAACTCCTGGGGCTTCGAAAACCGCCGCACGCAGGCCTTCTTCTCGGGCAACGTTGTTGACCCAAGTTGGAAGTACCTGGTCGGTATGGCGTACGACGCACAAAACGATCCATACAACGCTGATGCAGGTAACTTCAACCTGTACTACGCGATGGTCACCAAGTCCTTCGGCGACGGCTTCTCCGTCTCCGTTGGTCAGATGAACGTCCCGTTCACCGTTGAAAGCAATCTCTTCAACGCCGGTTCCACCCAAATGGGTGACTACTCGATCTTCGAGTACATGTTCGGTGCAGGCCAGCAGGTCGGCGCCATGGCGAAGCTCGAGAAGGATGCATTCCGCGTTTCGGGTGGTTGGTACAACATCGTGCAGACCGATTCGTCGGGCACCGTTGGCAACTCCTGGGACAACAATGACAACCAGAGCATCGCTGTTGCAGGACGCGCTGAGTACAAGGTTGCCGGCACCTGGGATCAGTTCTCTAAGGAGAGCAGCTTCAAGGGCGAGGAGTTCGGTCTCCTCATCGGTGGCGGCGTGATCTGGCAAAACGGTCGTAATGACAATTCCGCTGGTGTTTACGATGCCAACCCGCTCGGCCTCACCGCTGATGCGCAGGCAAAGTTTGGCGGTTTCAACCTGATTGGTCAGTTCCTCTGGCAGGATGGCTACCCAGGAACCGATGCATCATCGAGTGTTTGGGGTTTCAACGTTCAGGGTGGCGCATTCATCACCGAAGATCTTGAAGTCTTCGGCGCATGGGCTTACGCTGACACGGCTGAAAGTGGTTCGAGTTCCGCTAGCTTGGGAACGACCAACTACCTCCAGACCGGTGCTAACTGGTACTTCGCGAAGAACTCCATCAAGGCAACTGTGATGGGCATCATTCCTCTGAACAAGGACGCTGCCGACGCTGGCAACCTCCGTGGTTTCGAGGGTGGTATTGGTCTCTCCGACAGCCAGAACAACTTCTCGCTCGTCTGCCAGCTCCAGGTCATGTTCTGATCCCTCGGGATCGACTCAACCTGCAGCCCAGCTGCGACAATGTAAAACTTCCATCGGACCCGGCTTCGGCCGGGTCCGATGTGTTTTTGTCTCAGTCATCCCGCTAGCCTCCACCACACATGGCCACCACCCTCGTCCTTCTCTTGGGATCCGCGCTGGGAGTCATTGACCATCCAGTCGATGCAACACCAGTCAGCGTGAGCACCGACGTGACTGGCATGGACGCCGACCTCGCTGCCATGCGCGCTGACTTGGCCGCTATCCGCCGTGAGCAAGGTGAGGCATGGCTGTCCAATCAACGCGCGTCTGAGATACGGTCATTGGTGTCAGACGTGCTCGCCGACTCGTCCACGCGTACGCAGTGCGCCGAATCGGGAAGCGCGCTGGTGAGCGGATATGCCACGGACCGCGGCTTCTATCTCGGCACCGTTGATGGTCAACAGACCGCGCGTGTGTTCGGCTTCATGCAAGTTCGCTTTGTGTGGAACCAAGGCTACGACGCCGCCGAACGTGATCCATCGTCCAATTCCGTTTGGGGCGCGGAGGTTCGTCGCGCGCAGCTCTTTGCCACCGGCAACCTCGCTGGACCATCACTCACGTGGCTCATTGGTCTGGCCTTTGGTGCGGCACAGGATCCGGTGGACTTTCAAGATGTTCAGTTGGATCCCGCATCGATTGATGACCCATCACCCACCGTGAGTTACCTCAATGTCACTAAGCACCTCGGCAGTGGTTGGTACGCGCAGATCGGCAACATCTTCACCCCGTACACCTACGAAAGCCACCTCTTCAGCACTGCAGAAACACAGATGGGCGAATGCTCCATGCTGGAGTGGCTATTCACCGCCGGCTTCACCACCGGAGTCAGTCTCGGCTATGACGGAGACGCCATTCGGTGGCAGTGCTGCTACGGCGATCAACTCGGTACCGCGCCGTCATCGTGGGATTCAACAAGTAATCAGAGCCTTGCGTTTGCCAGCCGTGTGAATTGGAAACTGTGCGGAAACTGGGAGCAGTACGCCTATGAATCCAGTTTCCGCGGTCAGGAATTCGGCACCTTCTTGGGTGCTGGGGTTCGATGGCAAAATGGTCGCGCCCAAAATCCATCCGCCACGGACGGCACCAATCCACTCGGAGTCACCGCCGATGCCACGTTCATGTTTGGTGGCGCCAACATCCTTGTCCAAGGCGTTTGGGTTGACCAATGGGTCTCTCGTGATGAGGCCGCGTGGGGCGGATTGCTGCAAGGCGGATTGTTCCTCGCCGACACACTTGAGGCGTTCGGCAATTGGACCATCACCAGCACTGATGGCACCCAGCAGTACGCCACGGTGGGCATGAACTGGTATGCCGACCAACGAGCGCTCAAGGTGACGGCATTAGTGATTGCCCCGGTCGATGGCGGGCAGCCCGCCTTGACCTCGGCAGTACTGCCGCCGCAGGGCCTCGGTGGTGGGTCAGACCCCAACAATAACATGAGTTTTTCACTGCAGATTCAGGCAGCATTTTGATGGCCCGCAACGACGGCTGAATGCAGGCACCCCTTTGCACCCCGCCAGTCAGCCAACTTTGGGTTGATTTGCTTCTCCCGCTGCAGGGTGTGCCCTTGACCGTCCGATGAAACCACTGCGATAGCATTCGTACTCCATGGCTCGAAATGTGGGAAATCTCTTTGCCGCCTGCTCCGCCGCGATCACCATCGCCGGCGCTTCGCACGCGTGGGCACAAGAGCCCGCAGTGGTGGACCCAGGTGCTGCGGGCGACGTACTGGCGCGCCCTGCTCCGGGAGTCGATGAACTGATGAAGCGGCTCGAGACACTCGAAGACCGCAACCGCGAATTGGAAGGCCGCGTCACTGATCTCAATCGTCAGCAAGGCGAAGAGTGGCTCGGTGAACAACGCGCTGGACAGATTCGCGACATCGTTCGCGACGTGCTTGCCGACAGCGATCAACGCGCCAGTTTGCAGGGCAGTGGCATGACCGCTGGTTGGAACGATGGATTCTTCATGGCAAGCGCCGATGGAAGATTCCGTATGAACCTTGGCGGCTTCATACAGAACAGATTTACTTCAAGCACCATTCGTACCGGGTCATATAACAGCGCAAATTCGGCACAGCAAGCGGTCTTTGATCGCAAAGAAACCCGCTACGGCTTCAATGTTCCGGATCTGCAACTGTGGGCCGATGGTCACGTCTTCAGTCGCGACTTCCAGTACATGGTCAAGGCGCGTTTCTTCGAGCAGGTCACCACCAACATCAATAAGGGTGATACGGATGCGCAGTCGGCAGCGATCGCCGGTGGCCCAGACTTCAGTCAAGTCGAGTTGCTGGACGCGTGGATTCGTATCAACCTCGATGACAATTGGTCGGTACGCACCGGTCAGTATCGCTCCCCGTTCTCGCGTGGTTTCTTGGTGCTTGAGCAGTACCAAATGTCGTCCGCGCGTTCAGTAGTGGACTTCCACTACGCGCTGGGCTACACGCAGGGTATTGAGCTTGAATACACCAACGATGAATTCCGCTCGCGCACTTCTATTGATAGCGGTGCGCAGGACAACATGCTCGGTGATGTGAATGCGACGTACGGCGGCAATGGTTACAAGCTCTGGCCGACGGGTAGCTTTGGCAGTCAGAACGCGCAGTTCTGGACACAGAGTGCGGCATACAGCGTCACCCATCGCTTTGATTGGAAACCCGCTGGTAGCTGGGACCAATTCCGTAGTTACACCAGCCCGTCGATGGAGACCTTTGGATTCCTGACTGGCTTGGGTTTGCACTATCAGAACTCGCGTGGCTACCAAGCGAATGAAGACACCCCCGGTACTAAGAACCCGGATTCGCAGTGGTTCACCGCCACCATTGATGCGCAAGCGAATTTCGGTGGCGCCGCCGTGTACGGCGCGGTCTTCTACAACTACGTCAACGCCCCAGCGGCACTGCAGCCGACGTTCGGCGACTCGCAAGAAAATGTTCAGTATGACCTGGGCACGCTCAACATCATTGCGGCGCAACTCCAAGGCTCGATGTACATCATGCCCAAGGCTGAGTTGTTTGCTCGTTATGAGTTTGCCTACATTGACGGCGGCACAAGCGCCTTGAACGGCATCAATCCGGAGATCGCAAATCCGGATCCCCTCAACCTGCTCACCATTGGCGTGAACTACTACCTGGACGGGCAGGACCTGAAGTGGACCACCGACCTGGGCTGGGCAATCACCGCGGTAAATCCATTGTTCTCTGACGTGAATGCCGGGTGGCGTCCTTCGCGGAGTGATGAAATTGTCTTCCGCACGCAGCTGCAGCTGATTTTCTAACCAGCACATTCCATGGCGCGGGCAGGGAATCTCTATGATTCATGCCCCATGACATTGGTTTACCGCGTCGAAGTTCGCCCCAAGTCCGGCCAGTCCGACCCCCGTGCGGATGCGGTGATTCGGCAAGCCACGGCGCTGGGACTTTCTGCCATACCAACGGCTGCGCAGCACTCCTCGGTGTATCTGCTGGCGGGAGACATCTCGGAAGCAGACGTTGGTCGCATTGCCCATGAATTGCTTGCGGATCCGGTCACCCAACGCGCGGAGGTGCAGGCTCGTGGCATTGCCACGCATCGCCTGGATGCCATGGTGGAGATTCATCCACTGCCCGGCGTGACTGATCCAGCTGCGGAAAGCGTGGAGTCGGCCGTGCAGGCAATGTTTGGGACGTCCGTACACGTGCGAACCGGCGACCGCTATGACTTGGCCGGCATCAATCAACTTGGCGCAATGACTATTGGCGAACGCGTGCTTGCGAATCCGGTAATCCACGGCGTGCATGCTGAACCGTGGCATCCAGCACACTTTCCAACTGGTCATGGTTACACCATGCGCATTGTGGAAATTCCACTGCGCGACCTGAGTGACGCAGCGCTTGAGAAATTGAGTCGCGAGGCGCACTTGTTCCTTTCGCTGCAAGAGATGCAAGCGATCCAAGCGGAATATCGCCGCCTTGGTCGGGAGCCGCGCGAGATCGAACTGGAAACGCTGGCGCAGACTTGGAGCGAACACTGCGTACATAAGACGCTGAAGAGCACGGTCCACTATCGCGAAGCGAACTTGGGAGCCGGGCAATACTCCTTGCAATCGGGCAAGCGTTTGCCGAGCACGCTTCCTTCCGCCGCACATGCCGGCGCGCCCCATGCGACCGCCACACTGCGTCCAGGCCACACACCTGCAAATGATGGATCGGTGACTATCAAGAACCTCTTGAAGAGCACCGTCGCCGCCGGCACCTTTGAACTGATTGATGAGCACAACCCGGATCGCATCGATTGGTGCCTTTCCGTGTTTGTAGACAATTCTGGAGTCATTGCCTTTGACGACCATCACGCGGTGTGTTTCAAGTGTGAGACACACAATCGCCCCAGCGCCATTGAGCCGTACGGTGGCGCGGCGACCGGCATTGGTGGTTGCATTCGTGACATCATGGGGACAGGCCTCGGCGCCAAGCCAATTGCGGCGACCGATGTCTTCTGCGTTGCGCCGCTCGATGGCACCGATGTCCCAGCCGGGTGCCTTCCGCCTCGGCGCATTCTGACGCAAGTAGTTGCCGGGGTGCGCGACTACGGAAATCGCATGGGCATTCCCACCGTCAATGGCGCGGTGTGGTTTGACGAGCGCTACGTTGGAAATCCGTTGGTGTACTGCGGCGTGATTGGTGTGATGCCGCGCACCATGGTCAAGGGTGTCACCGTGCGTGGCGATCGCATTGTGGCCATTGGTGGGCGTACTGGTCGCGATGGCATTCATGGTGCCACCTTCTCAAGTGCCGAAGTTGAGCATGGCCATTCCAGCGAATTTAGTCATGCCGTGCAGATCGGCAATGCGATCACTGAGAAGAAGATGCTCGACGCCATGCTTGCAGCACGCGACCAGCCGGATGGGCCGCTGTACAGCGGCACTACCGATTGTGGAGCCGGTGGATTCTCAAGCGCTGTTGGAGAGATGGGCAAGGACGTTGGCGCCACCGTCAATCTTGAATGCGCGCCTGTGAAGTATGACGGCCTGAGTCCCACCGAAATTTGGATTTCTGAAGCACAGGAGCGTATGGTGCTGTCGGTGCCTCCCGCCAAGTTGGAACGCCTGCGCGCGGTGTGTGTGGCGCATGGGGTGGAGCTTTGTGATCTGGGTGAATTTGGCAGCAATGACGGCATGATTCGCTTGTATTGGCACGGCACCGAAGTCGGCGCGCTGGATACGCATTTCTTGCATGAAGGCGTACCGATGCCAACCCGTGAAGCCGTGTGGGATGCAGCGTGGAGCGCCGCGCAGTTGCCAGCGCCTGGAAACGGGCGGGGTGTTGGTCCTCGGCTTGTTGACACCACGTGCGCACTGCTTGCTCATCCGAACATCGCTAGCAAGGAATGGATCATCCGTCAGTATGACCATGAGGTTCAAGGCGGCAGCGTCATCAAGCCGCTGGTTGGTGTTGGCAATGGTGGTCCATCCGATGCCGCAGTTGTGCATCCCGTGCCTGGTTCGCGCCGTGCGCTTGCCATCAGTAATGGACTTGCCACTGGTTGGAGTGCAGACCCGTACGCCATGACCCTTGCAGCGCTTGATGAATGCGTGCGCAACATGGTGTGTGTTGGCGCTGACCCAACCCGCATGGCGGTATTGGATAATTTCTGTTGGCCTTCATGCGATGACCCGCGCAACATGGGGGCACTGGTCCGTGCTGCTGAGGCGTGCTACGACGGTGCGATGGCGTACCGCACGCCGTTCATCAGTGGTAAGGACAGTTTGAAGAATCAGTTCCGTACCCAGGATGGCCGCACCATCATGATTCCGCCGACGCTCTTGGTTTCCGGATTCGGAATCGTGCCGGATGCAGAGCGCGCGTGCACCATGGATCTGAAAGCAGCGGAACACGTACTGCTGCTGGTCGGAACAACTGGCGCACGTATGGGCGGAAGTCATCGCGTAATGTTGGGCGCGTGTGGGCATGCAGACCATCGTTTGCCGGTCGTTGATCCTGCGCGCGGTGCGCGGACTGCTCGGGCTGTTGCCGCGTGCATTGCGCACGGCGCAGTGCGATCCGCGCATGACCCGAGTGAAGGCGGATTGCTGCCAGCGCTTGCAGAGATGTGCTTTGCTGGCGGCCTCGGCGCGCGTATCGATCTTTCACGCGTACCGGTCGACGCGGCAGATCATGCTGATGTGTCGGACGAGTGCCGTGCATTTGCAGAAGATCCGCATCGCTACATCCTGGAAGTTGAGCCGGCGCAACTTTCTAAAGTCCAGGCGCACCTTGATGGAATTGCACACGCAGTGATCGGCACAGTGACCACTACGGACACGCTTGAAGTTGTTGGAATTCGCACGCCCCATGAGTCCGTTCCCCTCGACACGCTTCGCGCTGCGTGGAATGCGCCCACCGGCGGATGAGATCAGCACCATGAGTATCGACGGACCAAAAGCTCTTGTCATTACCGCGGCAGGTATCAACTGCGACCTGGAGCTCGCGCAATCGTTTGCGGCGGCCGGGGCCGTACCGGAATCGGTGCTACTTTCGGAATTGCTCCGCAATCCCAGCCGAATTGATAACTACCGTCTGATTGGACTTCCCGGTGGATTCAGCTTTGGGGACGACATTGCTGCTGGCCGCATCATGGGTGCACTCATGCGTCGCAGTATCTATCCAGCGCTCACCGCAGCGATTGAACGCGGCGTTCCGATGATTTGCCCTTGCAATGGCTTCCAAATTGCCGTTCAGGCAGGCTTGTTGCCGGGACCGAGCATCGATTCTGCATGGGCAGCCAGCGCTGCGGAGCCATCCATCGCGCTACTGCAGAACAGCACCGGTCGATTCCGGGATGCGTGGACGCGTGTGGAGATCCCTGCAGATACGCGTTGCATTTGGACGCAAGGTCTTGAGTGTGACGATGCCACGGGGATCCTTCCCAGCGCACACGGCGAAGGTCGATTGGTCGCTGACGAAGCGCTCCTTGATGCGCTGGAGGCCAATGGGCAAGTTGCCGTCCGCTACCACTCAGCAGATCACTTCAATGGCAGCATGCGCCGCATCGCTGGCATTTGCGACGCCAGTGGGTTGGTGTTTGGATTGATGCCGCATCCCGAGCGCTTCACGCGTTGGACGCAACACCCGCGCTGGACGCGGTTGTCTGTGCATCAACGCGCAGCCGAACCACTTGGACTGCGGATGTTCCGCAACGCCGTCGAGCGCGTGCTCGTGAACGCCTGATGTATTGCAAGCGCATCGCGCAGAGGAGACTTCTATGACACAGACAAGTACCGCCACTCTCCGCTGCGGCGTTGTGGGCGTTGGCAAGATGGGCAATCACCACGCACGCCTATGGACGCAGGTAGAAGGGTGCGACCTGGTGGGAGTAGTGGACTCCAGTGCCGATCGTTGCCAACAGGTGGTGGAAAAGTACGGCGGCAAGGGCTATTCCGAAGTGGATGCACTCATTGCTGCTGGCGTCGATGTGGTAACGATTGCCACCCCAACCATTCATCACCGTGCGGCCGCCGAAAAACTACTCGCCGCTGGCGTGCATTGCCTGATTGAAAAGCCCCTTGCACCCACACCGGTAGAAGCGCGAGCGATCGCCGACGCTGCCGCACGGAGCGGTGCACTGTTGCAAGTTGGACACGTGGTTCGCTATGACCCAGTGATGGTGGCGGTGCGCAAGCTTGGTCTTGCACCACGCTTTGTTGAAGTCGACCGGGTGAGCCCCATGACATTCAGAAGTGTGGATGTCGGGGTGGTCTTGGACATGATGATCCATGACCTTGATGTCTTACTGATGCTCTTTGGTGCGGAGCCAGTCGAAGTCCGCGCCAGCGCCGTGAGTGTTCTTGGCGAAGCCGAAGACGTCTGCAATGCCCGACTGGAATTCCCGCGCATGGCAGACGGGTACACGCCGGTTGCCAACGTGACCGCCAGTCGAATTGCCATGAAAACCGAGCGAAAAATTCGCATCATGAGCGATGACACCTATGTCAGCGCCGACTTTGTCGATCGCAAGGGGACTGTGGCACGCAAGGGCCCCAATGCCGACAAGATTTCCGAAGTGCGCGAACTCTTGAAGAAGGGCGCTGATCTGAGTCACCTGAATTTCTTAGACCTTCTGCAGGTCGAGCCACTTGATGTTCATGCCGGCGAGCCACTGCGCTTGCAGGCGGAGGACTTCATCGACGCCATCCGTGCGGGACGTCGGCCGCTTGTTGATGCAGAGGATGGATTTGCTGCAGTGCGTACCGCTGACCGAATTGTTGCCGCCGCGCGCGCAGCGGGCTCGCGCATGGTTTGAAGATGTGATGCAATCACTCGTGAAATCAACCCCAACATCATCAAGCCAACAGATTCGCTGGATTGACACAGCGCCTGCTCAGGTGGATGTAGCGATTGTTGGCGGCGGGTTTAGCGGTCTGGTGGCATTGGTGCATCTGTGTCGCGCGCGTCCATCCGGCACGTTTGCCGTCATGGAATGTCATCCGCTGCAATTTCCAGGTACTGCTTACGGTGGCTGTGACTCGGGGCACCTGTTGAATGTGCCGGCTGGTCGCATGGGACCAATCACTGAAGATCCAACCAGCTTTTATCGTTGGCTTGAAAAGCAGACCCCAAGCAAATTTCTCGCCGATGCATTTGTCCCCCGCGCGCTGTTCGGTGCGTACCTGACGGAATTTGTAGTGGATGAAGTGGCGCGCTCCGGTACGCATGTTTCATTTGTGCGCGCAGCGGTGATTGATATGCACGACGCGCAGTCGCATGTGAATCTGACGCTGGACTGCGCTTGTGGTGCTGCCGATGTACCGGCTCGCCCGCAGCCGATGGTCGCTCAGTGCGTAGTCATTGCCCCTGGCTTGCCCGCATCGCCCGCGCCGTGGGCGGCCCATGCGCATGACGTGCCCGCTGGGGCGCTCATTCCTGATCCATGGAAGGCCGGGGCGCTCCTTGGAATTCCACCGGATGCAGAGATCATGTTGCTTGGTAGCGGACTGACCGCCGTCGATATCACGGAGGGCTTACGGCGCCTCGGGCACCGTGGCACTATCCGGATGGTCTCGCGAAACGGTC
This sequence comes from Phycisphaera mikurensis NBRC 102666, assembly GCA_945878575.1. Classification (GTDB taxonomy): domain Bacteria; phylum Planctomycetota; class Phycisphaerae; order Phycisphaerales; family SM1A02; genus UBA966. The sequence goes on along the minus strand of CAMDUB010000036.1, from coordinate 2,467 downwards.
GATTGCCATTGCCGCACGCCGACCATGGTGAGCCACCGATGCTCGCAACGAGGGAGCAGTTCGCTGGAAGTCCCGCCAAGGTGCTGTCAGCACTTCGAAGTGCTGCCCGGCAGCGCATCGCCGCCGGCCTCGGCTGGCAGGGCGCCATCGACGCTATTCGCCCACACATTCCAGCCATTTGGAAGTCATGGTCGACCGCCGAGCGGCGCCAGTTCATCCGCCGCGCGCGCGCGTTGTGGGAAATTCACCGTCATCGCGTGCCATGTCAAGTGCTTGCTGACATCACTGCTCAGTGCGCGGCCGGCACACTGCTCATTGAGCGCGGCGAATTGTTGGCAGTGCAGCCAGCAACCAGTGAGACTGTTGCCGCGACGGTCCGCACCGCCGATGGTGCAACGCATGTGCACACGGTAGCACGCGTGATCAACTGCACCGGTCCATCAATGAATCTGCGTGACACACATCACCCACTGTTGGCCAGTGTGCAACGCACCGGCTTAGCCTGTACTGATGATCTGGGTCTCGGCATTCGCTCTGACGATGAGTGTCGAATGGTCAGCGCCAATGGTGTTGCAAACCCACGCATTGTCATTGCCGGAGCGCTCCGCCGCGGTGACCTATGGGAAGCAACGGCCGTCCCGGATTTACGTGTCAATGCAGCACGTGCCGCAGCCACGCTGGTGGCGCTGCTTTCGGATCAACACAGCAAGGCGAACAACTAGGTGCTCGTTGGCAGTCATCTCAGTATCGCCGGCGGTATGCATCTGGCCATCCTCGATGCTGTTCGACTTGGTCTCGATTGCGTGCAAGTGTTCACCAAGAATCAGCGGCAATGGAAGTGGAAGCCGCTCACTGATGAGGAAACAACCAACTTTCGGTCCGCCGTCCAGGACGCCGGTTGGCATGTTCACCCGGAGCGGCACTTAGTCAGCCACAACAGTTACTTGGTGAACCTCGCGTCCCCTGATGCAGACATGCGTGCCAAGAGCCGGGCGCTGCAACTGCAAGAGACCGAACGCTGCGAGCAACTGGGCATTCCGTCCTGCGTCATGCACCCGGGCGCGCACCTTGGCAAGGCGGGAAATGCAGGAGACGAGGAGGCGGGCATTCGCAGACTAGTAACTGAACTTGATGCCATTCATCAATCCACCAAGGGCTATCACACCGTCACTTGCATTGAGAACACCGTCGGCAGTGGCACAAACCTCGGCGGACCGCTGGAGCATCTTGCGCGCATTCGCGGGGCGGTCAAGCACCCGGAGCGCGTAGCGTTCTGTTTCGACACGTGTCACGCCACCGCATATGGCCATGACACTTCGACGGCCGCGAAAGCGAAAGCCTTCTGGCAGTCATTTGAATCCATCGTCGGCCGCGCTCATGTGCGAGTCATTCATGTCAACGATTCCAAGGGCGCCATCGGTTCACATCTTGACCGGCATGAATATCTTGGCGGCGGTACCTGTGGCAAGCCGTGCTTTGCGGCGATTGCGCATATGTCGGCATTTCGCAACATCCCCATGATCATGGAAACGCCGAAGGAAGGCAAACTTCGCGGACGGGATCCCGACCGCGCGAACGCCGCGTGGCTGCGCGCCTTGTCACTGGTGATGCTTGCGTCGGTCGCACTGACACTGATGAGTGGTTGTCGGCCATGGGCAAAGTCGGACACGGAACTGACCGCGGCACGCGTCGGCGCCGTTGCGCCAACGGCCGAAGAATCAGACCGTCTCCGGCGCGCGCAGGGTGTTGCAGACCGCGGGGATTATCAAGAAGCCCTTGTGGAATTCCGCTCGTTACTCGCTGAAAATCCGCGTTTGGTGGACGTGCAGGTTGCCGTCGGTTCGATCACCTTGGAGCAGGGTGATATCCGCGCCGCGCAGCGCTCCTACGAAGCAGCAATTCAAGCTGATCCGCGCAACGTCGATGCGCACATCGGTCTCGCGCGCACACATCTTGCAGCACAGCGTAATGATGAAGCCGTTCGTTGCTTCCGCCAAGCATTGGTACTTGCACCAAACGACATGCGTGCCATTGCCGGCATTGCCGATGCACTGGAGCGTTCTGGCAATGCCTCCGCAGCTATCCCATTCCTGCAACGGCTTGCAGCGGATGCCGGCGCCGATGCCGACGTGTGGTCTCGGGTGGCGCGGTCGTACCTGATTGCCGGTCGCGTGGCTGAGGCCAGCGCTGCCTTTGAGGAGGCAGTGTCACTCGGCGAAGTTTCCGAGAGCACCATGGACGGACTGATCGCTGCGTACACCGCCGAAAGCCGATTTGCGGAGGCATCAAGCGCGGGCAGCGAGTTTGCGCGCCGCTGGCCATCCGCAGTGGCGAGCGAGCGGGCTGCCTGGCTGGCATTTCGCGCTGCGGACTATGACCGCGCCATCGTGGCGTACCGCGCTGCGGCGGAGCAAGATCCACGCAGTATCAAGGCATGGAATGGCGTTGGCGTCTGCGCGCTCAATTC
>CAMDUB010000035.1 GCA_945878575.1 Phycisphaera mikurensis NBRC 102666 | reverse complement strand
CAGTGTCTCAGTCTCGATGCGGCGGGCCGTGCTCTCACACCCGCTACCCGTCTTCGCCTTGGTGAGCCATTACCTCACCAACTAGCTGATAGGAGATTCCCCACTCTCAAGGCGGTAAACCTTTGATCTCTCGACCACATCGGGTATTGATCCGGATTTCTCCGGGGTATCCCCGACCTCGAGGTATGTAGGAATCTATTCCTCGCCCTTTCGCCACTATGTATTGCTACATCGTTCGACTTGCATGTTTTAGCCATGCCGCCAGCGTTCAATCTGAGCCAGGATCAAACTCTTCAATTAAGTTCTCTACTCTGCGGGTAAACCCGCTTTGCTTCGAATGAAGGTTGCCTGGCGATCCGTCCATAGGACGGACCGGTCTTTTATCGTCAGTCCACACTTACGTGTTCTGACGTGCCGAGATGGCAATCTCGGCAATTTTTGGACATCCATTCGCCTCACTTTCAAGCGTTTTACAGCTTGAAAGGTAGGAGATGGCTGTGGATATAACCATGTCTTCGTTTGGCTTCACGAGAGATGTCCAGGCAGTCGACTGTGATCGACTGCTTTGCCTGCATTTGCAGGCTGACGTCGTGAACCCATCGTGATGAGTCCCGACGCCGGCGCATCCTCGCGGCGTTCCAACTGTTCACTTGTCAAAGAAAGGCCGCATCGGACGAATCCGAAGCGGGTCGCGAATTGTAACGAAATCAAAGTTGCCGTCAAGGGGGTTGGGTGCCCCAGGCAAGGAATTTCCCAAGGAAAATGCACCAACGCATGGGCGCCGTTGGCGTTCCGAGTCTCAATCGCCCTTGCGGCGACCTGAATGGTCGGATTATAAGAGGGGCTCAATAAGTATGCAAGCAGAAATGTGCATATCGGGCACCAATTTCAATCCTTCACGCTGACCACCGCCGCGCTCACCCGCACCGCCCCGGAGTCGCGGAGAACTACCGCCGCCTCCGCGAGCGTGGATCCAGTAGTTCGAACGTCGTCCACCAACACCGCATGTCGCCCTGCAATGCGGCGCGCGCACCGGCGCGCACTGAATCGCTGCGCGCGTGTCATTCGATCCGCACGTGCAGCAGCATCAACCTGCGTTGCACCAAGTCGCTGCCGCAATGCAATGCAACATCGAACATTGCCTGCGCGTGCAACGGCCGCTGCAATGGCACCTGCATGATCAATGCCCCGCGCGTGCGTGCGGAGCCATGGCGATGGAACGGGCACAATCAGTACATCACGATCACCCCTAGAAATCAGGCCACAATCAAGTAACTGCTGGCCGAGCGCAGCGCCAAGCGTCTCAGCCATTGACTCCCATCCGGCGTGCTTCACATCAACAACCCAGGAACGCAACGGACCTGCATGCGCACCCAAGCGCACGATCCACTCCGGCGCCGCATCACCAGCGCGCCGTGTTCGACATCGACACGCTCGCTCTTGCATCGTCACGCCACAACGCTCGCACCACGTCCACGGCGGATCCGGGCGAAATCGCGCGCGACGGAGCGCATCGGCTGGCGCGGGAAGGCCGCGTCCGAGCAATTCATCCGCGATGGCTTGTAGTTGTCGCAAAAGAACAGTCACCGCGTCAGTATGGACGCGGTGACTGAAGTACTCGGGATTTACTGCGGAAATTCTTCGCTGCCACCAATCTCAGCTTGCTGCCATGCGGCGCAGCACGGTGTGCAGAATTCCGCCGTTGCGGTAGTAGTCAACTTCAACCGGCGTATCGATGCGGCACAGCGTTTCAAACTGCACCTTGGTGCCATCGGTCTTCACCGCGGTCACCTCAATCTTCTGCCGCGGCTCAACACGATCATTCACCGCGATGCTGAATGTTTCTGTGCCATCAAGGCCGAGCGTCGCAGCCGTTTGGCCATCCAAGAACTGCAGCGGAAGTACGCCCATGCCAACCAGGTTCGAGCGATGAATGCGCTCGTAACTCTCAGCGATCGCGGCCTTCACCCCTAACAGCATGGTGCCCTTTGCAGCCCAATCGCGGCTGGAACCCATGCCGTAATCCTTACCCGCAAGGACCACCAGCGGAATACCCTTGGCCTTGTACGCCATGGCTGCGTCGTAGATGAACTTCTCCTTGCCGCCGTCGGTGAAGTCGCGGGTCCAACCGCCGGTCTTGTCCGACGTGATCTTATTGCGGATGCGCGTATTGGCGAACGTTCCGCGCGTCATCACGCGGTCGTTTCCGCGGCGGCTGCCGTAACTATTGAACATCGCCACGCTCACGCCGTGCTCCGCAAGGAATTTGCCAGCGGGCGAATCCGACTTGATATTGCCAGCGGGAGAGATGTGATCGGTGGTCACGCTGTCGCCCAAGAACGCCAAGCAGCGCGCTCCAGCGATCGGGGCGATGGTGCCCACTTGCATCGACATCCCCTCAAAATACGGGGGATTTTGGATGTACGTGCTCTTGGAATCCCACGGATACATCTCACTTGAGGCAGCGGCAATGGCGCGCCACTCTTCGCTTCCTTCAAAGACATGTGCGTACTCATGCGTGAACTGTTCGCGTGTCACGAACGAAGCAACCGCGTCGTCCACTTCCTTCTGCGAGGGCCAAATGTCCTTGAGATATACGGGCTTTCCGTCATTCCCGGTGCCGAGCGGCTCGGTGGCAAGATCAATGTTCACCGTGCCAGCGATCGCATACGCAACCACCAGCGGCGGGCTTGCGAGGTAATTCGCCTTCACATCTTGATGGACGCGGGCCTCGAAGTTGCGATTACCTGAGAGGACGCTGGCCACCATGAGGTCGCCATCCTTGATTGCCTTACCGATATGGTCCGGCAGCGGTCCGCTGTTACCGATGCACGTGGTGCATCCGTAGCCGACGAGATAGAAGCCAAGGTCTTCAAGCGGCTTGAGAAGACCACCCTTTACCAGGTAATCGGTGACAACTTTACTTCCAGGTGCAAGGCTCGTCTTCACCCACGGCTTGCGAGTGAGGCCCTTCGCTGCAGCCTTCTTGGCAACCAGTCCAGCGCCGATCATGACGTTCGGATTGCTGGTGTTGGTACAGCTGGTGATGGCAGCAATGACGATGTCGCCGTGGGTGAGTTGATACTCATTACCTGCTTCATCGCGCACGGCGACTTTGCTTGGCTCGATAGCAATAGCGGTGCCACCTTCGGACTGCATGCTGGATCCAGGCTTGCCGCCAGCACTGGATTTCTCCAGGAATTTAGGCAATTCGCGCTGCCACGCAGACTTCATCTCGTTCAGCGGAACGCGGTCCTGCGGGCGTGCGGGGCCAGCGAGACTGGGGACGATCGAAGCAAGATCAATATCAACGACTGCGGTGTAAGTGATCTTGGTGGAGTCCTCACGCCACAACATATTGGCCTTGCAATACTGCTCCACCGTCTTGATGAGATCTTCGCTGCGACCCGAGAGGCGCATGTAATCAAGCGTGTGATTGTCGACCGGGAAGAAGCCGATCGTGGCGCCGTATTCCGGTGCCATGTTGGCGATCGTTGCGCGATTGGCCAATGACATTTCGGCAAGACCTGGGCCGTAGAACTCCACGAACTTGTTGACCACGCCAAACTTGCGCAGGATCTGCGTGATGGTGAGAACCAGGTCCGTCGCCGTAGTGCCTTCCGGCAACTTGCCAGTGACGCGCACGCCAACAACCTCCGGAATCAGCATGTAAATAGGCTGGCCAAGCATGACTGCTTCGGCCTCAATGCCACCAACACCCCAGCCAACCACGCCCAATCCGTTGATCATGGTGGTGTGACTGTCGGTGCCAACGAGACTGTCCGGATAGAGGACCCCGTCCTGTTCCCACACCACTTTTGCCAAGTATTCAAGGTTCACTTGATGCACAATGCCGGTGGCCGGCGGCACCACGCGGAAGTTTGAGAGCGCCTTCTGGCCCCACTTGAGGAACTCGTAGCGCTCCTTGTTTCGGTCAAACTCCAGTTCACCGTTGATGGTCAACGCCATGCCACTTGCGAACGCATCCACCTGCACACTGTGGTCAATGACCAGGTCGCAGGGAACCAGCGGGTTCACCTTCTTCGGATCGCCGCCGAGGCGCTTCATCGCATCGCGCATGGCAGCAAGGTCCACCACGCATGGAACGCCGGTGAAGTCCTGCAGCACCACGCGCCCGGGCATGAACGGGATCTCTTCTTCGGCGACCTTGGCCGGGTCATAGTTGCAGATCTTCTGCACGTGTTCTTTGGTGACGATGCGGCCGTCGCAATTGCGCAGGCACGCTTCGAGCAACACGCGGATGGAATACGGCAAGCGTTCAATCGGCCCGAGCGCCTTGAGCGCATCGAGACGGTAGTAGGTGCGGTCGCCGGTAGCGGTCTTCAGCGTAGTGCGCGCATTGAAGGGGTCGTGGGTGGTCATAGACCCGCCATTCTAGGAAATAGGTGCCGTTAGGAAATAGGTGCCGTTCACCACTGTCCCTAATTTCCACGATAAATGGGGACAGTGGTGAACGGCACCTATTTAGATATCCTTGCCTCATGTTCGGAAACAACATGCGACCCGCCATGATGCCTCGGGAGCGGGCGTGATTGGTAGTTCGATCATCCTCCGGTTCGAAGGTCGCTGGCTGAAGCCGGTCTCGTTCACCGCAGACGGCACAGCGCGTTTGATCGGTCGTGACGCCGGGTGCGACGTCGTACTGCCCGACCTGTCGGTATCCCGTCGGCATGCTGAGCTACGCGACCGAGACGGTGGCTGGGAGATACGCAACTGTGGGCAATTGGGCACGCTGTTGGAAGGTCGCGTAGTGCCGACCGATACATGGGTGCCGCTGCTGCATATGGCCACCGTGACGATCGGCCCGTACCGGCTGCGGGTGGAACTTACGGACAACCACACGGCTGAGGCTGTCCCGTACGACTCGACCATCCCGATCGTCGACGGCGCGGATGTCCGTGTGATCCCGGTGCCCGCGCAGACCTTGGAATCACTTGCCGAACTGCGCCTCTCGGGACTGCTTGATGTGACGGCGCGCCTCGCGGGCGCTGATGACGAGGCCGGGCTCGAGCATGCGTTGGTGAACGCGCTGGTAATGATCGGCGACTTCAGCCGCGCCGTGGTGGCCGAACGCCGCAGTAATGGAACCGTGACATCATGGGGTATCCGTGCGGTGGCACCTGCAAGCAACGAAGACGCTGCGAAGCCCGTGAGCGGCACGCTGCTGAGCGGCGCACTGGACGCCGGTGCGATGGTGCGTCTTGATGACAACGCGCGTTTCAGTGGTGCAGCGAGCGTCATGGCTGCAGGAACAACTGCGGCACTCGCAGTTCCGCTGGGCACCCAAGGTCGCGTGTTAGCGGTCGACACCTCTGAGCGCGGTGCACGGCGCGCCTCGGCGGCACCGTTCATCAATGTGGTGGCGCGCCTGGCATCATTGGGATTGGAGTCACTGGCGCGCCGCGAACTTTCCGCTGAGTTAGACGAGGCCCACCGCGCGCAGGCGCGACTGCTGCCGAGCAAGCAAGGCACACGAGGATGCGTGCGTTGGACAATGTCAAGTCGACCCGGACTGCAAGTCAGTGGTGATTTGTTCGCGGTGTTCGAGCGACCGGACAGTGGTTCGGTGGTCCTGTTGGGCGACGTGGCAGGCAAAGGCGCACCGGCGGGCATGGTGATGGCCGCCACTGTTGCCTATGCCGAAGCCGCCATCGCCGAGGGCGCACCGCTCGAGCGGGTGATGCAGTGCATTGGCACGCACATCGCGCGCGGTGGCGCGGCGCTCGAAGCAAAGGCGGGTGCATTCGTCACCGTCTTCGCGTTAGAGATCGCCCCCGATGGAACATGTTGCGCAGTGGATGCCGGCCATGCGATGGCATTGCTTGTGCGCGGTGGTCGCGTTGAAAAACTAGAGCCCGAAGGCGGAGGCCCACCACTCGGCGCTGTGATCGACTTCCCGTACACGAGCGGCGCGGTCAATCTTGCCGCCGGCGACCGGATCGTGCTGTTCAGTGACGGTATTTCGGAGCAGCCAAATCCGGCGGGGGTGATGATGGGTTACGAGCCGATCATCGCGGCACTCGAGGGCAGTTCGGACACCGCCGAGGACGTTTCGCGCCTGCTTTCGCTGCTTGAGCGACACGCCCAGGGCAAGCCCTACGTCGATGACGTGACGGTGGCGAGCATCGTGTTCGAGCGACCGTGACGTGCGCCACTCTTAGTATCCTTCGCGTGTGACTCCGGAGGACACCATCATCTTTGGCACCCCGGGCTCGGGCGGCTTCGACGAGGTCCCTGGTGCGCAAGTTGGTCCGTACAAGTTGATCTCGCCCTTAGGTGAAGGCGGCTTCGGCTCCGTATGGCTTGCTGAGCGGCGCCACCCCTTCGTGCAGCGCGTCGCACTCAAGCTTGTGAAAGCGGGGATGGATTCAAAGGCCGTGGTGGCGCGCTTCGATCAAGAGCGTCAGGCGCTGGCGGTCATGAATCACCCCGGGATCGCCAAGGTTTTTGACGGTGGTCTGACTGCGCAGGGTCGACCCTACTTCGCCATGGAGTACGTGAAGGGAGAGCCGATCACGGAGTTCTGCGACCGAGTCAAACTCAGTATTGATGAACGCCTGAAGCTCTTTGAGCAAGCGTGCGAAGCCGTGCAGCACGCGCATCTCAAAGGCATTGTGCACCGTGACCTCAAACCGGGCAACGTGCTTGCCTTCATGGTCGAAGGTGAAGGCGCAAAGCTCAAGGTGATCGACTTTGGTGTGGCGAAGGCGATGAGCCAACGCATGACCGAGCACACGATCTTCACCGAGACCGGGCAGATGATCGGTACGCCGGAGTACATGAGTCCGGAGCAGGCAGACCCCACTGGTGGGGACATCGATACACGCAGCGATATTTACTCGCTCGGCGTACTGCTTTATGAATTGCTGGTGGGCGCGACTCCGTTTGACGGAAAGGAACTGCGCAAGAAGGCATACGGCGAGATCCAGCGAACGATCCGCGAGCAGGATCCGCCGAGTCCGAGTGCGCGGCTCTCGACGATCTCCACGAAGGACCGGGAGGCCGTGAGCCGGATTGAGTCAGCGCGCAAACTGCGTGCTTCGGACTTGGTGCGTCGTCTACGCGGCGAGTTGGAGTGGATCCCACAGAAGGCCATGCGGAAAGAACCGCAGCATCGATACCAGACGGCGATAGCGCTTGCCGAAGATGTGCGGAACTACCTGCAGGGCAAGCCGATCGCGGCAGCACCGGAGTCGTCGGCGTACCGGATGCGCAAGTACGTGCGACGGAATCGCGGGCTGGTAGTCGGGGTCGGCGCGGTGATGACGGCGCTGGTGGTGGGGCTTGGGGTGGCGACGTGGCAGTGGCGAGTGGCTGAGTCCGCGCGACAGGATGAGGTCACGGCGAAGGAAGCGGCCGTTGCTAGCGAGGCGAAGGCGGATGGTGCGCGTGCTGCTGCTGATCGGGATCGCTTGAAGGCCGTTGCCAGCGAGGCAAAAGCGGTTGAACAATCCGAACGCAGCAATGATCTGCTTGGGGTGATCGCGACCGGTGGTGCGCTCGATGCGGTACGACGCAACGACATCTCCGGAGCCCGCCGCGACTTGGCGTTACTCAAGCAGCTCGGGCGCGACGAGCGCTTCGCGGCGCGGTTGGCGAGGGCCTGGAGCGATCAATCAATCGGCGAAACCCCGCGTTTGCATGAAGGTGCGGTCATAAGCGTCGCCTTCAGCCCGGACGGCAAGACGCTGGCGAGCGCGGGCGACAAGACGGGGGCGAGCGCGGGCGACAACACGATCCGTCTGTGGGATACATCCAACTGGAAGGCGATCGGCGAACCCCTGCGTGGACACGAGTCCTACGTCTGGAGCGTCGCCTTCAGCCCGGACGGCAAGACGTTGGCGAGCGGGAGCGACGACCGCACGATACGTCTGTGGGATACATCCACCTGGAAGGCGATCGGCGAACCGCTGCGTGGGAACGACAATCGGGTCACGAGCATTGCCTTCAGCCCGGATGGCAAGATGCTGGCAAGCGGGAGCGACGACAACACGATCCGTCTGTGGGATACATCCACCTGGACGGCGAGCGGCGAACCCCTGCGTGGGCACGTGATGGTCACGAGCCTCGCCTTCAGCCCGGACGGCAAGACGCTGGCGAGCGGGTCGGGCGACAAATCGATCCGTCTGTGGGATACATCCACCCGGAACGCGATCGGCGAACCTCTGCGTGGGCACGACGAATGGGTCACGTGCCTCGCCTTCAGCCCGGACGGCAAGACGCTGGCGAGCGGGTGCTATGACAGCACGATCAAACTGTGGGATACATCCACCTGGAAGGCGAGCGGAGAACCCCTGCGTGGGCACGCGGGGTGGATCACGAGCATTGCCTTCAGCCCGGACGGCAAGACGCTGGCGAGCGGGAGCTACGACAAGACGATCCGGCTGTGGGATACATCCACCTGGAAGGCGATCGGCGAACCCCTGCGTGGGCACGACGGGACGGTCGGGAGCCTCGCCTTCAGCCCGGACGGCAAGACGCTGGCGAGCGGGAGCAGCGACAAGACGATCCGTCTGTGGTATCCATCCATCTGGAAGGCGATCGGCGAACCCCTGCGTGGGCACGACCGGACGGTCGTGAGCCTCGCCTTCAGCCCGGACGGAAAGGCGCTGGCGAGCGGGAGCAGCGACAAGACGATCCGGCTGTGGGATACGTGCACCTGGAAGGCGATCGGCGAACCACTGCGTGGGCATGACGATACGGTCACGAGCGTCGCCTTCAGGCCGGACGGCAAGACGCTCGCGAGCGGGAGCCAAGACAAGACGATCCGACTGTGGGATACGTCCACCTGGAAGGCGATCGGCGAACCACTGCGTGGGCACGCGGATTATGTCACGAGCGTCGCCTTCAGCCCGGACGGCAAGACGCTGGCGAGCGCGAGCTGGGACAAAACGATCCGTCTGTGGGATACATCCACCTGGAAGGCGATCAATAGCATTGCCTTCAGCCCGGAGATTGCCTTCAGCCCGGACGGTAAGACGCTGGCAAGCGCGAGCTACGACAATTCGATCCGTTTTTGGGATACATCCACCTGGAAGGCGAGCGGAGAACCCCTGCGTGGGCACGAGGGGTCGATCACGAGCATTGCCTTCAGCCCGGACGGCAAGACGCTGGCGAGCAAGGGTTTGGATGGCACGGTCCGTTTGTGGGACACATCCGCCTGGAAGGCGATCGGCGAACCCCTGCGTGGGGACTATCTCCCGGACACGAGCGTCGCCTTCAGCCCGGACGGCAAGACGCTGGCAAGCACGAACTATGACACGACGATCCGACTCTGGAGCGGCGTACCAGTACGCGAGCAATACCTGCCCTATCGCGAGCGCATGAACCAGGTTTCCCGCGTGCGGTCGGAACTCGTCGACCGCATCGCGGCGGTCGACAATACGATCGCCGCCGTGGAGGCGTTCGCCGCCGAGGTACGGGCCGACCCGCGCTTCACCGGCGACCTCCGAATCCCTGCGCTGATCGTCGTTGGTGAAGTGGCACTCGAGCGCCAGGACGAAACTGACCGTGTAGTCAGGGAATGCAAAAGGGCGTACGACCAGAAGCAGAAGGACTGGCCGCTGGTGCTTCAACGACTCGCTAAGTTCGCGCCGGAGGAAATTGCGCAGCTCGACTCGAAATTCTGGAACGGAGTCGCCTGGGCGGGTCTCACCGAACTCCCCCCCGACTCACCGGCGCGCGACCTAAAACTGCTGCTGCAGTACGCCGAACGCGCGGTGAAAATCTCGTATCGCACGGACGGAGCCTCGCTCGACACCCTTGCCCGCGCCCACTGGGAACTCGGCGACAAGGCGAAGGCGATTGAAGTGCAGCGCGAGGCTGTAACTGTGTCAGCCGCCGCGCTCGAGACGAATCCAGGCTCCCAAGGGACGGCAATGCACGCTCAAATCGAGGCAACGCTGAAGTTGTACGAGTCACTCCCGGCAGGTGCTGCGCTACCAAAGGTAGCCGCCCCAGACACCTCCGCGCCGACACCCATTCCCTAACTGCCCACCCGCAAACTTCCGTATCCTTCCCGTGTGACTCCGGAGGACACCATCATCTTTGGCACCCCGGGCTCGGGCGGCTTCGACGAGGTCCCCGGTGCGCAAGTTGGTCCGTACAAGTTGATCTCACCCTTGGGTGAAGGCGGCTTCGGCTCCGTATGGCTTGCCGAGCGACGTCATCCCTTCGTGCAGCGCGTCGCTCTCAAACTTGTGAAAGCTGGGATGGATTCCAAGGCCGTGGTGGCGCGCTTCGATCAAGAGCGCCAGGCGCTGGCTGTGATGAATCACCCTGGGATCGCCAAGGTCTTTGACGGCGGTCTGACTGCGCAAGGTCGACCCTACTTCGCCATGGAGTACGTGAAGGGCGAGCCGATCACGGAGTTCTGCGACCGAGTCAAACTCAGTATTGATGAACGCCTGAAGCTCTTTGAGCAAGCATGCGAAGCGGTGCAGCACGCGCATCTCAAAGGCATTGTGCACCGTGATCTGAAACCGGGCAACGTGCTCGCCTTTATGGTCGAAGGTGAAGGCGCAAAGCTCAAGGTGATCGACTTTGGTGTAGCGAAGGCGATGAGCCAGCGCATGACCGAGCACACGATTTTCACCGAGACCGGGCAGATGATCGGTACGCCGGAGTACATGAGTCCGGAGCAAGCGGACCCCACCGGTGGGGACATCGATACGCGCAGCGATATTTACTCGCTCGGTGTGCTGCTTTATGAATTGCTCGTGGGCGCTACTCCGTTTGACGGAAAGGAACTACGTAAGAAGGCATACGGCGAGATCCAGCGAACGATCCGCGAGCAAGATCCGCCGAGCCCGAGTGCGCGGCTGTCGACGATCTCCACGAAGGACCAGGCGACCATCACCCGGATCGAGTCGGCGCGCAAGTTGCGTGCGGCGGACTTGGTGCGTCGTTTACGTGGCGAGTTAGAGTGGATCCCGCAGAAGGCCATGCGCAAGGAGCCGCAGCATCGGTACCAGACGGCAATGGCGCTTGCGGATGATGTGCGGAACTACTTGCAGGGCAAGCCGATCGCGGCGGCCCCGGAGTCGTCGGCGTACCGGATGCGCAAGTATGTGCGGCGGAATCGCGGGCTGGTGATCGGGGTGGGCGCTGTACTTGCAGCGCTCGGGCTAGGGCTCGGCGCGACGGCGTGGGCGTGGCAGAAAGTAGTGGACGCGCGTTTGGAGACGGACGCCGTGCGCGCGAGAGAAACCCTTCAAGCCGCAGCACGGAGGATGTCGGCCGAGCCGGATGCGCCGCACTCAGCAGACGAGATTCCTAGTGCCGCAGGAGAGGATGCCCGCGGTGTAGCCGGTCCAGTCGTTGACAGCCCCGATCCTAAACGCGATTACAGGGCGGTCATGGCAGTAAATGAGGCCATCAAGGCCAAGCAGACGAACAGGGACACGGACTTTGAGATTCAGATGGAGACGCTGAGATCGCTTGGACAAGAGCGGCGTTTCGAACTGATGTACGCCGTCGCCGAATCCGATCAGTCGACGGACAAACCCTTGGGGCAGCACAAGAAGAAGGTCCGCAGCGTCGCGTTTAGTAGCACGGATGGGAGCACGATCGCAAGCGCAAGCGACGATGCAACAATCATTCTTTGGGACGCCAAGACGGGAAAGTTACGTACAACGCTGGACGGGCACAAGGACTTGGTTACTAGCGTCGCGTTTAATACCGATGGCACGACGCTCGCAAGCGGTAGCTTCGACACGACGGTCTGCCTGTGGGAAACCAAGACAGGCAAGTTGCGCGGAGAACTGCTGGGGAAGCGCACACAGAAGGTCTGCGGGGTGGCATTCAGCCTAGACGGGAGCAAGATCGCAAGCGCAAACGAAGACGGGACGATCGTTCTGTGGGACGCGAAGGACTTCCGCAGTATCAGGTCGTTTGTAGGTCCTACAACAGCCGTCAACGGGGTTGCATTCAGCCCGGACGGAAAGCGGATCGCGAGCGGTGGCGACGACGGTACGGTACGCGTCTGGGATGTAGAGAATGGCCAGAAGCTGCTGGAGTTCTCCGCTTTCAATAAGCGCATCATCAATCGGGTTGCCTTCAGCCCAAATGGCCGGATCATCGCAAGTGCCAGCGTGGACAAGTGCATCCGTCTATGGGACGCCGAGACGGGAGAGTTACGTACAACCCTGTCCGGGCATGAAGACGCTGTCACGAGCGTCGCCTTCAGCGTCGACGGAAAGTTCATAGTAAGTGCAAGCTTCGATAAGACCATCCGGCTGTGGAATACCGAGACGGGTGCGCCGCTGCGCACTGTGTTTGGCAATACGACTAAGGTGTACGAAGCAGCCTTTAGCCCAGACGGGAAGTGGATCGTGAGTGGCAGCGCGGACGGAAAAGTTTGCCTCTGGTACGGCATGCCCGAACATACCGGTTACGAGAGGCTGCGGGCGCAAGAAGGCGGAGTCCGCAGCGTCGCATTCAGCCGGGATTGGCAGACCATCGTTTCCGGTGGCGTTGACAAGTCCATCCGTGTGTGGGACACGGCGATCGGTCGCGCAATTGGCGCGCCCGTCATAGGTCACGACAGCGAGGTCATGAGCGTCGCCATCAGCCGCGATGGAAAGCAGATCGCAAGCGGCTGCCTGGACCGGACGATTCGCCTCTGGGGAGATACCGACCGTGTGCTGACGGGGCACTCGGACAGCGTGTTCAGCATTGCCTTCAGCCGGGACGGGAAGAAGCTTGTGAGCGGGAGCGCTGATAAGACCGTCCGCGTGTGGAATGTGGCTACAGGGAAAGAGTGCTTTGCGCCACTCTCTGGGCATCAGGATCGCGTTCTCAGCGTCGCGTTCAGCCCCCCGGACGGAAGCAAGATCGCAAGCGCAAGCAGCGACGGGAAGATCCTGCTTTGGGACGCTGAGTCGCGTGTTCAGATCTGGGCGATCGTTGGCCATGCAGGGCCTGTACGAGGAGTGGCCTTTAGTCAGGACGGCGGGATCATTGCGAGCGCGAGCGACGACAAAACCATACGTCTGTGGGATACAGCGTCAGGCAAACCGCGAGGCAACCCACTGACGGGGCACAAGGATGTTGTCGCCAGCGTTGCATTCAGCCCGGACGGCAGGACCATCGCAAGCGGGAGTTTTGACAAGACCATCCGCCTGTGGGATACAGCGACCGGCCTTCCACTCGGAGAGCCCCTAAAAGGGCACACAGGAAGCGTCAACAGTGTTGCGTTCAGCCCTGATGGTCGGGCCCTCGCGAGCGGCGGTGATGACAAGTCGGTGCTCATTTGGCACGCCGTTCCCATGTACAAGCGCATCGGCCAGATTCGTACCTGTGTCAATCTGGTCGATGAAGCGCGCGCCGCGCTGAGCCCGCAGCTTGCGGCTTTCAGCGCAGGCTCGGGCAATCTTGCGGATCTTCAGCGATTCGCGCTCAACGATCCCCGCTTTGCGGGGGAGAACGCCATTGCGGCCCTCATCGTGGTCGGCGAGGTTTGGGACGAGCAGGTGCGCCGCCGACTTACCAAATCCGTTGCTCCGCCCGCCCCCTAACTACACCCGCGCCGCGCGCGCTCATGCGCGCCGTGCCAAGAATCCAATCGGTAACTGCGTCGATCCGTTGATGGCAAGATCCGCGAGCGCTTCACCAAGCACTGGCATGAACTTGAATCCGTGGCCGCTGAATCCGCATGCGATCCATGTGCGTGCGCAGCCCGGCATGCGATCCACGATGAAGTGTTGGTCGGGGCTGTTGGTGTACAGGCAGATCGCGGTTGCTAACGCGGGGCCAGCGGCGGCGGGGATGAACTCGCGGGTGATGCTTCGGATCTCTTCGATTTCGTCAAGGGTGGCGGGTACGCGCGGCGCGTCTGGGTCGCAGGGTGTTCCAGCCCCGTGCAGCGCGATCTTTACGCCGCCGGGCGCGTCTTGGCCGGGGGCTGTTGGGATTCCGTAGATACCGGGGAGCGTGTGACCAACTGGTTTGATGTCGGTGGCAGGAGGTGATTCGCCGACGGGCGCAACGCTGTTGGCGTGTTGTGGCTGCGTTGCCTGATCACCCTGCGCGATGGATCGATCGATGTACCACACAGGCATTCGCGGCGATGCGCAGAGTTCCGCGTCACACGGCGCAAGCCACACGATCGGCACGCGGAGCGGCGTGAGCGTGACGCCAAGCGTGCGCGCCAGGCTCGGCGTCCATGCACCTGCGGTGATGATGAGTGAACCAGCCTCGTAGGTGCCGCGATCGGTGCGCACCTGCACTCCATTGGCTGTTTCAGACCATTCAATGACGCGCTCGCCCTCATGGATATCCGCGCCGTGTGCGCGCGCGACGCGGACAGCGGCGGCGACTGCGCGTTCTGGGCGAACGAATCCAGAGCCTGGTTCAAAGAGCGCCGACCAATCATCAGGAATGTTGAACTGCGGGAAACGCGCACGCGCAGCACGTGCGTCGAGCGGTTCGCAGGGAACACCGTGTCCCGCGCCGGAAGCATGCGAACGTTCAACCACTTCGCTACCGGGCGCACCCATGTACAGGACGCCGGGGCGATGCACGAGCGGAAATGTTGCATCCGCGCCGAACTTGATCGATTCGCGTTCGAGTGCTTCCCACCCCGCGCGCGTGCGCAAGAGAAGCGGAACGTAGTCAGGCAACTCGAAGTAGCAATCGCGAATGATGCGACTGCCGCCGTGATGACTGCCAAGGTTGTGTGGTACCGAAAATCGATCGATGCCAAGAACCCGTTCTCCGCGCGACGCCAGATGCATGCACGCCGCCGATCCCATGGTGCCGACGCCGATGACGATGGTGGAATAAGTGTTGGACTGTTGATTCACGGCAAATACATCACACGCTCAAGTTGCACAAATCCTTCATCAGGCTGGCGACCATCAAGCTCTACGAAGTACCTCTTCATTTCGCCTTGCCAACGGGCGTTGACTTCGGTGGCAGCCATTCCATCGAGCGCGGCCTGAAGATTGGGGGTCTCAAAGTAACCAACCAACGTGCAGTCTGCACGATCAAGGAACAATGAATAGTTGTGCCACCCGGTAGCCGAAAGCGCTGCAAGCATCTCGGGCCATACCGCTTGATGACGAGCCACATACTCATCAAGTAGGTCCGGGCGAAGTTTCAGTCGAAAGCAGACTCGTTCCATGTGATTGGCTCCGCCTATAAAGTACGCCGGGCATGCAAAGCGCGATACTCACCACATTTGCCTCGCTGGCGGCACTGACGCTGACGAGCGCGCCCATTGCAACGCCGGGGGTCGCGCCGCAAGTAGCCGCAACGCCGCTCGCCGCGCCGCGCGTGCACCGCGCAGCGTTCCGAGACCGTGCAGCCATGGTGCTTATTGATGTTGGAAACGGCGTGTGGTGCGCGTTCAATCCGCGCACTGCTTCGTATGACGTCGTCTGGCGCGGCGATGTGGAGTGGCGTGGGAAAGTCCATGATTTCAGCCAAGACACGTCGCGTCCGCGCGGTGAAATTCTGCGCGACCGAACGCAGCCCGTGGCGACCACTCCAGATGTGATCCTGCAACCAGGCCAAACGATTTCCATGCGAACTGCGAGTGGCGCGCGTATGCCACTTTGGCATGCACTGCTCATTGCGTTTGATGAACAGGGACGCATGCCGGTGACTGTGCGCGCTGTTGAGAATGACGGTCGCGAGCGATTGCACTTTCAAAGTTGCACGCACGTCACCAGTGATTTGGAGTGGCAGTGGAACTTCAAGATCATGAATGGGCCCGCGCGCCCGGCATCCATTGAGTGGACGAATACCGGCAGTGCCCCGAAGCCTTTGCGTGCCATGCGACTCGAAGGCGAAGAAGTCACCTGGATAGACGGCGACGGGTACGCACTCACAGTGAATTGGAAGGGATACGAACTCACTCCCGATGCAGTGCTGTTGCGCTTTGACCTCGTTTCAAAGGATGGAACGCGCGTCGAGGCGTCGCAGCGAGTGACCGCCAAGGGTAAAGGCGTGCGCATTGAAACGAGCGGTATTCCAGAGGATTACATCTGGTTTACGACGCTGAGCGAAACGCGCGCGGTTGCTGAAATTGGTGTTGATGATGGAGAAGAGAAGTGACGCGTGAACGACGTGGATTCATCGCCGCACGCACACAGGCACTTACGTCCACCGTTTCACTGTTGTTTTTCGCCACACTCGCATCGACTCCAAACAGCGCGCGCGCACAAAGCACGCCGCCTACAAGCACCATCCCGGGCCTCACACTCTGGGCGTGGCGACTGGAAGGCGACCTCCCGCGCTGGCCCCGCGTGGATGATGGCCAGACTCCCAACGCATACCGGGTGGTTGAAAGTATTGCGGCGATCCGCGATCCAATCGCCGCCGACGACGGTCCACTGGTCGATCACTTCGCGGGCGAAATGCGCGGATGGATCAAGATTGACACAGCCGGTCGCTACATGTTTCGACTCGTCGGTGATGACGGTGCGCGTCTCTTGATTGACGGACGCGAGCTCTATGACACCGAACGTCTTGCCGGATTCGTTGGCGAAGATGGACTCGACCTCACAGCCGGACTGCATGAGATTCGCATTCCGTTCTACGAAGACACCGGGAAATTCCTGGTGAGTTTGCAGTGGAGCGTGCCAGGCGCGGTTGGCTATACGAATATCCCTACTGACAATCTCCGCACCGAAGCTGGCCAAACATTTGCTACTTCTCCCGGCGTCAAGCGCTGGCGGTTTGCTGGCGATGCCCGGCGCCCCGGTGATGGCACGGCGCTTGCGGCCCCGCATCCGGCGTACCGCTTGGAAAAGGTTCGAACCCCTGATTTCAAGCCACAAGTGGGCGCTTTGTGTTTCTTACCCGATGGGCGCCTGGCACTAGCTGAGTGGCAGCACGATGGCAAAGTGTGGTTACTTTCAAACCTGAACGCCGCACAACCAACGCTTCTCGCTGAGGGACTCTCCGAGCCGCTCGGTCTTGCATGGGTGAACGGCGCGCTGGTCGTCACGCAGCGCGGCGAGATCACGCGTTTAGTTGACACCAGTGCCGACGGCATCTACGACCACGCCGATCGCTATGAGTGCCTTGCAAGCGGATGGCCGCAGAGTGCCAACTACCACGAGTTCACCTTCAACATGGTGCCCTACAAGGATCGTCTGTGGTTCAGTACCAGCGTTCCATTGCGCGGTGGTCTCACCAATTACGTACCCGGAACAGACGGTGACTTCACCACGCCGAACGGTCCGGGCAGTGTGTGGAGCATCGCGCGCAATGGCGGTGACTTGCAGCGCGAGGCTCGCGGATTCCGCACGCCCAACGGCATGGGCCGCGGCATCGCTGGCGATCTCTTTGTGTGTGACAACCAAGGCAGTTGGATGCCTGCCAGTCGCATGAATCACCTGGAAATACGCAGTTCGCGCGACCAGCCGCTGCCCTTCTACGGTCATCAAGAAACCCGCATCGGTACGGAAACCGCCGAGCCGCCAGTAGTGTGGTTTCCACACGGAGAGATTGGGAATTCCCCAAGCGAGCCAGTGTTGGTGCACGACGGACCGCACCGCGGCCAGATGTATGTGGGCGACGTCACCTACGGTGGAGTGACGCGCGTCTATGCGGAACGCATCACGGATTCCGATGGAATCGCGCGTTACCAGGGCGCCGTGTTCCCCATGAGCCAAGGCATCGAAGCGGGCGTCAACCGCATGGCGTGGGGTCCTCAAGACGGCGCCCTGTACTTGGGTGGTGTTGGTAGCAATGGAAATTGGAATCACCAAGGACACACCTTTGGACTTGAGCGGCTCGCTCCCGCGTGGGACTCCCATGCAGGCCCGGACGCTGCACGCGCTGCGACCTTTGAAATGCTGCGCGTGCAGAGTGCACCCAAGGGGTTCATGATCACGTTCACCCAGCCAGTCAATGCTGCGATGCTTGCAGACCCAGCACATTACGAAGTGAAAAGTTGGCGATACGAACCAACCGAGCAGTACGGCGGGCCGAAAGTTGATGTGCGTTCACACCAAGTGACGAGCGCAACAACATCGCCAGATTCGCGGCAATCGCTATTAGAAATTGCAGATCTTGCACCCGGTCGCGTCTACGCCATCACTCTGAAGAACATGAAGTCCGCTGACGGTACCGAGCCCTGGAGCACCAACACCTGGTACACGCTCAACGCCATTTCAAAGAAGGACATTTCATTCGAACGCTTTGTTGGTTCGCCAGTTCCAACTGCCGACGCACAGTGGCTCTACGACGGTGCGTCGTCATATGCCAACGCCCTGCAGATGGCAAAGGACGGAGCACCGTGCGATTGGAAAATTGAGCCGGATGGTTCGCTTGCAGTACACACCCCGAAGGATGTCATTGGCGAGTTTGACATCGTCTCGCGCGCCGCGTTCGAGGATTGTTTCGTGCACCTGGAGTGGCTGAGTCCAGCGGGCGGTAATGTGCAGGACGGTCAGCGCAATGGCAATAGTGGCATCAAGCTGATGGAGCGCTACGAGGTGCAAATCATGAACAGCGCGCAGGCACCGGAGCCCCCGCGCTTCAATGAGTCCGGCAGCATTTATCGGCAGACCGCTCCCGACGTGAATGCGAGTACCGGTGCGGGCACGTGGCAGAGTTATGACATTTGGTTCACGGCGCCGCGGTGGGAAACCAACGCGAATGATGCCAGTGATTCCAATAGTCCGGGCAGAGCGCTTTCAGCAAAAACCAATCCGCGCAAGTTGAAAAACGCACGCATGACCGTGGTGTGGAACGGTGTTCTTGTGCAGGATGATGTTGAGGTGAAGGACAAGACTGGACTCAGCGGCACGGAAGCGCCGGGACCAGCGCGCATCTTGCTGCAGAGTCATCCGAGCGATGCGGAGGGCCCGGTTCGTTTCCGAAACATCTGGGTCACCGCTACTCCAACCGCGTCAGCGAACGGCGCTGCTCCCATCCGCAGCCCCGCCCTCCCACGGTAAGAGATCCACCGGGAAGCTGTCTTCCAGGCCACCCCACACGCGCAGCTCGGGGGCGGTGTTCAGCGGATTTGCGTTTCGCACCAACAGCGAACCAAGGTTCACGGCAAGCGATTGCCTGACAAAGATCGTGATGCGCCGACTTGATGGCTGCAGCGCGCGCACCATGGCCGCCAGGCGAAGTGCAATGGAAAGGTTGCCGTCAACATCACCAACAGAAACGCTGATCAACAGATTGCCGGTGGTGCGTGCCACCATGTCATGGAACGCGGTACCGAGCGCGTCAGAATCTGCGCTCTCATGAATGAGGTGCGGATCAAACTGCGCGCATGCTTGCGGAAAGTTTGCCTTCACGCGCGCCCACGCGCGCTCCGGGTGCATGTCCATGAGGTTCACGCGACGCGGCTTGGCGGGAGCGGATGCAGTCGGTGCAGTGGCCACAGCGAGCATCGCTAAGAATGCTGCCGCTGATTCGCCAAGGCCAATCATCAGCACTTCTTCAAGTTGTTGTGGCGCGGCGGGCACGGTGCTTGACCACACGGCCAGCGCTTGGCGAGCGGCCATTTCATCTGGGCAAAAGACCCGGACATCCAGGCAATAGTGGCGCCAACGATCACTGGTCTCAACCGCGTGATTGAGTTGCTCAGCGCATTCCGGTGAATCAATGCGAACGTGCACCGTGGTTCGCCGCGAAGGGGTGGCATGCAGTGCTTCCGAGCAGCGCACTAACGCCTCCAGGTTGCGAGAATCGCCATCGCCAACGATGACCACATCATCGGTGTGAGCAATATCGGCCTGTCGGAGGCATCGTTGCGTAATGGCGTGCACCTGCAGCACCATCAACGCGCCGAGCGGATGAATGAGCGTGCTCGGCGATCGCTCCGTACGCAGGTGCGTGAGGAGCACGCCGCGACCGATGGACGCGTGGTACGCAAGAATATCGTCCGCAATCCAATGCGCGGCGCGACCATCGCCAATGAGAATCACCCGGCGACGATTCGGCCACAGGCTGCTACGAATCGTGGTGCGCAAGCGGTCGTAGGCACCACCTGCAAGCAAGCGAAAGAGTTCGAACGCAAACATAATGGCGGCGATGGTGGCCAACACCTGCGCGGCAATCGGCATCCAATCCGTGAACTTTGCGACGGAGCCCGCTACCGCACCAAGCGGATCTTCGTTGAGTGTTAAGAGGCGACCAAGTCGATAGACGAGCCGCCATTTCTCTTCTGGGTGTTCAGCGAGAATCCACACCGAGTACAGGACGATGGCGATCACATCAGCAATCGCACCGATCATCGGTGGCTGAATGCTCCAGTGCCGACGCGCGGGTAGGTGCTGGTAGCCCCGGCGGTGGGCGGGAGTGGCGGGCACGGCAAGCGCAGCGGCGTTAGTCGGAGCGGAAGCGAGGGCGCGCGCAGGCTCGGTCGGCGAGGTCATGGCGATAGTCGAGCAGAAATGCGGGACGGATGCGGGGATCCCAATCCGAGAGCCATCAACTGTGGATCGTCACGGTCTTCGGAATGCACGGCACGTTGACCGTCGCTGGCATCAAATCAATCGCCTTAACGGCAGGCAGGCATTTGGGGAGCTTCCCCGCATAGTCCTGAACATTCGACCACAACTTTGCCAGCTTGTTTTTTGACGCAGTTCTCGATGAATTGACGTCATTGAACACGGGCTTGAGTGCCTTCACCGCGCTCGCCACTTCGGCTTGTTGCCCATCCCATGGGTACTTCTCTTCAGCGCAGCCCTTCGCGGTGCCTTGTGCTGCGGACCACTTGTTCTCGACTCGTTGGACCAACTTCGTCAGCTCACGCTTGAGGTTCTTGCACTTATCGATGGTGCTATCGAGCTCCGGTTGGCAGCGCCAATCGGTGCCGCCCTTCTCTTCCGACTTCTTCGTTCGCAATTCCTCTTCGCAAACGCTCGCGACCACGGACTCCTTGATCACGCGATGCGCCTCGGTGAGCGCAGCGCACAACTCAGCAAATTGACTCGACGCCAATGTGACCTTCGTCGCGCAATCCGGTGCAGGCGGAGCTCCCACAAGGCCAAGGGACACGATGGTCGTGGTGACGATGTGGATGAATTGAAGCATGATTATTTAAGAATTTACGAAGGAGGACCGAGCGGTCACACGATATTTGATACGTCACTCACCAGCCCGGACAACGGCCCCAATTCGAGAGGACGTCACCAAGGTCGGCGCCATTGACGATGCCGTCGCCATTGAAATCGGAGTAGCAGGAGTCACCTTCACAGATCCCCCAGCGACTGATGGTCAAGCCGATGTCCGCACCATCAACGACGGCGTTGCCGGATGCGTCGCCAGGGCAATATGGCGGGCATTGACCGTTGAGTTGGTTCCCCCCAAGATCCGTCCACGCTCCATTGATGTTCACACCGTTGCCGCAGAAAGTCGTCCCGCCCGCGCGCGCCGTACCTGCCTGCACCCATACACCGCCCACCGTCACCGCCATGTTGTTCTTCACCTGGCATGTCTGCAGCGTCG
>CAMDUB010000034.1 GCA_945878575.1 Phycisphaera mikurensis NBRC 102666 | reverse complement strand
GTTACTTCGGCCGCCCCCGCCCAAGGATCTGCAGCGTCACCGTATCGCTCGCCGTACTCATGTCGATCGTCCCGTGTGCCGTCCACACGTAGCCAGCCGGGTAGGGCATGCTGCTCGCCCCGGGGATCGGTGCCGTAAACCCGTAACAGATGGGTAGGAACTCGTTCAGTTCGTCCCAGGTGCCAAATGAGGGCCACGGGCGCTCGACCGAGAGACCGCCACGGATCGCGCCACGGAGGTCGTTGGGGTTAAACGGCACCCAGCCCGCGCCGGGTAGGAAGAACTCGCACCAGGTCACCAAGCGCGCTCGCGCCGCGCCGCCACTGGAGCTCTGCAGTTCCGTCATACCCAGCACCACGCGCGCCGGAATCCCCGCAGTGCGCAGCACGGCCACGCAGGCGGCTGCCACATCATGGGAACTGCCGGTGCCGGTCTTCATCGAGGCCCACGCGCCATCCACAATCAGTCCACGCGGAAACCCATTCTCAATGCGCATGCCGTCCGCATCTACCGCCGTGTAGGCCTGCATGGTGGCACGCACCAATTCCTTGGCAGCAATCCACGGAGTCACGCTGCGTAGGTTTCCTCCCGTCACCTTGTCAACAAACTTCTTGAAGTCCTCGTGACCGCTTTCGATCCCCGGCTGCGGCTTCAAACTCTCTTGCACTTCGGCGGGCCACTCCGCGGGCCAAGTGATGCGTGCCGCTGCTTGCTCATCCACGATGGACGCCCAGCACTGCTCGATCCATGTGACATTCCACTTGAGGCTCTGGCCCTGCGTGTCAGGAATCGAAATTCCAACGGCGGCCATCCCTTGTGACAGTCCTTGCCGAAATGATGTTCGTTCCGCGGCTGCCTTGTGCTTGGCGCCTTGCACCCAGATTTCGGTCTTGATGCTGGTGGGGTCCACTTGGCTCCATGTCGATTGCAACACCACCGGCAACCACACCATGATGTTGCTCAGTTGCAGGGTGACGGTGTCTCCCTTGCGCAGGCTGGGTGCCCATAGGCTTGCATCGAACCGTGCTTCCCAGATGCGCGGGTCGACGCGCTTGAGTGGCAGTTCGGGCGGACGACCGGAAATGGTGGTGAACGTGGCCGCGCTGGGTTGCGGGGCGGGCGCGGGCGCCGCAGGCGTTGGCGGTGCCGTTGTTGGTGCAGTTGCTGGTGCTGTTGCCGGTGCAGAGGTAGTGGCTGGCGCCTTCGCTGGCGGCGCAATCAGCAGAGCGGCAATGGCGGCACCGATGAGCATGCCCACACGATACGCGCCACGCTCGTCGCCGAGCGCTAGGAAGTGCCCAATCGCACTCGATTGCAACTCTTACAACACGCGCGGCAGGCCGCCGTAGATCCACACCGTCAGCGCGTTCATGAATTCCACCAGCAGCAGGTTGATTGCCACAATCGCTACGAAACTCGCCACAAACGCGCTGGTGGCTGCGCGGCCCACACCTGCGGCACCCGGGGCACAGGAAAAACCCTTGTAGCAGGAGATCAGCCCGATCGCGCCGCCGAAGCACGCGGCCTTCAGCAGTCCGTTCAATGGATCAAGCGTCACCAAGAACAGTGATGTGTAGTGCCAGTATTCCGTGCTGGGTACGCCGTAGACCTGCGTCAATACTGCCCACGCGCCGAACGCGCCCAAGGCGTCGCTGTACACGGTAAGAACCGGCGTCATCACCATGCATGCCACCACGCGTGGTCCAACCAGCCGCGCCACCGGATTTGCTCCAGCTGCGCGCATGGCGTCAAGTTGCTCGGAGATGCGCATCGCGCCGATCTCCGCGGCAATGGCACCGCCGACTCGACCTGCCACCATCACGGCAGCCAACACTGGGCCAATCTGTTTCACCACATTCGCATTGATGATGCCACCCATGCGTCGCTCGGCGCCGATCGCCGCAAACTGCGTGTAGCCCTCGATGGAAAGGATCAGTCCCACCATCAGTCCAGTGAGTGCCACCACGGGTATGGATGCAGTGCCAACTTCCAGCAGCAGCGGTGCCAATTCTCGCCAGCGCAGCGTGGCGCGCGGCGATCGAATCAGGGCGACGAGTGCTTGCCCGGAGAAGCGCACGAACAACCCGAACCGCCCAATCGCGTCATGAACGCGAGATCCAAGCGCGGAGACTGGGGCGAACGCTGCGGTCGGCATCCGTGGAGTTTAGGGATGCGCCGGCATGTGGGTATGCAGTGGGGTGGTGCTGGCGCAGGTCGGGACGGGCACGCGGAGGATCGCCGCAGCAAAAACACCGCGGGCCCGGCATTTCGGCCAGGCCCGCGGGAAGTGTTGGAATCAGCGCAGCGTCAGTTCGCTGCGTTCATCGGTCAGGGGCAGTTGCCCCAAGCGCCCAGGAGGAGACCCAAGTCCGCGCCGTTCACGATGGCATCACCGTTGAGGTCGCGTTCGGAGCCGCCCCAGTCGCCGAGCATGATGCCCAAGTCGGCACCGTTGACGATGGTGTCGCCGTTCAAGTCAGCCGGGCAAGGAGCACCCGAGCAGTTGGCAGCGCATCCAGCGGCTGCAGTCACGCAGATGGCGTCCCACCGCACCGTGACGCAGTAGGGATCGAGGCCACCAACGTAGGCGCAGCAGCAGGCGTCAGCACAGAAGGCGTTACCGTGAGCAACAGCGCAGTCGCCAGCAGTTGGGTCGCCGCAGGTGTAAGTGGGTGCTGCGTAGTTCAGCGATCCCGGTGTGTCCTGTTGGCCGACGGTGGTGGAAGCAACACCGATGAACCAGGTGCCGTCTGCTTGCTTGATACCCATGGTTGGGCCGGCGTAGCTGGTCACGATGGTGTCGGAGTTCACTGGATTGGACAGAAGCAGCACGTTGTCCAAGCGGTTGTTACTGGTGGTGGTGGTGGCGAGGCTAAATGTGCACTTCAGGTAAGCATCAGCCGCACCGTCGATCGCCGTCAGCGGAGCGAGTGTCTTCAGTGCGAAGCTCGTCGTGAAGGGGGTGATGACGTCGATGTCAGTCCAATCAGCTCCGTTGATGCTGTACGCCCACTGATGGGTTGTAAAGCCGGTGGCTGTTCCCGAGGTACGCGTGGCGTAACTCAGGGTGACGCCCTGAACGGCGGCCATGGAGAACTTGAAAGTCACTGACTGACCATTCGCTGCGCTGCCCACCAAGGCGATGGATGACGTAGCGGAGGTTGCTGGGTCAAGACCGTTGCCGCCTGCAGCGGTGCCGGTGGCGTTGAGGCCCGTTCCGGTGAACGCGTTGAGCTGCGTGGCTTGCGCCCAGTCGCTCGAACCGTTGGTGCCGTCGAGATACATGGTTCCCACACCAGCGTTGGACTTGTACAACTTTGGCGTGTTTGGTGCAACGGCCGCGGCCGTTCCACCATTAGTGTTCGTTGTGGTCTGGTAGTCCCAGCCCGCGATCACCGTGCCGCTGGTGGCGGTGACGATAGTGCGCGAAATGTACGGCCCGCAGGTGTTGGGGCTGTACCACCAGTCTTGGCCAGCAGCTGGAGTGTTGCCGTTGGTTTCCTTGAATGCAACGCTGTCCAAGATGGCGGACCATGGAGTGATGTCAAGAACGCCGTCATCGTTGGTGTCAAGATCCTGACCGCCAGCGCCGCTGTTCGGTGCGCGCGTCTGGAAGGTGTCGGTGCCGGTGAAGTCAGAGACCAGCAGGAACGTCATGTTGTCGGGTGACTCGAGCTGCGTGTCGCCTGCGCTGCCGGTTGGAGTCTGGTAGCCCCACGGGAGATTCGTTGCAGCTGGGTCGATGGCGAACGGGAATGCGCCGGTGGCTGGATCTGGACCTGGAACGGGAGGCACGGCGTTCGTCGCGTAATTTGGATTCGCTCCAGAGTTGTGAAGAAGCAAGTAGCCGTTCGATCCAATCACATCAGTCGCTGCAAAGCGGTAGAGCCACTCGACCACGCCGGTCCGAGTGATGACTGCGCCCGTCGAGGTGCCGTCGCCGAGAACGACGATGGTGAGTCCGGCCAACGAAGCGCCGGGAGTACCCTTGAGTTCGATGTATTCAGCGTTACCAGCTCCAGTGCGAATCTCGTTAATCGTTGTTGATTGAGCAAGGGTGGCAGCCGTCATGCTGAGGGCGGCGGTGCCCATCATCGTGATGAATCGCATCGTGATAATCTCCTGGTATGGCTTCTAATAACTGACGTCGAGTGCCTGCCGTGTACAGAGCGAGGCTGACAACGAGTCTAACTCGACAGTGCAAAAACGCACACATCAATTGGATGGTTCACTAAACATGCGGTTACTCGGACGTTATTTTCGTGTTCAGACGGACCATCGCTGGATGGTTGCGGGGATTGTTGCCGTGTTTCTCTGCAGCATTCTGGGCTGGGGCATGCAGTGCTGGCCGGGTCTGCCGAGCCGGGGAGTTTTAGATTCCAAGTCGGATTCTGAGTTTGATTCTGAGCGTGCAGCCGAGGATTTACAGGCGTTTATGGGCCCCGGAGAGCCTCGCGTGGCGGGTACGCCGGAGGCCGCCGCGGGTCGGGATCGGCTGGTTGAGCTGTTTACTACTGCGGGCTTTTCCGTGGATCGGCAGCCCATGCGCATTGAGCGCCGGGCAGGGGGCGTGGACCTGGAAAATCTTCTAGTGCGGGTGCCGGGTCGAACGGCCAGGCCGGCGCAGGTTCTGGTGGTTGCTCACACCGACAGCGCCCCCGGCGCGCCCGGTGCGTCGGACGACGGCGCCGGTGTAGCGGCTGCGCTGGGTATCGCGCGCGCACTGCTCGTGGACCCGCCGCAACATGGTGTGCTGATCTTGCTGACTGACGGTGAAGAGCGCGGCCTCTTGGGCGCGCAGGCGTTCGCCGCGAACATGACGCAATCACCACTGACTGCTTCGCTTCGGGCGGTCGTGAATATGGACGCGCGCGGAGCAGCGGGGCCGGCATTCATCTTTGAGACGGGTCCGCAGACAGCGTGGCTTGCGGACTTGATGGCGGAGCGTGTGAATGCGCCGCGCACCAATTCACTCATGGGTGTTGTCTACGGTGCCATGCCAAACGGCACGGACTTCACGGTGTTCTTGAAAGCGGGCATGACTGGATTCAACATCGCATTCATTGGTGATGTTGCCGCGTACCACACACCGCTCGATACGGTGGAGCGTCAGTCGAAGTATTCGCGCGACCACATGGGGCGCACCGGGCTTGCATTGGTGCGCGCGCTTGATCAGCGATTGCCAGCGGGTGAGATCCCCACGGCACGAGCAGTCTTTGGTGATGTGCTTGGTCAGTTCATCGTGCGATGGCCGGAGCAGTGGACGTTAGTGATGGTGATCGCCAGCGCGCTGACGGTGGCGGTGGTGGCGGCATGGAATGCAGTGCGTTCCACCGCGATGCGGCGTTCCGAGCCGGGAGCCGTGCAACGTGCGCGCGCGCCGGGCCGAGGTGCGGCACTGGTGTTGCTGGCGGTGTTCGTGCAAACCTGCGTGGTGGCTGCCATTGGTTGGAGTTTCCAATTGGCCGCGCAGTCGGCGGGGCTGACCATGGCGACCGCCGGACTGCGATTACAGGTGTTGAACGCGTTGCTCTTGGTGGCATCGATGGCCGTGGCGATCGGCGCGGGCGCGTGGTTAGCGCGACGACGCATCGACCCGTGGAGTGCGCTGCTGGGAGCGTGGGTTCCCTGGTGGGCGTTGGCGGGGACGGCGGCGGTGCTGGTGCCGGCGGCGTCATTCCTCTTTGTCGTCCCAGTGGTTACCCTTGCGCTGGCGACCGTAGCAGCGGTGATCGCCGGCAGGCTGGTGGGGCCGGTGGGGTCGGCGGGTCATGGCACTACCGATGCGCGTCCAGTGGCATTCATCGGGCTACTCGGTGCAGTAGTGATACTCGTGCCGATGGAGCCAGCGTTCGTTGATGCGCTCGGGTTTCAGTTCGGCTGGCTGAATGGTGTGCGCGCGGCGTTACTCGGTGTGACGCTTGTTCCGCTGGTGGTAGCGGCTTGGCAGCGTGAGAGTGCGGCGGCAGCGATCGATTTACAGGAGCCTCATTGATGACCAGTATTCGCACGCAGTTTCGAATTGCCGCGCTGTTGGAAGCATTGTCCTGGGCTGGTCTCTTGGTTGGCATGTACTGCAAGTACGGGGCGATGAACAACCCGATCGGCGTACAGGTCATGGGCCCAGTCCACGGTGTGCTCTTTGTGATCTATTGCATTGCCGCACTGCGCCTCGCGCGCGAGGCACGCTGGAGCTTGGCGGTGACAGCGCTTGCACTGCTGGCATCGGTGCCACCGTTTACAACGTGGCTCTTTGAGCGTTGGGTCCGATGACGATCCGCCATCATTCACGCTGCACTCCTTGGCGAGGGCGCGTGATCGCAGCAGTCAGCGCGATGTCTGTCCTCGTGATGGTCGGCTGCTCGCACCCGGTCCTTGGTCGCCCCGCGCTTCTTGGCGCGAGCGTCACCGCGGGGGCAGGCGCAGCGGTTTCACCCGGCGTTCCTTTTGACTCGGTCCCGACCGACCAACCGGTGCGCGGCGAGCGCTCAACGGGCGCAACCCCGCCCCTCGCCGTCGATGCAGCGGTTGCGTTCAGCGCCGTCGTCACGGCGCCGCATGAGACCCCGCTTGGCCTTGGCAACGGTGGTGTCTTCCTCGATTCCGACATGGCGCTCCGTGATCAGGCGAAGGCGGCTGCCGCGTGGCGTCCATCCGTCGTCATTGCGGTGGACTGGCTGTTCTGGCCCGTGCATCAGGCCATCTCGCTCGAGTTACCCGCTGAAGAACGCGCCGCGCGCCGACTTGCAAGCGTCGATGCAGCGCTCGCCGACCTTGATGCGTTCTCCTGCCCGATCGTGATCGGCGATGTTCCAGAAATGCGGCGCGCCGTCGGAGGGCTGCTTCGCACGGAACACGATCCCGGCGCAGCCGTCCGCGCGCAAGCGAACGAACGCCTCGCGGCGTGGGCGAGTGCTCGGCCGAATCGGTTCGTGCTGGCGGTATCCGCGCTCGCGGATGCGGTGAACCGTGGCGCCCCGATCGAAGTTGCGGGCTTCGCGTACGGCCCGGGCGACGCGCTGCGGCTTGTGCAACGCGACGGGCTTCATGCGACTCCCGAAGGCCTTGCGGTACTGATGGCCGCAGCGTTTGATCGCCTCTGCGTAGCGGGTTTGGTAACGACGGAGGAACGAAGGCACAGTCTGCACGAGATCGCAGCGGCCATGGAACGCGAGGCGGACTCAGCGTCGCGGCGCGCGCGTCCGGGGCTCCTCGCAGGCGCGTCGTTGAGCGCGCTGTGGGATCGATACAGCACAGGCCTTGCGGCACGCGACGACGCGGGTATGGCGGTCGCGCTTGATCAAGCACTTGACCGACTCGAGTCGTTCGACCGCAATCCACTCGGTGACAACGATCGTTGGGTTGCGGTTGCGATCAGTCTCACCGGACTTGACGTTGCGCTCGGGGCCCCGTTGACTGCGGCGGTCTTGGAACGGCACTGGCGCCGACTCTCCTCGGACGCGCTGGCTGATGTACCGCAGCCTTGGCGCTTCGATCTCTGGCTGATGTATGCCGAACAGTTGCCCGAGCCCTTGCAACAGAACACCGCGGACTCGCTTGCGTCGCGTCGCGATGCGCGCGGCCCGTTCTCCGAGCCCTACGCGTCGATCATCTGGGACGCTGCTCGCACGCTCGGCGACGGTCGCACGCTTGCGCGCTGCTTCCCCGAGATCGACGAGGCGTATCCCTTCGCTCGCCGCAAGGCACTTGCGAGCCTGGAACGCGTCAACAAGGCTGGTCGCGACAACCCGCTATCAGTGACCATGCTGCGTCTCGCCGTGGCGGACCTGTGTGACATCCTCGCGTCGCGCGCATTGAAGTTGGTATCGCGGAGTTCAAGCAACAGTGCAGGGTGATCGGGAGCCATGGATCGATCACGGCGGGCGCGGACGTGTTTGCACGCATCGGAGCGGGGTCGGACGCGGCGCGGCACGCGACGGACGCGGCGCCGCATGCGTCCGCAGTGGTGGCCCCGGAACTTGGGCTTGGGCCACGCGTGCTGCTACCCATGTTCCTTCGTGGATTCGTCGCGCCGAGTTTGGGTTTCGGCTTCGCCGACGACCTTGATGGAGCCGCGGTGGTGATCAGCGGCGAGACGGGCGTGATCGCAGTGACTCGCGCCGAACTTGACGCTGGCGGCACGCCGCAATTTGTGCGCGGCCCAAAGGCAATCCCCGCCACCGCCACCTGCTGGCAGGAATTGGGACGGATTCGCAGCATGTGGGAATTGGAAACCGCCGGCAAGCGTGCATGCCAGATTGCCGCGCCCATTGACATGCCGAGCAGCGCGAACCTCACAGGCTTCACCGAGGCAGTACGCCGCGCGCTGACTACAGCGCTTGCGAAGGGTGCTCCGGCAGAATCGAACGGTGATCGCGTGCGTGAAATGATGTGGCCCGCATGCGTCTGCGCCACTGGCCTCGTCGACCGCGCCGTGGTGCGAGTTCCGATGGGCTGGGACGATGCTGCACAGGCTCCGCGTTGGGCGACCTTTGAGCTGATTGATCAGCAGATGATCCTGCTCGGCACGATCGAGCCAGGGCAAGGTGCCGATCCCGCGACCGCCTCGCTTCGGCTGCATGCCGTCTGGTCATCAGGCACCAAAGCGGATCGCCTGAGCGCGGAGGTGGTCGAATTGTCTGGGCTCCACGTGGGATCGGCGGCAACGCTTTCGAAAGCGATCAACGACGAAGCGACCACGGGTGCCGAAGTCCGGCTGTCGTGGAGTTTGAGTAAGTAATCGCTGGTCTCGAGATGCGCATGGTGTTCTTCGCCTTTTTGTTTGTGTCGCGCTGCGAGCGGCTACTTTCAATTTTTTCCGCGATATCTAAAATCCAAGAGCACAAAGTGTTGGTTTTGGGGCAATTGTGAGAGTGCAGATGGCAAATTTGCAAAAAATGACACCGTGTTGCTTGAAATTGACTGGTTGCGGGTAAGTCTTGCCCTCGCAGGAGTTACATCTGCGTAAAGTAAGAAATCTCTACGTTTGAGATCTCTACTTCTCAGTTCTTTATCCAGAAAGACAGGAAATTTGAAATGAAGACCCTTATGAATCTCGCCACCGTGGCGGTAGTTACATTGACTGCATCTGCCGCACAAGGCGCAATAGTTCAATATTCAGCGACTTTGAGTGGTCCCGCCGAATCGCCGCCAAACTCGTCTCCCGCAACCGGTAGTGCAACGTTTGATTACGACACGGTCACCAACTTGTTAACTATGTCAGTCAGCTTCAGTGGTCTCGTGGGCACCACCACTGTTGCTCATATCCACGCGGACACTGCAGTCGCTGGAACTGGAACAGCGGGAGTTGCTTCCGGGCTCACTAGTTGGACAACTGGGCTCCAGTCTGGTTCTTACACCTCAACGATTAATATGTTGTCCACAGCAACTTATGGTTCTGCATATCTCGCGGCGCATGGTGGCACCGCGGCATCGGCCGCAACCGACCTGTTGGCTGCAATGAGTAATGGCAGGGCTTACCTGAATCTCCACTCCACCACATATCCAGGCGGAGAGATCCGTGGGTTCATCTATCAGGTTCCGGCGCCTGGCATGCTTTCCCTCGTAGGCATGTGCGGATTGCTGACTCGCCGTCGACGCAGCTGATGTAGCTCGCTTGCAAGTGACTTGCATTCAAGAGTGCACGGGTTCAACCCGTGCACTCTTCTTTTTAAGGTACCCACCGGCTGCATTGATGTCTTCTATTGTGCGCTGGCGCGCAAATAAAAGATGGCGTCAATGATGCCAAGCGGTATCGCTGACACCAATATGCCAAAGCCAAATCCCTTCACCAGTGGTTTGGCACGCGTGGCCATGATTATCCCAGTGGGTAAGTAAAGGCATTGCAGAAGCAGATTGATGCCAAGCACAATGCGCAGGTCGGCCAGCGCCATTGGCTCTTGCAACAGCGATGGCCACACAATCGCTCCATCAAGAACGCCCCACAAACCGAGCATGAGCCAGAAGCCGCGGTACGCCTCGCGTGGTCGGGTGAACAGGGCAATGGTGGACGCTGCAAGTGAAACGAGCGCCACGGCGAAAATAGATGCGATGAGTTGCTGGTGCATCAGGGAATCTCCGTGCGCTGCTCAATAGCTCCATGGCAAGCACGGGGTCGTCTGCCGCTGTGTTGGGAAGTTGACTGGTAGTGCATGCGGGAGATATTCAGGCGTTGGGTGGATACAACGATCCGTTCGGGAAGTTTCCGTAGAGCGAATGTTCGCCATCGGTGAAAGCATGGATGAGCAAATCGCCACCAACAAACGCGCCACGCCATGAGGCGCCTCGTCCACCAAACACCTCCTCGCGGTCGCCACGACTGCGCGGTGTGTTCACGCCAAACTTGAAGGACTGCACATCGGGTCGAAGCCGCTCGGCAAACGCCGGGTCATCAGTGGCAATCGAAGCGACCAACGCGCCGTTTGAAACATTCATTGCGGAAAGCAGCTCTGATTCGGTGTCCACGATCACAATCGAGTCGATTGGTCCAAACGGCTCACTGTGGTGAAATCCCCATGAAGTTGGAGGATTCAGTACGCACGCCGGCGCAACGTACGCCGATTGATCCTGACCGTCGATGAACCGGCCGGTGCGCAGATCGCCGTGGATCAGGGGAATACCGCCGGCGCTGATCGCCTCGTCGTAACGGGCACGGAGGTCGTTGGCCTTCGACTGCGAAATCACCGGACCAAAGTCCAAATTGGGCAGCGGGTCCGTGGCCGATTCCACCGCGAATGGGTTACCAAATTGAAGCGACCCAATGACGCTGTTATACGTAGCAAGAAAATCAGGCAACAACCGACGCTGCACAACATAGCGCGGATACGCGGTGCATCGTTGCTTGGCATACTCAAAGCCCTTCTTCAGATGACCCGCAAGTAGTGGCCATTGCGAAAAGTTCCAGATGCCCCAAGTGTTGAGACCCTCCTGCTCAAGAATGTGTCTGCGGCGAAGGTCAGCTAAGGTGCTGGCCGCTTTACGACCGTTTGAACGACCACCGACAAAGGCAAGAGCGCCAAGTTGTGGCGAAGAAATGAGCGCGTCACTGAGGTCGCCGCCGACTCCGGAAAGAAGAGTCACCGGCAGACCAGCGCGTGCCATCAAAGCGTGCGAAAGTGTCAGGGCATGGAATCCGCCTTGTGATGGGGTCTTTGCCATGACGGCATTGCCCGCCAACAACTGCGCCAATTCAGCGTGCACCAGCACGCTGAGCGGGTAGTTCCAAGAAGCAATGTTTGAAACAGGCCCATGCAGGGGAGTGCGCCCCTGCATCTGCCTGTCAATGTTGGCCAGATACCAATCAATGCCATCAACGCAGCGATCGAAGTCTGCGCAAGCAAGGCGCCAAGGCTTGCCAATTTCCCACATCAACAAGAGGGCGATGATTTCGCGATGCTCACGCAACAGTACGAGTGCTTGCTGCACTCGTTCTTTCCTGACCTCAAGGGGAACCTTTGACCATTCAGCGTCTTGCCGCGCCGCCTGCTCCACCGCGGTGATCGCGATCTCGCGACTGATGCGCGGCGGTCCTGGTATGAAGCTTCCGTCAATAGCAAGAGGATGGGGCTTCGTTTCGCCAACAAAGGTCCACTCTCCACCGATCAGATTTGCAATTCGGTGAGCATCAAATGCCTCCGGAGCCGCTATGCGCGCCCGCTGATAAACCTCGTTCCAAGTTGTTCCTGGTTTGTGAATGAGCGCCATGACGTGTGAGTACTCCTCTTGTAGAACGATCATTAAACGCGTTTGATTCACATCATGTCGAACGAGTAAGGAACAGTAGGCGGTTTACTTTGGAGGAACACCGATACTTTCAATGCATGTGGGTAATTCGCATATTGGTCAGTTGCCGGCCGGCCTGCTGTGCTCTTGATGATCTATGGGATGGCCGCATTGCGCCTCGCGCGCGAGGCACGCTGTGCGATTCGAACCGATGACCGTCAAATGAGAAACGCCCCTGGCGTTATGCCAAGGGCGTTTCAAGCGCGACCGGGAGGGCTCGAACCTCCAACCTTCGGTTTCGTAGACCGATGCTCTATCCAATTGAGCTACGGTCGCGTATCCGTCTGCATTGCTGCAGGAGGAGGGGAGATGATAGCGAAAATTACACCCGACGGCATGGGGGCGATTCGTGCAGAGATCCACGTCATTTACGCACAACCAGCACAGGAACAGAACACCGAGATGTGCCGATCCTAGGGGTGCTGAAGGCGTTACTTACTTCTCGACCGATTGTGCCACGGTCGCCTGCTTGTCAAGGTCCGTGCGCGCCGCGGCTGCGGCCTCGCCCTTCAGTTGATTGGCAAAGAATGGAAGCGCAATGCAACCAGCCGCAAAGATCAGCGCGCTGAGCCGTGGCCACACCGACGGAACCGGCGAGACGCCTTGCGTTCGTGGCGTTGGCTCTTGTACGAACGGCATCGCCACCAAGCGCAGGTAGTAGAACGCAGCCACACCGCTGTTGAGCGCCATGATCACCAGCAAGGTGCGCTGGTGACTTTCGGCGCTGGACACAAAGAGGTCAAGCTTTCCCCAGAACCCAAGTAGGGGTGGTATGCCGGTGAGGCTCAGGGCGCCAATAGCAAGGGCGGCGGCGACCATCGGCGCACGCACACGCAGACCAGCCAAGTCATCAATGGAATCCACCTCATGCCCATTGCGTTCGATGGCAGCCAACGAGCCGAAGGTCGCCAGATTAGCCACGCCGTAAGTCAAGAGATAGAGAAGCGTGGCATCAATACCGATGGTTGGTCCCGCCAGAATGCCAACCAGCATGTAGCCGGAATTGGCGATCGAGCTGTACGCCAGCATGCGCTTGGCCGAGCGCTGCAAGAGCGCACCGATGTTGCCGAGCGTCATGGTGAGGACCGCAATCATCCACAGCACCGCAGCGATGACCGGCGGAATGCTGCTGTCGCCATTGGCGCTCCAACCGACCGTACCAAGCAGGACGATGAGCGTGACAAACCCTTGCACTTTCGGCACGAAACTGATGAACGCAGCCACCGGGCTCGAGGCGCCTTCATAGACATCCGGTGCGTAGAAGTGCATCGGGACGGCGGCGAGCTTGAAGCAGATGCCAATCACGGCAAGCAGCATGCCAACGATCGCCACGCTGCCAATGCCGCCAGTTTGCGCCTGCATTTGGAAGGACTCACGCATGGCGCTGAGTTCAAGGGTGCCGGTGGCTCCATAGAGGAACGCAAAGCCGAGTAGCAGGGTGGCAGTACTCATCGCGCCCAAGAAGAAGTACTTGATGGCCGCTTCCATACTGCGGTCTGCACCGCGGCCGATGGCGACCAAGACGTACGTGGGCAGTGAGCACAGTTCAAATGCCAGGAACAGCCAGACCAAGTCAGTGGCGTGGCAGAGCAACATGCCGCCGCACAGGGACAGCAAGATGAATGCGTAGAACTCACCTTGGATGACGCGCACGGGGTCGAACGCGCCGGTGCCGGAGGCAACTTGACGCTCCACTGCGCGGTCAACGCTACCGATTGAAGCAAGCACGTGACCAACGCCCACCACACACAACAGCGCGATGATGTACTTGCCGAGCATGGGCATCGGTAACTGCGCGGCCGTGGCGGCTTCGGGGGTCCACATCTTCAGCATGGTGACGAACGTTGCAATCAATGCCACCACTGCAATCCACGGAACCATGGCGCGGAAAGCGCGGGCATGTGACAGTCCCATGACAGCGCACAGAACAGCGCCCGCAAAGAGCACCGCCTCCGGTGCGATCAGCATGAACTTTGGGCCAAGATTGGTAGATGCGGCCAGAATGGCGGGGGTCATGGTGTTCACTGGATGGCTCCCTTGTCGGCGGCAGGCGCGGCAGCGGCCTTGGTGGCGCTGTCATCCGCGGTGGCGCGTGGGGGATTGGCAAGGTCGCGCTCGATGAGCTTGACGTAAGGGGCAACCGCGTTGGCAGCGCACGGTTCGATGACATTCAAGATGGGATTCGGCCATATGCCGATCACGATGCAGGCGATGGCGAGTGGAGCCATGGCCAAGATCTCGCGGAAGTTCACGTCCTGAATGGTGTGCGCGGCGTGATTGCCGTGACCGTGGGCGCCGTGCGAATCATGACCACCGTGCCCGTGACTTGGCTCGCGGAGCGGTCCAAACACAAACTTCTGCAGCATGCGCAACACGTAGAGCGCGCCCAGAATCAAGGCGAGTGCAGCCAAGAATGCGTAGGTTGGACCAAGGATTCCTGGGAACCCGGTCTTCATGCCCGCATCAGCGGTGTAGATACCCATTAAGCACAGGAACTCACTGACGAATCCATTGAGCCCCGGCAGGGCGAGCGACGCCATGGCAAAGAACACCATGAACACGCTCCAGACCGGCATGCGTTGCATGAGTCCGCCCACCACTTCCATGTCCTTGGTGTGGTAGCGCTCATACATGATGCCGATGCACATAAACATGCCGGCCGTGGAGAGACCGTGGTTGACCATGTACAAGATTCCGCCTTCCATGCCCACCACG
Source organism: Phycisphaera mikurensis NBRC 102666 (assembly GCA_945878575.1). Taxonomy (GTDB): domain Bacteria; phylum Planctomycetota; class Phycisphaerae; order Phycisphaerales; family SM1A02; genus UBA966. The sequence continues at coordinate 7,732 of CAMDUB010000034.1, read as the reverse complement.
TTGAAGGCAAACATGGCAAGCAGCGCTAGACCCATGTGCGCGATGGAGCTGTACGCAACCAATCGCTTCACGTCGTTCTGCACCCAGCACACCAAGCTCATGCCCAGGATGCCGATCAAGGCGAGCGCGGCAAAGAAGGGTGCGAGCGCCAATGCGCCTTCGGGTGCCATCGGGAACGCAAAGCGCAGCGCGCCGTACTGACCGATCTTGATGACAACGCCAGCAAGCACCACGGATCCAGCCGTGGGAGCCTCGCCGTGCGCCAATGGAAGCCAGGAATGCACCGGTACGAACGGCACCTTCACCGCAAATCCACCCATGATGGCAAGGAACACCCACCATTGCGTGCTTGCGGGCAGCGTCTGGCCGTATTCCACCAAGGTCTGCACGCTGAAGTTAATGGGAGTGCCGGTGTCGGTGGCGTGACCAGCCGCCAGATAGATGAATCCAACCAGCGAGATCACCGATCCAACAAAGCTGTAGACCCACAACTTGATTGCTGCCGGGCGCCGGTCTTGTCCGCCCCAGATGGCAACAATGAGGAACAACGGAACCAGCGTGAATTCGTAACCAATATAGAAGAGGATCACATCGCGCGCCAAGAAGGCGAGCATGACGGCCGATTCCATGAACAAGAACTGCGCGTAGAAGCCGCGCTGTCGCTGGGTAATGGCGGAGAAACTCACCAGCATGCTGCACGGAATCAATACCGCGGTCAGGATGATGAGGAGCATGCCGACGGCGTCAGTGCCGAGACGGAATTCAACACCGAAGGCCGTGAAGAGTTTCCAACCCTCTTCGTTTGGCCAGAAGGCGCCGGTAGTCCACGCAGGGAATTCGAATGCAAGCAGCGTTGCTGCTGCCAAGACCACCAGGCTGGCGATGAGGCCGACTGTCTTGGCGGCGCGTTCGCTCACGCCGAGGCAGAGGACGGCGCCAATGAGCGGCAGGACGATCAGAAGGACGGCGAGTGTCACGAGGCACCTCCCGAGAGCCAGACCCAAACAACCCATGCAACGATGAGTCCGATTCCGCCCGCCATGGTGAGCGCGTAACTCTGCACCGTACCGGTGTAGAGCGGCTGGAACACCCGAGCAACAAAGCCTGGGAATCGACCGATGGCGGCAACGATCACGCCGTCGATGACGAATCGATCAGTAAAGGCCAAGAGCTGTGCGCCCAGCCACGCGGGGACGCCGATGATCGCGTTGTAGAACTGATCCACGTACCAGCCGTGTTCGCTGCCGAGCGGAATCCACTTGAGGCCGGTGGTATTCAGCATGGATGCCCGCAGCCGATCCCCGAGTGCGCGGTTCTTAGCGTGCAAGATCCACGCGAGCAGGAAGCCGGCAACCACCACGCTGGTGGCGATGACGAACAGTGTGCTGTGCGCGTCGCGGCCGAGGATCTGTCCGTGTTCCTCACTGTTGCCGGCGCGCATCCAAGCGCTGGAGTTCTGCACGAAGCGTTGAATCCAGTTGAAGCCTTGGGAGTGTGCCAGGTAACTGGGAAGTCCTGCCAAGACCGAGCCGATGGCGAGCAGCGTGAGGACCAGCGAGATGCGGAAGCCTGGAGCGTGCGGATGGAAGCCGCCGCCGTGTGCGGCACCGTGTCCGGCGTGCGCGTCGGCACCGCTGTGTGCGTGATCGGCATGACCAGCATGGTCATCGTGACCATGATCAGCGTGCTGATCTGCACCCGGTTCAATCTTCACTGGACCAAGTGCCAATCGGAACCACACGCGGAACGCGTAATACGCGGTGATTCCTGCGGTGAGTACGCCAATCCAGCCCATCCACTGCACCTGCTGCACATTGCTGGTGAGCGCCGTCAGCAGGATGATGTCCTTCGACTCGGCGGCCGCACTGAATGGCGCGGTGGCAAGCCAGAGGCAGCCGAGCAACATGCAGATCATGGTGAGTCGGAAGCCGGGCACCCGGAGCAGTCCGCCCAACTTTCGGAAGTCAACTTGGCCAGCCATGCCGTGCATCACTGCGCCGGCGGTCAGGAACAAGAGCGCCTTGAACCACGCGTGCGTGAACACGTAGTACACGCCGCCGAATGCAGTGCCGACTCCAAGCCCCATCACCATGTATCCAAGCGAACTGATGGTTGAGTAGGCAAACACGCGCTTGTAATCGAACTGCCCGCATGCAATGGTTGCGCCGATGAACGCGGTGAAGCAGCCGATCCAGCCGACGGTCAGCAGTGCGGTCTCGGCCCACTCTGGCCCGATGGCTTGCACGGTGTAGAAAGGCGCCATGCGCGCGAGCAAGTAGATGCCCGCGGTCACCATGGTGGCTGCGTGAATCAGGGCGGACACCGGCGTTGGTCCCCACATGGCGTCCGGGAGCCACGTGAAGAGTGGTCCCTGGGCGCTCTTACCGCACACGGCCAAGAGCAAGAGGAACGGGATCGCGGCCTTTGACCAACCGCCTTGCACGGCTTCGGAAGTGGAGCCGGCAATCGCCTGGAACAGACTGTCGTACTGCACAGTTCCGTAGTTGGTCCAGATCAGGAAGATGGCCAATGCCAGGCCAAGGTCACCGATGCGGTTCATGATGAACGCCTTCTTGGCAGCGGCGGTGGCGCCGGGCTGCGTGGCGTAGTAACCGATCAGCATGTACGAGCACAGGCCGACGCCTTCCCAACCGAGGTACAGGCCGACCAGGTTGTCGCTCATCACCAGGATGAGCATGCTTGTCACAAACAGGCTGACTGCAAAGAAGAAGCGCGCGTAGCCGGCCTTGAGGTCCGACTCCATGTATTCACTGGCGTACAGCGCAATGAGCGTGGCAAGCACGGTGACGAACAGCATCCACAACATGCTGATGCCGTCGATGTAGAAGCCGAGGTTGGCAGTGAACGACTGGAACGGACCTGGGCCCCAGGTCAGCGAGAGCCAGTCCATGAACGGCACCGTCAGCGGCGCGTGCGTTGCGAAGAGTGTTGGTCCAAACTGGAAGTACAGCGCGATCGCCATCGCGGTTGATAGTCCGAACGTAGCGACCGTGAACAGCGCTGGCAGGCGACCTTTCACCTTGAACATGGCCATGGCGCCACACAGAATCACGGAAACGAGTGGTGCAAGAAGCATCCACTTGAGCCACGCAAAGTCAGTGTTGGCGACGGCCTTGACGAAGTGGAGCGGGCCGACATCGGCGTAACCGCTGGTTGCGTGGACGGCGTGCGCAGCGTCGGCGACGTGACCGTCGGCGACTGCTTGTGCGCCGTCGCCGAGGGCAAGCGCGAGGGTGGTGAGAAGTGCTGGTTCCATGGAAGCCGTTGGTGTGTGTGCCGTGGCGTGAGTGACGAAAGCGGATGCGAGCGCAATGATCGCGACGGTGCTCATTCCTTGAGTTCTGCCCATGCTTCGCTGCTCAGGGTTTCTTTGCGGCGATACAGGAGCACCACCAGGCCGAGCGCAAGTGCAGCCTCGGCGGCGGCGACGGTGAGGATGAAGATCACCATCAACTGTCCAGAGAGATCCATCCACATGCGACCGAATGCAACGAAGGCAAGCGCCGCCGCTTGGAACATCAGTTCGGTGGACAAGAACATCAGGATCATGTTTCGACGAGTGAGGAATCCCACCAGGCCGATCGCAAAGAGGATGATGGCCAACGCCAACGTCACTTGGATGTTGGCAGGCATGGCGGGGGTCATGGGTGCCACGGAACCCATCGAAGCGAGAGTGATCATGCTGCACCTCCGCGGCTGAGGGAGCCGCCGTCATCAATGCGGGGAAGTCCGGCGGCTGCACGGCGTTCGTCTTCCGCCATGGCCATCTGCCGGCGCGCCAAGACAACGGCGCCGAACAGTGCCATGAGGAGAATCACGCCGGCGAGTTCCAGGCTGACTGGGAACTGCGCCACCAACGCGTGGCCGAGTGCAGTGGAGTTGGCTGGTGCGGCGGTGCCATCAAGGGTGATGGGGTGGCGATCGCCGTTCGTGCTGAGAAGCGTGAGGCTTGCGGTGGTTCCGGAAGGATCCACGGAAATGAGGCGCCCGTCAGCGCCGCGCTCCAGTTTGGCGATGTCAGAAATGCCCGCTGTTTCAGCGATCGCAGCAGACTCGCGCAGGAGGAGTTCCGGCATGTCTTCCATGCGCTCCCAGGCGCGGATATTGGCGCGCGCGACGACGGCAGGCGAGGCAAGCCATGGCACCGAGTTGTCGCGTCGAAACAGCGCGTCGCCTGTAGCAGAGAGCATGATGAACGCCAAGATCAGTGCGGCGATCGGTTCGCGCGGGGTGCGGTCGTACCACGCTGATTCTTCGCCACGCATGGACTGATCGCCGGACTGCTGCGCAAGCATGAGTACAAACAGGTAGGTGATAAGGATGGCGCCTGCGTAGACAATGAGTAGCGCAAATGCCATGAATTCAGCCTGTAATAGCAAGAAATTCACGGACACTGCCAAGATCACTAGTACGAAATACAGTGCTGCGTAGACCGGGCGCGGATGCGTCACCATGCGTGCTGCGCCAGCGACGGCAACCAACGCCACCATGACATGCACCCAGAATGATGGGTCTGTTCCAGCAGCTTCGGGCACCGGCGCGTTGCGTGCGACGGCGCTGATGATCAGCGCGACCGCGGCAAGTCCGCAGACGGTCAGGGCGGCTCGGAATGCCGCGGGGCGCGGCTCCATCATCAGATACAGGACGACGGCACCCAGGGCGGCGGCGGCGTAGAAGAGGTTCGCGTTCATGGATGGTGGCCTCAATCTCCGGGCAGCCCGCACGGGAATCCGGGCGGGGAGGGCGGATAATAGAAGGGGACGCGGCGGTTCGCAACCGGGATAAGCGGGGAAAAGGGGGAACTGGGGCCAAGGGATTGCCCTTACCCCGGGCGCAGGGGGTGGGCCGTGTCGTCCGCATCACCGCCCACGCTCCTCCGCTACCCTCGCGTCATGTCTGATGAGGTGCGCCGCATCCTGCCCAATCTGATCACCGTGGTTCGCCTGGTGATGGCGGCAGGATTCTTTGCCATCATTGCCCTCGCACTTTCGCCAACATCAGCTGAGGGCCGGCAGTGGTGGGGAAACGCGGCGTTCATTCTCTTTATCGCCGCAGCACTCAGTGACATTCTTGACGGGTATCTCGCCCGCAAATGGGGCGTGGTGACGGACTTTGGCCGGGTGATGGATCCGTTTGTTGACAAGGTGCTGGTGCTCGGCGCGTTTGTGTATCTGGCAAGCCCCAAATTTGCGGAGCCAGAGTGGAGTCGGGCCTTCGGCATTGAACCGGAACCGGGCGCTATCAATTGCGCAACGGGCGTGGCAAGTTGGATGGTGGTTGCAGTGCTTGCGCGTGAATTGCTGGTGACCAGTTTGCGCGGCGTGCTTGAAGCGCGCGGCATTGCGTTTGCAGCGGACTGGTCTGGCAAGGTCAAGATGTTTGCGCAGAGTGCTGCCATTCCGACCGCGCTCTTCATTGCTGTGAATCCGGGCTGTTTGGCAAGTCCAAACTATCGCATGGCGCAGATGCTTTCGGTGTGGACCATGACGGCGATCACCGTATGGAGCGCTGTGCCGTACTCCATTCGCGGCATCGCGTTGCTGCGGTCGATTTCGAAGGACGCGCGCTGAACGCGCCGATGAACGCAGCATGAACACGGCGAAGCGTTCTCTCGGTGAACCAAAGATGGACCCAGCGGTAGCGCGGGAGCGCCTTGCAGGAATGCCCTGGTTTCCGCGGTTCTCATTGACCGTGGGCGGATTGGGGTTCGCGCCGTTTGCTTCGGGAACGTGGGGTTCGTTGCCGCCATGCATCGCGGTACTCGGATTGGTGGTGCTCTTGCCAGCCGACCTTGGCTGGGTGATCGATGCCGTGCTGGTGGCGCTTCTGGTCTGGGCGGCACTCGGCTGTGTGCGTTGGACCGCAGCCGCGGAGGAGATGCTGGGTATCAAGGACCCATCATGCATTGTGCTTGATGAAATTGCCGGAATGTCGATCGCTCTGCTCGGTCTGCACTTGCCGCTGCGCTCCATGGCAGAGGCGGGCTCATGGTCGTGGGCAGGCTCTGGAGTCCTTGGCGTCGGTATCGCGTTCCTGCTGTTTCGATTCTTTGACGTACTGAAGCCGCCGCCGTGCAAGGCGCTTGAGCGCATTGGTGGCGGATGGGGCGTGTTGCTCGATGACGTGTTGGCCGGGGTCTACGCGTGCTTTGTCATGCACGTGTTTGTCCCGCTCGCTGGGTAAGTTCGTTACGGCGCGTGAGGTGCCGGTGGTACCGGTGGTGCCGGCACCGCGACCCGCGGAACGAACGCTTGCCGCGACATATCGATCGCCGCCAACGCCACCAGCTGTGCTACTTCGGCGGCAAGGCTTGCATCAATCTTCGCTACTTCATCAGTGACTTGGTGATAGTCCTCATGGTCTTCCACCGAGAACAGCACGGCGGGCACTTTCTTAGCGAGAAATGGACCTTGGTCGCTGCGATCGAGCCAGTCGGGATGTTCATCCGTTCGCAGTTTGAGGCCGATTGCTTCATTGGCCGCGCGCAGCGCTGCGGTCACCGGTGCACCAATTTCACCACCATCAATGTAGATCTGTCGCGCCGGACCGCGGCTAATCATGTCCATATTGAACACGCCGCGAATCTCCGCCAGTGGCACCGTGGGCGACTTTGCGTAAGCCGTGGATCCCAAGAGTCCTGCCTCTTCACCATTGAAAGCAATGAAGATCACCGTACATGCAGGACCTTGACCCGCGGCGCTGCACGCCTTCATCGCGCGCGCAACGGCCAACATGCCTGCAATGCCGGACGCGTTGTCATCGGCGCCGTTATAGATCTTGTCATCACCACTGCGACGGGGGCGCATGTGGTCGTAGTGCGCGCTGACGATGATGTAGCCCGTACCTGCGCCCGCTACCGCGCTTCCATTGGCAGCCGGACCAGGAAACACGGCCACCAGGTTCGGACCGGTCTCCGGATTCTTGTCGATCGGTTGCCGAAATGAATCACTGGTCACGCCAGGCTTCAAACCGATGGACGTGAACTTTCCAGTAATCCAAACAGCTGCCTTCTCTGCAAACGGGCTGCGAAAGAAGCGCCCGCCCATTTCATCACTTGCAAGGGCTGTGACATCGCTCCGAACCTCATCGGCGGTGATGGCGCTGCGCACCGTGGTGAGCGGGCGAGTGGTGGCGACTGGGTCACCGGCAAACGCCGATACGCAAAGCGGGGCGCACCACAATGATGCCGCGAGTGTCACGATGGGCGTATAGAAGTGCTGCATTGAATGACCTTTGAGTAAGTTGCAAGTACTACTTGGACTGAGCGACGTCCGTCGTTCAACGTTCGTGTGCCACTAAATCTTCATAGGTCTCACGTCGGCGAACCGTGGTGAATTGCAGGCCGTCCACCAATACCTCTGCTGGAAGTGGCGAACTGTTGTAGCGGCTCGCCATGGACATCCCATACGCACCCGCGGTGAAGATTGCCAGCAAGTCGCCGCGCGCTACGGGCGGCATGGCGCGGTCGAGTGCCAAGTAGTCGCCGGTTTCGCACAGTGGTCCAACGACATCAACATTGACAAGGCCGGTCATCTCTGGCTTCTCCATGCGCCGCGTTGGTATGAACGATGCAGACGTGTCAGTCGGCCAGATGAAGTGGAATGCGTCGTAGTGACTGGGTCGCAGGAGAGCGTTCATGCCTGCATCGCAGATGGCGAACGTCTTATCGCCGGATCGTTTCACATATTGCACGCGTGTCAGCAGGATGCCT
>CAMDUB010000033.1 GCA_945878575.1 Phycisphaera mikurensis NBRC 102666 | reverse complement strand
CGCGCCATGGCGAGGTCGTTGACAATTGCGATGCGAAAGGCCACTGGGGGATGTTACCGATGAAAGAGAGGCAATCAGGCTGCGCGGATCACCGCACTCGTTGCAGTACACGGTCGAGTCAGGGCGTTCCAACCAGTCCGGTGACTGTTGCGATGAAACTTTGATCTTGGAAACTACCCTTGGTTAGGTAGGCATTTGCTCCGGCGTCCATACCGGCTCGGCGATCTTCGTCGCGATCTTTGTAACTGACCACCGCGATTGGAACATGAGCGAAGCGTGGATCCGACCGGACCAATCGCACCAGTTCGATTCCATTCATGCGCGGCATATCAATATCAGTGACCAGCATGTCAAATCGTCCGGCGCGGATCTGGTTCCAGGCGTCCATTCCGTCGACAGCGACTGCAACGTCGTAGCCCAATCGGCTCAGCAGTTGTCGCTCAACTTCGCGCACGGTGATGGAATCTTCAGCGACCAAGATGCGTTTGGCAACGCGGCGCGGGCCAGTGGTGGCCTCGGAAGCGCCCATACCGATGAAGGTTCCTTCAACGAGTTGCTTACGCAGCGCAGCGAGGGTGTCTTCAACGTCAACGATGAGCGCGGGCGCGCCATCGTCAAGAATGGCAGCGGCGGAGATGTGCGGGATCTTTCCAAGTCGTGCGTCCAGCGTTCGGACCACCAAGTCCTGTTCGCCGAGGAACTTGGTAACTACCAGGCCAACGCGGCCCTGATCGTCGCCCAAGATCACCACGCTGGTGGCGTCATCGCGCGGCGTTTCTCCCAGTCCAAAGAGAGTGGCCCCGTCCAATAGTCCGGTGGCCTCGCCGTCAACATCGCACTGCAGCCGGCCTTGGATGACCGTGATTGCGTCGCCGCCGACCCGGAGTACTCGTTCGATACGGGCGAGCGGGAATGCGTACGGCTCGCCAGCAACCTCCACCAGCGCTGCGCGCAATACGCTCAGCGTGACGGGCAACTGCAGCGCAAAGGTTGTACCTGTGCCCACGCGGCTTTCGATGCGAACGGTTCCCGAAGTTGAAGTCACCATCTGGTGCACCACGTCAAGTCCGACGCCGCGTCCAGAAATCTCGGTAACTTGCTTAGCAGTACTGAATCCAGGCAGGAATAGGAAGTCAAAGAGTTCCCGTTCGCTCAGGCGCGCCGCAAGTTCGGCGGTCTGCATACCGCGCTCAACCACCTTGCGGCGAATTGAATCGGCTTCAATGCCCTTGCCGTCATCAGTGACGCGCACCAACAACTGGCCAGCGTGATGTCGGGCCTCAACGACGATGCGTGCTTGCTCAGGCTTGCCAGCGGCACGGCGCTCTTCTGGCATCTCAAGGCCGTGATCGACCGCATTTCGAATGATGTGATTGAGTGGAGCCTCAAGCCTTGCCAAGATGTCGCGGTCAACGGGGACGTCGGCGCCAACAATATCAAAGCGAACATTCTTGCCGAGTTGGCGGGCCACATCACGAACCATGCGCGGGAATCCGGAGACGCCCTCACCGAACGGTCGCATGCGGCTACCGATGACTTCGTGATACAGCGCCGTGGATACTTCTTCGGTGCGACGGAAGAAATTCTCAAGATCAAAGATTCGATCTGCCAACGATGCCTCGGCGCGCCCAACAGCATCGCGCGCGATAGCGATACGTCCTGGATCGCCACGGCGCATGGCTGCCTCCAAGGATTCACGTGCGCGGGTCAATTCTCCGCGGACGGCCCCGAGTGCGCGACGCAGGGCAGGCGATCGACGGCCTTCAACCATGGACTCGCCGGCGAGCTGCATCATGCGGTCGAGGTTGTCAGCGTTGACGCGAACGGCACGCGATTCCGGCGCAGCCACCGCAGTGGCGGCCGACGCGGCGGGCATATCAATGGTGGGAATCGGGCGTTGCACCACGGCGTCCACGCGTCGCGGTGCGGCGGGCGGCGCAACAACTGCACGGGTGTCGGGGGCGACTGGAGTTGCTGCGACTGGAGTTGCGGCAACGGGCGGTGCAGGAGGTTCCACTGGCGCTGCGGCAACAGGTGTTGCCGGAGCAGCTGCAGGTGCTGCCGGGGCGGGCACCGCTGCAGGTTCCGGCGTTGCTGTCGGAGCGGCGGAGAGTGCAATGGTCAGCGTATTGATCTCGCTGGCGTTCTGCGTACTCCACTCCGGCAGGTCGGATTCCTTCTGTTGCGAAATCCGTTGCAGCAGATCGGTTCCTTCAAGCAGCTGGTCGATGCGTCCACGAGTGGTCCGCTCCTGACCCTTCTGAATGCGAACCAGGGCATCTTCCATATGGTGAGCAACGGCTACTGCGGCATCAATGCCGACAATGCGCGCTGCGCCCTTGATGGAATGTGCCGCACGCATGAGCGGCACGATGATGCCGATGTCATCCGGGGCGCTTTCCAACTTGAGTAGACCGTCACTCAGCGCCGCACAGTGGGTGTCAACCTCTGCGCGAAACAGTTCGTACATTGAGAATCCGCCAAGATCGCTCATGATGTGGCTCCGCGGAAGATGGAGAAGAGGCTATGAACGTCAAGCACTACGGCTTCACCTTCGTCGATGCGGGCGAGCGCACGCGCGCACCCAGTCTTTGCTGCGGAAATCGTCATTGGTGGTGCGCGCAGTGAGCGTTCGTCAACATCCGTGACACCCACAATCGAGTCCACTTCAAACGCCCATCGCTCGCGACCTTGCTCGGCGACTACCAGAATGGAGCGCTCGCGCTTGGCGGGGGCAGGAATCCCAAGGGCGGCTTCAATCGACATGCACAGCAGCAATTCGCCGTCGTGATTGGAGAGCCCGCGGAAGATCTGGTTACTGCGATGCGGAACGCGGTGGATGGTGCCCGCCGGAACAACCTTGGCAGCTTCACCAGCCAGGATGGCAAGGATTTCGCCACCAGCACGCATGGCGAGCAAACTGATGCGTGACCGAGACCGCTCATCCAGCGGCGCGGCCAGCGCAGCGGTGGCGCGGTCCAGGTCTAACTCGGTCAGGGGGCGAGTGAGCAACTGCTCCAATCCCGCGACGGCCGCATTTGCAGGCTTGATTAATGAAAGCGTGCGATCTTCACTCATGATGTTCCCTTTGCTGCGCGGGCTCGGTAGCGCTGTGCCAATGCGGCGTCACCGCGGCGATCGGCCAAGATTGCCAGATGTAGCAACGCTTCGACATTCTGTGGATCTAAGTAAACCACCTGCCTCCAGGCGCTTTCGGCACTTATGACGTCGCCGAGGCCCAAGTGAACGGCCCCCAGCAATTCCATGAGTGCGAGCGACCGATCACCAGTGGAGTGAATGCGCTCGGCGATATCAGCGGCCTTGTGTAAATCCCCGGCATCGGCGGCAGCGCGCGCGCTCTGCAGCATCTTGGACTCGGTGGGCTCGTTGGAAGTAACGGTCACCGGAGTGCGAGCTGCTGCAGCGTTGCTGGAAGGTGGTTTGGGAGCTGCGATGGTCGCCGGTCGTGCTGGACTCGTTTGCGGGAGCGGGGCGCGATCGCGGTCTGCCCATCGATCCGACTGGACTGGCGGAACCGAGTTCACGGCAGGTGTTGCAACGCTTCGTCGCGCGAATGCAAACGCGCCTGGTTGTCCGCCTTGCACTGATTCAAATCCACTCTCGAGCCCAAAGAGCGCCGGTCGTTCCGCGTGCCCGAGGTACAGAATGCCATCGGGGTGGAGCAGGGCATCAAGCTGTTCGCCGATGGCGCGGCGCCCGGTATCGCTCAAATAGATGGCAAGATTTCGGCAGAACACGGCGTCAAAGGAGCCGCGTTCCAGCTCGAACAAGGCCGCGGGCGCAGATCCCTCGCGCAAGTCAACACAGGCACGCGCTTCCGGAGCGACGCGAACATTGTTGGGAAGCACCGTTACATACTGCTGTGCCCAGTTGGGAATCTCACCACGTGCTGCCATGCGACCAAGGTCGCCGGTTCGTGCGCGTTCCAACGCATCCGGGTTTGGGTCGATGGCCAAGATGTGAATGTCGTCCGGATGAACTCCCGCAGCAAGCGCCGTAGCAGCAATCGAGAATGGCTCAGCACCAGTGGCGCACGCTACGGACAGAGCGCGGACTGGACGGCGTGCCTGGCGCATGAATTGCGCCCGCAACGTTTCGAATGAAGACGGATACCGAAACAACCACGTCTCTGGCACGGCAATTTGCTCGCGCAGTTTGCCGAATTCAGCGCTCGAGCGCGCCGCCAAGTCGGCATATGCATCATCACTGGCGATACCAGTGGCACGGCGACGCTCGGACACGATGGAGCGAATAGCCTCGGGCGATGTGAGCGCCGAGTCAAGATGGGCCGCCCGCAGGAGGTCGGCGATTCGCTCCAATGCGCTCATGCGCCGTCCTTGGTAACGAGTGCAGAAGACGGGGCGGATAGTTGCGGATAAGCCTCAGCGAGCGCCCGCGCATCAAGCCGTTGTGCGGCTTGGCCCTGGTGCTGCAAGACTGCTCCCAACCACGCGACCGACTGTGTTCCTGCTCCCCAGGCACCGGACTCTTCCAAGTCAGCGGCGTCCTCAATGCGATCGACGGCCATGGCAAAGCGTGCACGGGTTCCTTCGCCGAATCCCGTATCAATGAGCAGAATGCGCGCGCCCAAGGTTCGTTCAACACCAGCAACGCCCGCCAGGAGGTTGGCGGCATCGACCAGCGGCACAAATTCGCCGTGGACATCAATGACGCCAGTGATCCACGACGGCGCACCCGGAACCGGGCGCGCGCGAACCAGTGGGTGCACGGCCTGCACCCATGCCGCATCAACGGCGTAACGGTAATTGGCGACTACAAAGACAAAGGTGCGCATGGGTTCTCGATTCAGGCGCGGAGTTGGAAGGCGGCGATGGCGGTCTTGAGCATGCCAATGGAACGCTGCAGGATGTCGGACGCGCGGCCGAATTCCTTGACCGCGTCGCCGGATGCCTTGGCGTTGCTGGTGAGTGTGGTCATCGCCTCAGAGATTTGCGTCGCGCCCGATGACTGGCTACGCATGCCTTCGCGCACAGTGCCAAAGCTACGGCTTGATTCATCAACACTGCCGATGATGTCAGACATGCTGCGCCCGATGGTTCGCACGTCAGTCACATTGCGCCGTACTTGCTCACTGAAGCGGTCCATTTCCATGACTCCGCTGGAAACCGCGCCTTGCATCTCTTTGACCATGCGCTCAATATCCAGGGTGGCTTGTCCGGTCTGATCGGCAAGGCGTCTGATTTCCCGGGCAACCACCAAGAATCCGCGGCCGTACTCGCCGGCCTTCTCGGCCTCGATCGCGGCGTTCACGGAAAGCAGGTTGGTCTGCTCAGCAACCTTGGTGATCGTGGTGACGACCCCGCCGATGTTCACCGCCTTCTCATTGATGGCGGCCAGTCGATCGGCCACGCCAACAGTGGCATGGTCGAGCGATTGCATGGCGCCTTCCATGGTCTCCAATTGCACGCGACCGTCTTGTGCCAATTTGGAGGTGGAGGTAGCGACATCGTTCACGTGGTCCATTTCACGAGCAAGTTCCTGCCCGGTGGCATTGATTTGTCGAACCGCTGCCGCAATCTCCGCGCTGGTTGCACCGAAGGAGCTCACTACTTCGTCCTGCTGTCGTGCCGTGCCCGAGAGCTCAGTCGCTGTGCTGCTCAGTTCCACGCTCGCTTCACGTACTTGGCCGACCAGTGAGTTAAGGTCATCGGTCATGCTGTCGAGTGCGCGGAAGAGGTCGCCGGTTTCATCTGCCCGGGTATTGTTTGTTGATAGTCGAGTCAAGTCACCAGCGGCCACTTGTTCTGCGGCCTTGGCAGCAAGATCAATGCGTTGCGCTTGCCGCCTTGATGGGAAGTAGATGACTGTCGCCATGATCACCAGTCCAATAGACGCCATTGCTCCGCCTCGGTAGGCGCTGTTGATGAGCGGACCGGTCACTGCACTCTCCGATTTGGCTACCACCGCCATCCATCCACCCGCTGCAATCGGTGCTGCCGCAAAGTAGGACTTGCCGCTCGCCACTGGGTCGAGCAGTGCATCAGAGGTTCCAGCTGCGTATTCCGCGATGATCTTCTTCAGATTGGCGCCTTGCGGCGTTTCGTCAAGGGCCTTGGTGCGCCATGACTCTGGATTTGAAACAAACGTCCGCTGCGTACCGTTGGACGCCACCACTAGTTTGCTCTTCGCAGACACAATGTAGATATCCAGGTGAAGATCGGCAGACAGGGCATCGATTTCGACCTGTAGGTCTGAAAGCGCTCGGTCCGCAGTGATTGCCCCTTGGAACTTGCCATCAATGATGATTGCGCAGGCGTGCTCCACCATGGCCTTGCCGTCAAAGTCATACGGCTCGGTCATCATGGCACGAGCATCACGGCGGCGCTCCCAATTTTCCTTCGGTCCGAGGTAGTACAGACTGTCTTCCATGCCCGTGTTGGTCTTGTAGGCGATGCGATCATTGCTGCGCCAGTCGCGGTACCAGTAGGGCAAGAAACGTCCCGCTTTTTCTGCGCCATTTGCAGGTAGGGCGCCAACATCCTTGCCATCGGCGTTGGGCTCGTAGGCCAGACTCATGCCGGTAAGCCCAGGATTGGATTCGAGCGCCGCGCGCAAGGCGCTTACCGAGAGCTCACGCTGGCCGAAGAGTCCGGCGCGTTGCGCCGAGGCAATCATCTCGGCAGCAAGCAGGCCTTCGCGATTGAGGGCGTCAATGTTGCTGGCGACCGTCGTAGCGCCGTCCTGGATCGACTCGCGCTCGCTTTCGAGCGTCAAGTCATAATTGCGCTGCAGTCCAAGTGTCACCACTGTGCCAAGCACCAAGGCCGCTGGCACGATGGTGGTCAGGACCATTTGTCCGAGCAGACTTTTGAAAAATGGACGTCGTGATTCGCTTTTTGCCATATTCACGGAGTCTACCCGGATATCAGACTTTGATCAGTCGCCCATGTGGGCCACCCGGACGGATCGAATCTCGTCGAGGCGCGCGAAGAAGATGTCGACCAATTCCGGGTCAAAGTGGCGCCCGCTCTCGTCGCGGATGTGCTTGAGCACCTCTTCTTCGCTCCATGGGTCCTTGTAGGAACGGCGACTAAACAGTGCGTCGACGACGTCTGCGAGGCCCACAATCCGAGCGAACAGGGGAATGTCTTCGCCACGCTTGCCCGTCAGCCGTGTCAGTCCGGTGGCGGGGTCAATGGTGGGTCGGCCATCAAGTTCAACGTAGCCGGGATATCCCGTGCCGTCCCAGCGCTCGTGGTGGTTGAGTACAACCTCCTGCGCGGTTTCATCAAACTGCGTTGGGCTATCGACAAAGAGCCGTGCACCGATCACAGTGTGTTGCTGCATCTGTCGATGCTCATCCGGCGTGAAGCGGCGGGGGCTCTTAAGAAGAGCATCGCTGATACCGATCTTTCCAACATCGTGAAGTTTGGCGGCAATGCGCAGTCGGTCGCGTTGGCGTTCGAAGCCTGGTCCCTCAAATCCGCGCCGACGTGCCCACTCATCAAAGATGATCAATGCATACGCGGCAACGCGTTCAATGTGCGCCATCGTCTCGCCAGGGTCACGTGCTTCAGCCATGCGGATCATGCGCAGGATGACGGTTTCGGTGAGTCGGGCGCGTTCAATGACTACGGTTGCCATAGACGCAAAGTGTGCCACCATGTGTTCATCATCGGCGGTGAATGGCTGAGAGTTCTCAGATGAATCGCCACCGGATTTCAGAAATTGCAGTACCCCCAGCACTTGGTCTGATGAATTGCGCAGCGGCATGGCAATCACTGATTGGGTCCGGTACCCGGTGACCGCGTCGTAACTTTGGTCAAAGCGATACGGTGCGGATTCGTCAAGTTTGTACGCATCCGCGACATTGACAAGCTCGCAGCTCATGGCGCACCATCCAGCAATAGAGCGTGCGCTGACTGGGACCACTAAGCTACTGAAGCGTGTCTTGGAATGGCGCCCTGGTTGTTCAAGCAGGTCATTCTGGCTGAATGCAAACCGAAGTGCGTCGCCTTCACGCGTGTAGATAGTGCCCGCATCAGCCCCAAGCAGGGTGCGCGCCTCGGTAAGGATCCGTTCCATCAGTAAGTGATAGTCATGAATACGGCTGATTTCCACGCCAAGGCGCGTGAGTGAATCGACCTTTCGGCGCCACAGCGCAGACTCGACTCCACCAGGCTGGCCATCGGTTCCGGCGCGCCGTGCTTCCTCGGCATCGCGCACCGCGTCGCGGAGTTGGCGTTGCAAACGGCCGATGGCAGAAATGGAATCATTGTGCGCGGCGCGAACATTGAAGCTCTCCGAATGCGTCTTGATTCGGGCGCGCAGTTCAATTGGGTCGGGGAGTTTCTCTACATAGTCTGCCGCGCCTGCATCAAACACAGCCGCGCGCAATTGACTCTCCCCATGTCCACCAAGAACGATCACTGGAACAGCCAGGGTCTCCGGTCGTCGGCGTAGGCGGCGCAGCAAATCGAGCGCGGGGGTGCGTCCGCGCAGATCGAGATCAAGCAGCACCACCGTCGGGTGAATTTCCAGGGCCTCTATCTCAGCATCGCCGATCGACAGCGCGGCATGCAGCACAATGCTTCGATCCGTGGAAATCATCGCGCGGATGCGGCTGGTCAGCGTCTCATCGGACGTGACAAGAAGAACAATTGCTGCAGGGGGCGAAAGGGCGGGGCGTGGCGGTTCAAAAGACATCATGAAGATCAATCAGGCTACCCGCGGCGGGTCCATACGCACGAAACCTTCTATGGCTTCATACTCCGCAAGACCAAGACGGTCGTAGGCAACTGCTGTGGCTCGGTTGCGATCTTCGGCGCGCTGCCAAAATTCACGAGTATCGCTTGCGCCTGGGAAGACCGGCGTGTCTTTCTGGCTTTCGTGCTTGAATATCGCAAATCGCTTGCGAACCACTTCGTCGGGCGAGAGTGGAACGGCCATCTCAATCTCCTCCGGCGCCCACTCTTGCCAAGCACCGCGGTACAGCCAGGTTTCGCAGGCGTCAAGCCATGCGCGTTCCTTTGGTTCATGACGCAAGGCAGCCAGTGCCTGCACAATGGCCGCCAGGCAGGTGCGGTGCGTTCCATGCGGATCACTCAGATCGCCCGCTGCATAAATCTGGTGCGGCTGTACGTCCCGGAGTAGTTCGCAGGTGATGCGCAGGTCATCCGCGCCCAGTGGATTCTTTCGAACGCGGCCTGTCTCATAGAACGGTAGGTCAAGAAAGTGAATGTGCTCCGGACGCACGCCGCTCCAGCGCGCTCCGGCACGCGCCTCGCTGCGGCGGATCAATGCCTTCACGCGTTGCAGTTCAACGGTGTCCACTTCGCCCGGTTTCTTGGTGGCAACAAATGTTTCGATGTTGGCCTCAAGCCGTTCGGTGAACTCGCGACCGAGTTGTGGAAATGCTCCGGCAAACTCCCGCAAGAAATCCAGATGCCGCAATGCGCTATCGTCCCAGACGGCAATGTTGCCAGACGTTTGATATGCAACATGCACCTCATGACCCTGGTCGCACAGGCGGATGAATGTTCCGCCCATGGAGATGACGTCATCGTCGGGGTGCGGGCTGAACACCACCACGCGCTTTGGGAATGCGGACTTGGCATCGTCCGGCTTGCCGCCCGGCCAACCGGTGATCGTTCGTTGCAACGCGCGAAACACTTCGATGTTGATGTCGTACGCATCGCCGCGGCTGGCAAGGAGCGGCTGCAGACCGTGTTCGTTGTAATCCTCTTCCACCAACTTCAGCACTGGCTTTCCAAGCGTGCGTGCCAGCCAGATCACCGCGCGCTTGGTGGTGGCGGTATCCCACGAAAGACCAAAGTCCTCAACGGGTCCGAGCAGCCACGGCGTACTGAAGCGCGTCAATGCCGCACTGGAAGCAGGGTCAAGTACGAACCGCGCGTTGGCATGCTCTTGCAGGAAACTAGCGGCAACTGAGGGCGAAATTGCACCTTCAACTGCTTCGCGAACAATGGCGGCCTTGTGTTCCCCGAAGGCCATCAACAGCACTCGGCGTGCGTCAAGGATGGTGCCGACACCCATGGTGATGGCGCGTCGGGGGACATTGCGTTCACCAAAGAAATCGCTCGCCGCATCCATGCGGGTAACGCGGTCCAGGGTGATGAGCCGCGTGCGACTGTCGCGTGGCGATCCGGGCTCATTGAATCCAACATGACCGGTGCGGCCAATGCCCAGGATCTGCAGATCAATGCCACCTGCGCTCCGAATGGCCTGTTCGTAACCAGCGCAGAAGTTTGCTACCTGATCCTGCGCAGATGTTCCGTCTGGAATATGAATGTTGGCGGGATCGATATCAATGTGTTCAAAGAGATGCTCTTGCATGAAGCGTCGGTAGCTCTGCAACTCTTCGGGACGCATCGGCCAGTATTCATCAAGGTTGAAGGTGACCGCGTTCTTGAAGGAGAGCGCCTCTTCGCGGTGCATGCGTACCAGTTCGTCGTACACGCCTTGTGGCGTCGATCCGGTGGCCAATCCCAGCACGGCCATCCGTCCCTGCGCGGCGCGTTCGCGGATCAACGCGGCGATCTCGGCAGCCACGGCGCGGCTTGCAGCACTACTAGTGGGATGAACGCTGACTGGTATGCGTTCGCGGCCGGTATGAGCCCGGTCCATGTCGCTACTCAGCGGGTTTGAGGCGTTCGCATCCTTGGCCGACGAGTCCATGTGAGCCATGAACGCAGCGTACATAGATAGACGGCAGAAACGACGCCGCCATGGCGCCGCTTCGTTCCGTACTTCGCAAATGGCCCCGGTGGGACTTGAACCCACACACCGCTTGCGCGGCTGCGGATTTTAAGTCCGCTGCGTCTGCCGATTCCGCCACAGGGCCCGTGGAGCGCATCGTAGGTACTTGCGGAGTCAAATGCTCGACCAAAGCAGCCAAGATTTAGTGCCGCGAATCGCTCTTCTTTTCATGATGACCGCCGAACGCATAGCGCATGGCGCTCAGGATCTTGTTGCCGTATTCGGCGTTACCGCGACTATCAAAGCGGCTGAAGAGCGAGGCGGTAATGACGTGGGCTGGAACGCCTTCTTCCACTGCCGCAATCGTCGTCCAGCGACCTTCGCCGGAATCGCTGACGCGACCGCCAAACTTATCAAGCTTGGGATCTTCGGCGAGTGCTGTCGCGGTGAGGTCAAGCAGCCAACTGGAAACAACGCTGCCGCGCCGCCACAGTTCAGCCACTCGGCCAATATCGATGTCATATTGATACGCCTCGGGATCGCGCAGTGGTGTGGTCTCGGCGTCCATGACCACCTTGTCCTTGCCCATATTGGCGTGGCGCAAGATGTTGAACCCTTCCGCATACGCAGCCATGAGCGCGTACTCAATGCCGTTGTGAACCATCTTCACAAAGTGGCCAGCACCGACGGGGCCGCAGTGCAAATATCCGATATCGCTGGTGTCTCCAGCGCCGCCACGTCCGGCAGTCACTGGAATGCTTCCGGTACCCGGCGCAAGCGTGCGGAACACGGAATCAAGGCGCGCAACGGCCGCATCCGGGCCGCCGATCATCAAGCAGTAGCCGCGTTCAAGGCCCCACACACCGCCAGAAACGCCGCAGTCCACGTAGTCGATGCCCTTGGAGGACAGTGCCTTGGCGCGTCGCAGGTCATCGCGGTAGTAACTGTTTCCGCCGTCAATGATCGTGTCGCCGGGTGAAAGGAGCGGCACCAGTTCATCAATCATTTCGTCCACTACGCCCGCAGGGAGCATCAGCCAGATGTGACGAGGCGTCTGCAACTTCTTGACAAGGTCGGCGGTGGAGGTGGCTGCAACGCCACCCTCGGCGGCGATCTCGCGAATCGGTTCAGGCTCGCGGTTCCATCCCACCACGGAGTGTCCGTTGCGAAGCAGCCGCTTGCCCATGTTGGCGCCCATACGTCCGAGTCCGATCAGTCCAAGCTGCATGCTGTTCCTTCCAAGGGGTGGTGTTGTTGCCGCGCGGCGTGAGGGCGGGCGGGGGTCGAGACTGTAGTTGACGGGCGAAGGGGAGTACGGCGCCTAGTGCAGGTGTTGTGACTCAAGCAGCTGTACAAGCCATGCTGCGAATGCCGGCTTGGGCATCGTGCTGCCGGGGGTGGCTGATTGGCCGTCAGCGAAGAAGACCGTGGCATCGACATCCGGTGAATTCATGGTTGCCAATGGGTTGGCGACAATGGCGTTCGCTCGCTTGCGCTGCAACTTGGCGACGGCAGAGCGTGCCAAGTCTTCCGGATGCTCAAGCGCAAAGCCAACCACGTATTGATCGGCGCGTCGATCGGCGGCCAGGCCGGCAAGGATGTCATCGGTTGGCTCCAGTGCCAGGGTGATCGGGCCGCCCTCGCGGCGCATCTTGCCCGGCACGCATGCGGCGGGGCGATAGTCAGCCACTGCGGCCGCCATCACCAACACGTCGTGCATGGGCCATTCCGCCCGGAGCACGGATAACAACTCCGCCGCGGTCACAAATTGCCGATCTCCGCACTCAGGAACCGCCGGCACGCCGGGTCCGCGGACCACGGTCACCGGATATCCGCGTGCCTGAAATGCCGCTGCAATCGCGGTTCCCATCAGCCCGCTCGAACGATTCCCGATGTACCGAACATCGTCGATCGGTTCATGCGTTGGACCCGTCGCCACCAACACGCGCCGTTGGACAGCGCCGCCGGAGCGGACCGCTGCAGCCCGATCGGGCAGGGGGTTTCTTGGTTCAGCGTCCATATTCTCGGTCGTAAGCATTGCGTAGATGCTGCGTAGGCCGCATACTACGGAACCTTCTGCCGTTCCGGATGACCCGGACCGGCATGTGGGGGGTCAGGTGCAACTGCTGCGCCCGCCCGGTACGAAGATACGGTGTTCTCGTTGCACGCCCCACCGCGGGGCGATCGGCAGCGAGGGTTCGGTCCGTCAGGAGGTTCCGTTGGCACGTAAGCCCCGTCAGAAACTCGGCGAGATCCTCATCGGTCTCGGAGTCGTCACCCTCGCTCAGGTTGACGAGGCATTCGCTGCCGCCCGCGCGCGTGGCATGCGGCTTGGTGAAATCCTGGTGGAGACCAACGCCTGCAAGGAAGAAGACATTGCCAAGGCGCTGGCGCAGCAATTTAGCGTTGATTTCATCAACCTTGATGTTGTTTCGGACATGAACAAGATCGACAAGGGGCGCATCCCCTCCGACTTGATCAAGAAATTCTTAGTCCTGCCCATGGCAGGTAGCGGCAAATTGCGCCTGATCATCCATGACCCCATGGACATCGACACGCTGGAGATGCTGCGCTTTCGAGTCGGCGAATTTGAGCAGGCCGGCATCGCTTCCAAGCGGCAGATCACTTCGTACATCAATGGCGGCGCGAAGGCAGAAGGCCCGCCGCGTAAGCAGTTGGCCGGCGACTCGATGGACAAGTCCGTTGACAAGTCAGTCGATAAGTCCCTTGACCGCAGCGCCAAGTCGATTGATGTTGATGACGACGGTCCAATTCGCCGACTGGTTGCCCGCATCATTCTTGATGCAGTGAATGGTCGCGCGTCAGACATCCATATCGAACCGGCGGAGGGGCACATCATGCTCCGCTACCGCATCGACGGTGTGTGCGTGGAGATTGAGAAGCTGCAGAAGAACCTGCAGAATGCAGTCCTTTCCACCATCAAGTTGATGGCTGGTGTGAACATCGCCGAGCGTCGCATTCCGCAGGACGGTCGTATCAAGTTCCCGGTGCCAGAGATTGATCAGATGGGCGACACGGTCTTCAAGGACGGTCAGCCGGTCATCAATCAGATTGACTTCCGCGTCAGTACTTGCCCTGCGTTCTACGGTGAAAGCGTGGTCTTGCGAATCTTGCGCCCGGACAGCGTGCGCATCGGTCTCTTGAATCTTGGCTTTGAGCAAGACTCGCTGGATGTCTTCAACAAGATCATTCGCCGTCCGAACGGAATCTTCCTGGTCACTGGTCCGACCGGTTCCGGCAAGACCACCACGCTGTACTCCGCGCTGGCGATTCTCAATACGCCGGACCGCAAGATCATCACCGCTGAAGATCCCGTTGAGTACAACTTCAACGGCATCAATCAGGTGCAGATCCGCGAACAGATCGGTCTTAGCTTCGGCGTGGTGCTGAAGAGCATGTTGCGTCAGGCTCCGAACATCATTCTGATCGGTGAAATTCGAGATCGCGAAGTTGCGGACATTGCCATTCAGGCTGCACTCACCGGTCACTTGGTGTTTAGCACGCTCCATACCAACGATGCTCCCAGTGCCATCACCCGATTGGTGGACATGGGTGTCAAGCCGTTCTTGGTAGCAAGTTCCATTCAAGCGGTGCTCGCGCAGCGCCTGGGGCGCGTCTTGTGCCCGCTGTGCAAGATGCTTGACGACGCTCCGGATCCCAAGTTCCTCAAGCTCGTGGACATCGCTCCAGAAGAAGCCATGGGCAAAGTCATGAAGGCAGTGGGATGCCCCAATTGCAAGGGCACCGGCTACCGCGGACGTAAGGCGATCTTTGAAATGATGATCATGAACAGCGAAATCCGCGAGTTGGCGTTCCAACGAGCGGGCGTCTCTAAGTTGCGCGCGGCGGCCGTTCGTGGCGGCATGCGCAGTCTGCTTGGCGATGGTCGCATCAAGATTCTGAAGGGCGTCACCACTCCTGACGAAGTGGCCAAGTACGCACAGATTGAAGGCTTTGACCCAAGCGAGGTTACCAAGCGCTAACGCGCACTTTGAGTTGATTTTCACTCCCCACACCGAGCAGAGACACCACTATGTCCAGTTCTGAAACCGAAGTATCCGAGAACGCCAAGCCCACCCTGCAGATGGATCGCTTGCTTGACGTGGTTGTCAAGCAAGACGCCAGCGATCTGCATCTTTCCTGCGGTCGTCCGCCCACCATCCGCCTCAGCGGTCGCCTGCGCAACTTGGCTACCAAGACGCTTGAGCCCGAGGACATGATGCAGCTCATGAAGAGCGTGACTCCGGAAAAGAATCAGCAGGAACTGCAGGAGATGGGCGGAACCGACTTCGGCTTTGCATTCGGCACCGCCGCTCGTTTCCGTGTGTCGGTGTTCAAGCAGAAGGGCGTCATCAGCATGGTGCTGCGGCAGATCCCCAACCGCTTGCTGACCTTTGATCAGATCGGTCTGCCGGAGATTTGCAAGGACCTGATTCGTCGTCCTCGTGGACTCTTTGTAGTCACTGGGCCAACCGGCTCCGGTAAGACCACATCGCTGGCCACCATGATTGACTACATCAATACCAACTGGGAACGTCACATTGTGACGGTTGAGGATCCGGTCGAGTATTACCACAACCACAAGAAGTCAGTGGTGAATCAGCGCGAACTTGGTATCGATGTACCCACGTTCTCCGAGGCCTTGAAGCGCGTGTTGCGTCAGGATCCAGACGTGATTCTGGTGGGTGAAATGCGTGACTTGGAAACCATTGAAGCCGCCATCCGCGCCGCCGAAACGGGTCACTTGGTGTTCGCCACCCTGCACACCACCGGTGCGGCAGGAACCATCAACCGAATCATCGACGCCTTCCCAACCAATCAGCAGGAGCAGGTGCGTGTGCAGCTCTCCACGTCATTGATCGCCGTCATCAGCCAGGTGTTGTGCCCGCGCGTGGACAAGCCTGGTCGAGTGGCTGGTTATGAGTTCCTGGTGGTGACGCCGGCGATCTCCAACCTCATCCGTGAGAACAAGACCTTCCGCATCGACTCCGCCATCCAGACTGGTAAGAAGTTCGGCATGCAGCTCTTGGATGACCACCTGTGGAGCCTCTATTCCAAGGGCATGATCTCCGCCGAGGAGATGATCGATAAGTGCCGTAATCCGGGCGATATGACGGAGAAGGTGCATCGCGCAGGCGGCAACGTCGGTCGTGCCGAACTTGACGAGGTCCACGAGGCCAACTAACCGAAGGGGGCGATCAATTCCGGCGCCATCGCGCCGCACATTGCCGGACCCCAGTATCAGTTTGCAGGTGGCACCTCAAATTCATGTGCCAACAGCCCGAAAATCGCTCCATACCATGCCATCTCTTCGTCTCTTGCGTCCGTATTTCTTAGGGACGCGACGAGCCTCCTCCCGACGGTGCTTGAAGGAAATCGAATATGCCAGAACCAGGTGTCCTGACTCCCGTACCCGTTTCCGAGCTGAAGCAGCGCCGCTTTGGCCGCGTCCTCACCAAGATGGGGAAGGCCACGCGTGATGATGTTCAGCTGGCGTTAACGGCGCAGCAGACCACCCACAAGGGCAAGAAGCTTGGCGTCATCCTGATCGAGCTGGGCAAAGTCAGCGCCCTGGATGTTGAAGTGGGGCTTGCCGGACAGTTTGGACTTGAGTACGTGGACCTGGGCGACCTGGAGATCCCCAAGGAAGTGATCGCCGCGCTGCAGCCTGCCACCGCCAACAGTTACAAGGTGCTGCCGATTGCGTTCGACCCGGCGACGCGGTCGCTGACCATCGCCATGAAGAACCGCGATAACTACCGCGCGGTCGATGACCTGAAGAACGTGATGGGCTTTTCCGAGGTCAAGAGTGTCATTGCCTCTGCTGAGCAGATTGAAGCCGCGGTTGCCAAGTACTACGGTGGCAAGTCGATGGCTGACGCGGGTCGCCGCATTCTTGCTGAGCAGGATTCGGCCGCCGTGAAGGCTGCCGCCGGTCGATCAAACGCCAGTATTGACTTGACCACGCTCGGCGATGCCATGAGCGACAACAAGGTGGTTGAGCTGCTCAACCATCTTCTCATGCAGGCCATCGCCGACAAGGCCAGTGACATTCACATGGAGCCGTTTGAGTCGGAGTTCAAGGTGCGCTACCGCATTGACGGCGTGCTCTATGAAATGCTTCCGGTGCCCAAGCCGCTGGCGATGCCATTGGTGAGCCGCGTGAAGGTCTTGGCCAAGTTGAACATTTCCGAACGCCGCTTGCCGCAGGACGGTCGCGTGGAAATGAGCCTTGATTCCGGTCCCGTTGACTTGCGCGTCGCTGTGCTTCCCACCATGTTCGGTGAGAGCGTGGTGTTGCGTGTACTGGACCGCTCCAACGTTCAGCTTTCCCTGGACCGCATTGGCCTGCGCGACGACGACCTTGAGAAGCTGCGCACGCTGATCAACAAGCCGAACGGAATTGTCATCGTCACCGGACCCACGGGTTCCGGCAAGACCACCTCGCTGTACGCCGCTCTCAATGAGCTCAACGACATCGAGACCAAGATCCTCACCGCTGAGGATCCCGTGGAATATGACATTGAAGGTCTGATTCAGTGCCAGGTGAATGTGGATCAGGAACTCACCTTTGCGCGTCTCTTGCGCAGCTTCCTCCGTCAAGATCCGGACATCATCCTGGTCGGCGAAGTGCGTGACCTGGAGACGGCGCAGATCGCTATCCAGGCAGCGCTCACCGGTCACTTGGTATTCACCACGCTGCACACCAATGACGCGCCGTCCAGTATCGCGCGTCTCTTGGACCTTGGCGTGGAGAGCTTCCTGCTCACCGCCACCTTGGAGGCGATTGTCGCGCAGCGTCTCGCGCGTCGCATTTGCACCAACTGCAAGGAAGAGTTCATCCCCAGCGAAGAGCAACTCATGGAACTTGCCATGCGTCCGCAAGATGTCGGTGGGCGCACGTTCTTCCGTGGCAAAGGCTGCGAGCGCTGCAACAAGAGTGGCTACAAGGGCCGTCTCGCGCTCTTTGAAATCATGGTGATGACCGATCCGCTGCGCGAATTGATCATGAGCCAGGCCAGCACATCGGTGCTCGGTCACGAATGTCGCCGCCACGGAATGCGCACCCTGCGCGAGTGCGGCCTACTTTCTATCTACGACGGCCAGACAACCATTGATGAGGTTGTCCGCGAAACACTGAGCGAGGAATAACTGACCCATGGCCACCTACGCATATGAGGCGATGAACGCCTCTGGAAAACCTCAGAAGGGCACCATCGACGCTTCCAGTAGCGATGATGCGATCCAGAAGCTCCGTGGCGATGGGCTGTACCCCACCGACGTGCGCGAGCAGAAGGGTGGAAGTGCGGCCAAGCCGAACGTGGCTGCCGCCGCCAAGAAAAAGAAGAAGAAGGGCGGCGGTCTGAACCTGTCCTTCGGTGGCGTTCCGCTGAAGCGCATGTGCTTGTTCACTCGCCAGCTTTCCACGCTGCAGGACGCAGGTCTTCCGCTTCTTCGCTCCTTGCAAATTCTGGAGAGCCAGCAGAAGGCCGGCAAGCTCAAGAACATTCTGGAAACCGTGTGCGAAGACGTTCAGGGTGGCAACACGCTGAGCGATGCCTTTGCCCGTCATCCCAAGGCATTCGATCGCCTCTACACCAAGATGGTGAAGGCCGGCGAGATCGGAGGCGTGTTGGACGTGATCTTGCAGCGCCTTGCTGACTTCATGGAAAAGGGCCAGCGCTTGCGCCGTCGTATCAAGGGCGCACTGATCTATCCAGTGGTGGTCATTGGTATTGCCGTGGCCATCGTCACCGGCATCATGTATTTCGTGATCCCGAAGTTCCAGGAGATCTTCAACGACTTCAACGTCAAGCTTCCAGCACTGACGCTCTGGCTTGTTGCTGCAAGTAAGTGGATCGCCGGTACCGCCAGCCCGGACCAGCGAGTGCCCGGGGTGGCGTGGATCATTGTGTCCCCGTTCTTGCTGTTCTTCTTGCTCAAGGTGATTAGAAAAACCGAGTTTGGGCGAGCGGCCTTTGACTGGATCATTTTGAAGATCCCCGTCATTGGAACACTGGTGGAGAAGACCACCGTGGCGCGCTTCACCAGAACACTTGGAACGCTGGTTGCCGCCGGTGTTCCCATCTTGGAAGCGATCACCATTACCAAGGAAACCTCCGGAAACTGGGTATTTGAGAAGGCGCTCGGCAGCGTCCATGACAGCATCAAGGAAGGCGAAACATTCGCTGGTCCGTTGCGCAAGGCCAAGGTCTGCGACGCCATCGTGGTCAACATGATCGACGTCGGTGAAGAGACCGGAGACCTGGACGTGATGCTCATGAAGATCGCCGACAACTACGACGAAGAAGTGGACGTGGCCGTGGCCAGTCTGCTGAGTCTGTTGGAGCCGTTCATGGTGGTGATCCTGGGTGGCATCGTCGGAACCATCGTTCTGGCGCTGTTCCTTCCGCTGGTCAGCATGATTGAAAGCGTCTCCGGCCAGAAGGGCGGCAAGTGATGGAGTTCGCCCGTCCGGCACAGCGTTCGATCATCCGCCGCGGCTTTACCGTCGTGGAGATCTTGGTGGTGCTTGGCATTGTGATCGGCGTGATCTCCACGCTGATTGTGGGCCTTGGCTACGGCGCGCGGCGTGCTCGTATTGCGAACACGGAGTTCCTGATGAATTCCATCGTGGCGGGGCTGACTCGCTTCCGTGCTGAAACCGGATACATGCCTCCTATTCTTGGCGTGCCTTCGCAAGTGGGTTCCGGCGTCTCTGGTACGGCGTTTGGACAGCTTGGTTGGTGCCGCGACATGTTGGATCCGCCATCGCTTGCAGGCACGCAGAACGGTGGTCCCGCGTACGGAACGTGGTCCACCACGCAGCGGCAGAACCTGCAGAAGTGGTGCTCCGCAACCACCATTCCTGAGTACTTACTGGGGCTTGGCGATCGCGCACAGGATGGCTACGGAGTCATCATGGAAGGGACCGGCGCGCTTCCGACCAACACCAACACTCCTGGCTACCGCGAGCAACCCGCTCTTGGAATTCGCAACCCTGGCTCCGATGGTGGATGGGGCTCGCTCCTCAATCCGCGTACTGGAACGCAGGGCAAGGGCGTCTTTGGTTCGCGCAACTTGGCTTCGTCCGTGCCTGCCACCGGTAACGCGGATTCAACCAGTGCGTTCCTACGCGGCAAGTCGCTTGGACCGTACTTAGAGGTGAAGGCAGATAGCGAGATTGGCGGTGTCACCGGATTTCAAACGGATGGCACCCCGATTGTTGCCAAGCCGGGCGAGATCAACAACTTTGATCTGGCACCCAAGTGCCTCTTGGACTTCTTTGGCAAGCCAGTCCTCTTCTATCGACGCGGCTACCTGAACGGCGACCCGCGCTCCACTGATCGCACCTGGTCGTTGGCGGACATTGTTGCACTGCGCCCGCAGCGGTTTGGCCCAGGCGAAGATGTTGACGCTATGCCGGATGCAAATAATGACTCCGGTGCAAGCCGCGCTGCCATGGCATCCGAGTTCGCTCTGCTCTCCTTTGGCCCGGACCAGCGTTGGAATCCAACAATCCGCGCTGACACCGAGGGCTACAACGAAGACAACATCGTGAGGTTTGGGCCATGAGCACCCGCCGCTCACGCCATGCGGGACGCGCCTTCACCCTGATTGAGATCATGGTGGTGATCAGCATCATCTTGGTGCTGGCGTCCTTGGTGTTGGGCGTTGGTTCTGCGCTGTTGCGGCGCGCGGAGCGTTCGCAGGTGGAGAGTGCGATGACCATCATGGAGAGCGCGTTCACCGAATGGGAAGGGCAGACGGGGCGGCCAGTGACTTACAACGGGGCGTTCAACTCGCTGACGGCGCCGACCACGGAGATCTTTCCATCCGGAGCCACTCTTGAGGTCTTTGATATTCGTGAGCCAGGAACGCCGGCAGCACCTAATAATGCCGGCAACAAATTGATTTACACGCGCGCGCGCGGCGCGGGAGTATTCACCGTCAATCTCCTCTCGCAACTGGAATCGATCCGTCCGATGCTGGCGGGTATCCCGCCGAGCATGTTGCGCGCGGAGGCGAATACCTCCAGTTATCCCGCCACCAACATCTTGTCCGGCACGCCGTCGGTCTTGTACGCGCCCTCGGCCAAGTCCACCGCCAACTCCAAGGATTCGACCCGATCGGAGCTGGTTGACACGTGGGGCGGACGCATTGCGTTCGTCTTCCCCGGTCGGGCCTGGCGTTACGGGGCGGAACCGACTTCATCGCTTCCCGATTCTGACGGAACTGTGCGAACTCCTGCTGAGAATCTCCTTGGGGTCTGCACCAATCGCCGTATATGTCTGGTGTCCGCTGGCCCCGACGGTCTCTTTGGAGTGCCCGGCGAATCCACCCCGGATTCCACCACTATCCAGAACACCGCCGCTGCCGACAACATCTACCTGTACGAGTTGGATCCCCCAAACTGACGCCCATGTCCAGCGCCCGCAATTCATCCTCCGTGCGACGGCTCACCCGAGCGCCCGCCTTCACGCTCTTGGAGCTGTTGGTGGTCATGGGCATCATGATGATCTTGGCAGTGCTGACGGCTATCAGCGTCGGCAAGGTCACCCGCGATGCCAAGTTGGCGAATGCCACCAATGGTGTGGTGGCATCGCTGGGCGCAGCGCGTGCCATCGCTATTCGAGACAACGCGTACGTCATGGTCACCTTCCGCGTGGCGCCAAGTCGGCAGTCGCGCGCCGTGCCGCGTGAGCCGCAGGTGGTGCAGATTGTCACTGCTCGTTGGACCGGCGAGGTGGTCACCGCCAATACGCCGCTTCCCACACCCAACACCTACGGTGCCGAGCTCATGGTGGACGATGTGTTCGCCGATCGATTCGTTCCCGTTCCAGGTGTTCCAACACGGGACTTGCCAGCCGGTGTCTTGATTGCCGGTCCGGCCTTCGGATTTGTCACTGATGCATCGGTTGGTCAGAACGACCGCCAGTGGCGCACGCAGCCGCGCTTTGCAGGCACCACCAATACGGCGGTGACGCCGCCAACCTTTACCCCGGACTTGGCACGCACCGAACTTGGCTGGGCCATTGGCGTGTTGTTTGGTCCGGACGGACGCGTGCTCTCGCGCAATCCGCAACAGGTGCTTGAAGTGGTGACGGCCTCGGGCGGTAACCAAAACGCGTACGTCAAGTCCTTTGTTGATTACGACGGAAACGGATTTCCGGAGCGCGGGACTACGAGCGCCTTTGGCGGTGCTGCGGTCAACGTTGACTACTTCATCTACGACGAACCACGCGACGAGCCGCTGGTTGATTACGTTCCATACCTGGCCGTCTTCAACGATGCCGAGGCGCGTGATCGTTTCAACTCCAGTACTTGGAAGGGCACCGCCATCGGCGGGAACGGCAACCCTCCGCCGCGCATTCGTGATCAATCACTGTTCATTGAAGAGCAGTCCGACCGCATCACCTTCAATCGATACACGGGCGTTCCCGGGATCGGCACCAAGTGATGCGCCGTGCATTCTCGCTCATCGAGTTGTTGCTATCCGTCTTCATTCTGGCGATCGGAATCATTTCCGTGTCGGCGCTCTTTCCTGCGGGCATCGCTCAGCAGCAACAGACCGCGGATGATCAGCTTGGACCCGTGGTGGCGGAGCAGGCGCTGGGGCTGCTGCGCAGTCGTGTGAAGTCAGAGGACTTTGGCAC
>CAMDUB010000032.1 GCA_945878575.1 Phycisphaera mikurensis NBRC 102666 | reverse complement strand
GGGGCCGCGGGTGCAGTGGCGGGAGTTGCGCCGGGCGCGGTGGTGGGTGTTGCTCCCGGCGCGCTGCTTGGCATCGCACCGGGCGCGGCTGCTGCCGATCCATTGGCCTTGGCGTTCGGGTCAACTCCTGCAGGAAGACCTTGCGTTCGCAAACGCAACAGCGCACCGCGGTCGATGCCGCGATCTTCGATTGCCTGCGCTGTGGAGAAACGCGCGCTGGCGTCCGTGACTCGGGCCCATCCGACATGCACTTCCTCAGCACCAAGTTGTTCGTTGGTGTCTGGATCGATCATGGCACTTCCGGGCACAAATACCTCATAAATCTGCCCAACAGCAACGCCACTTTCTGCACTGCGGTTGAAAGTGATTTGACCAAGCGTGTAGCCAATGACACGCGCAGGCGCCAGTGAATCAGCGATGGCGTTAGCTACGTCTGATGCCAATTTCTTGGCAACTGCGCCGAGCACCACATTGGTCTTGACACCCTTCTGCTCCACACCGGGAAGAATCTCGTTGACGGCACTCTCTGTCAGTGTCACCTGCGTGGAACGAAACAGTGATCCAGTGGTGCTATCAAAGATCTTCAACACCGCTTGCAGATTGATGGTGCGGCGTTCCGCCTTTGATGTTCCAAACTGGTTGAGGAGATCGGTTCGCTCCACTACTTCTTGATAGTTACTGATAGTGAGGGTTGCCACGTAACGCGCGCCAGCAAGTTGGAATGCGCGCGCGGCCTGTGGATCAAGGACATTGACATTGCCACTCTGCGTGAGATCTTGTTCCTTGATGATGCTGGGGAGGTCAGCGCGCGCGACGATCTCAAATCGACGCGTTGCTTCAATGGCGCTGAGCAGTTGCACGTCAGCGCCCTGCTCGATCTGCATGAGCGCGTTATCGGTGCCGTCGGCTTTGGCCTGCGCGGTGACGGCGGACGTTGCCGCGATGGCGCGAATTGCCAAGCGTGGTTTTTCAGCCGCCGCAGTTGTCGGCGGAGATTGCGTGACGGAAAGCGTGGCGGCTGCGGCCACCGCCGTCACTTGGATGGTGCCAACCATGCCAGCCACAAGAAGTGCGAAGCGGACCGGACGCCAGACAGAACGGGTCATGTTGTTCATGGGGGATTGCCCTTTGGCAACAAAAATCGTACCGCCGAGGGGCGATCTACGGCTCTGAGGCGGGTACCGGGAACGATCCCCGCAAATCTTCGGGCAATTGGCGTTGAGTGAGCGACAGTCTGTGGCAAACTTGTCGTGCGCCGCGGCATCTGCCGCCGGCCGTTCGTGGGACCAAATGAAGGAGCGCACATCATGACCAAGATCCAGGTGAACCGGGTTGTCCTCAACAATCTCGCAATTGCAACATCCGGGTTGTTGATGTGCGCCACCGCCAACGCGCAGAATAATGCGTGTGCAGCGCCAACGCCGATCGCTGGGTACGGAACATTTCAGTTCAGCACTATTGGCGCCACCACGGACGGTAATCAAGACGCAGCGTGCTTGTTCTTCAGTGTGCCGCAGATCTTTAACGACGTGTGGTTCTGCTGGACGGCGCCGGCCACTGGGCTGATTGAGGTGGCGCTGTGCAACGGGACAACGCTCGACACCAAGATGGCTGCGTATCCAGGGTGCGGCTGCCCGACGCTTAACTCAACCCTCGCCTGCAATGATGACAGTTGCAGCCTGCAGAGCAAACTTCAGTTTGGGGCAACTGCAGGGGCCACCTACACCATTCGCATCGGTGCATACGCCGCCACGGGTTTCGGTTCAGGTTCATTCACGGTGGGCGCCGTGGTTCCACTTGTGGATGTGAATAACCCAGTGAATGGCAATCGCTACATCGGCCTCAATGTTGCATCGTGGGCGGCGGCGGAAGCAACGGCGCAGATGTTCGGCGGGCATCTGGCATCCATTGCAGACCAAGCGGAGAATGACTTTATCCAACAGAACTTTGGAAGTTATGGAGGTACTTCGCAACGCCTCTGGATTGGCTTCAACGACATTGCCAGTGAAGGCACCTTTGCGTGGCCGGACGGAACGCCAGCGAATTACAGCAACTGGAACAGCGGCGAGCCCAACAATGCAGGTTCCGGCGAGGACGTCGCGGAGATGCTCGGCACCCAAGGCACCTGGAACGACATGCCCGATTCCGGCGGAACCTACCTGCATTTGGCAGTTATTGAGATTGCTGGCGGAACGCCACCGCCTCCAACATGCCCCGGCGATATCAATCTCGATGGATTTGTTGCGGGCGCCGATCTGGGGATATTGCTTGGCGATTGGGCGCAGGCGATCAGTCGCAGCGACCTGGACAATGATGGATTGGTGACCGGTGCCGACCTGGGAATCTTGCTTGGGGACTGGGGTCCGTGCAACTGAACGGCGTGTGGGCGAGAGCCGCGTGCGTCGATAGTTGAACCAGTTCTTTTGCGGTTATGACACCCAGTCATCAGGCATAAGTACATATTGCGGAGTGATTTACTTGCGCAGCACGGGAGTCGCGACATACTCCCGCTGTTACTCCCCGATGGTTGCCGTTCCCCGTCTGAGGCAGTCCATCAATTCAAACCCCTTGTCAAGGATTCCCAGATGTTCGGAACCAAGTTATTTATTGGTGTTGTTGCTTCAGCGGTTGCTGTGTCGCCTGCGGTTGCATCCATGACGGTGTGCGATTCACGAATGACGTTTGCCATCTGGGCGACCATGCACAATGACAAGGCGGTGATCCGTGAAGACTTCTCCACGGTCGTTCCTGGTCTCACATCGAGCAGCATGACGGGGAAAATTGGCTCCGAAGCAGCGTGGACGGCCAGCGCGATCGGCGGACTTGATTCGTACGACAACGCGCTCCACACTCTGCAGGCAGGGCGTTCGATCAGTGTCGAATTTGCATCGGGTCAAGTCTTTGGAGTCGGCGGGGATTTCTTCTTTAAGAATGGATCCGGCCAGTCGGTAAGTGGTTACGTGACTTTGGCACTCTCCGATGGCACACAATGGGTGCGCACCGTGACTGGCTCAGACACGTTTGCAGGGTTCTGGTCAAACGATGCCGCGATCACGCGGATCACCATTTCGCCAATCGGGCCAGGAGCGACCTCGAACTTCCTCGGAATGGACAATATGGACATCGGATTTGTACCCGTACCAACGCCTGGTGCCGTCTCGCTGCTAGCCCTCGGGGGGTTGGTAGCCAGTCGCCGTCGGCGAGGATGATCGAAACGAGTCGTGTAACCGATCGATCCGTGCCGGAGTCCAAACTAGGGGGTGTGGACTCCGGCAATGTTTTTGGATTGATGGGTACGGGGCGGGAGTAGGCGCGTCGCGCGAAAGTGCAGCGGATTGACGTAGTCTGCCGCGCAAATGACGCGTTTACCCCGAATCAAACTCGCGCAGACGATGTTGGTGTTCCTCATCTTCGGCCTGTGCACTGTGCCAGTGACCATCAAGGGGAGCTCCTTCCCGCCAATTTCGACAACCATATTTGTCACCATTGCCAGCATCGCTGCCGTCTTTGTGATCAGCGGATTGCGGTGGGCCGCAGTAGTGGCCGTGCCCAGCGTCGTTGCGATTGCGATATTGGTCATTGATGGCCGCGACGTTTCCCTGCACGATCATGTGGTGCCGGGGTTCCTGGTGGCATTTTCCAATGTGGTGACCGCGATCGCCATCGCCCGTGCGGCGCTCAGCCGCCATATGCACGGCGAAGCCCGGATTTACCTTGGCGCAGCGAGTTACCTGTTGATCGGCATTGCATTCACCATGGTGCACCAACGGATCGCCATCTTGGATACGGAGGCTTACCGTGTCCCTGGGGCTAGTCCGGAATATCCGATCGGCCGCTGGATTGACTATTTGTGGTTTAGTTTTTCTACGTTGACTACTTCCGGATTTGCGGACGTCACTGCGCGAAGTTCCTGGGCTCGCCTGGCGTGCACGCTGGAAGCGATGACCGGGGTGATGTTCCCGGCGATCTTCTTGGCGCGCATGGTGTCGGAGGCCTCGGCAGAAGATATGACGGAGAAGCCCTGACATGATGCGTACCGTCACACCTTTGATGCTGGCGGCAGGCGTAGTCGGAGCGGTGCCGAGTTCCGGACGCGTGACATTGCCCGCGGTGGGCGATGCAGTCGCCGTGAGTTACGGATACCGACTCGTCGAGCCGCGCGCCGCTGCCATCGAAGGCGGCGTTCGTGTGCCGCTCATTGTCTTTCTGCATGGAAGCGGGGAGCGCGGCAGCGACAACGAAGCGCAGTTAAAGCACTTTGTGAATGACGCGGCGAGCGATGCATTCCAAGCCAAGAATCCATGTTTTGTGCTCGCGGTGCAATGCCCGGCCGATGAGCGTTGGGTTGATGTTGCGCTTGATAGCGAGGGAAAGGCCAAGTGGAGCGAGGGGCTCAAGACGACCGCTTCGCCCACGCGTGCTCTTCGCGCGGTGCAGTGGGCGATCGATGAAGTCATGCGCACGAAGCCGGTGGATCCAGCGCGCGTGTACCTCACAGGAATTTCCATGGGTGGATTCGGCGCATTCGATTTAGCGGTGCGAACGCCAGAGAAATTTGCAGCGATGGCAAGCATCTGCGGCGGAGGCGATCCGGCGCGCGCTGGCAGTTTGCGCGGGCTTCCGATCTTGGTGGCGCATGGCATTGATGACCCGGTAGTGCCGATTGCATGCAGCCGCGCGATGGCAGATGCGGTGCGCGCCGCGGGCGGTTCAGTCATCGTGCGCGAGTATCCAGGCGTTGGACATGAGGCATGGCCGAAGGCCTATACGAGCGAAGCGGACGGTGTGCTGGTGTGGATGTTCGCGCAACACAAGGGCGCGGCGAAATGAAATTCGGTGGGGGCAAGCGGGTGATGGCGCTCGTTGGGATGGGGTCTCTGACCTTCGTAGTTGGTGTGCTTGTGAGCACTGGGATCGGCGGAGTGGCGATCATCGCCGCTAGTTGGGCGAGAAATGGAACCGTTCCAACCACCCCTTCAGCTACCGATTGGTACGTCGAAGAGTATTTTTACGGGTGGAACACCCACAACACGAATGGCAGCGGTCCTGGACTGATCGAAACTGCTTGGGATGGATGGAGTCATGCAATCATGACGCTACTCAGAGCGATGTTCCAGTTACAGATCGAGAGTGCAGCGTTGATCTGCATGGTGATCACGGTCTCTGCTGCGCCGGTACTGCTGATCGCGCCAGTGTGTAAGCGATGGCAGCCGGGCGAGGAGGGGCGATCATTACGCGCATCGATTGCTGGTGCGGCGGCTATTGGAAGTGCGTGTGCGTTGGGCATTCTGTTCACTGCTGGAGATCTGCTGACATTTGCATTGCGGGACACAGGGGTGATAAGACCAGAGGGAAATGTTCTTTCTTGGGTCCTCAATCCGGTCACGCTGCTCTGCACATGGGTGGCGGTTGGCGCGTTGTGGGCGTGGCTTCTTTCCTATGCGGGATCATCGCGCCATCCGGGAGTAATCACGCGTTGGGTGCGATGGTTGTTTGCGGGCAGTTGCGTCGAAGTAGCGATCGCGGCGCCAACCTATGTACTCGCTATGCGGCGCGACACCTGTTGCTGTAGTTGGGGGAGTTGGTGGGCGATTGTTGCCGGAACAACAACGATGGTGCTCTTGTGTGGACCAGCACTCGTGTTGCTCGCCACACGCCAGACGCGAATGCAATGGATGCGCAGCGTGTGCAGCGAGTGCGGGTACCCACGCCGCGGCAAAGCCCCGCTCTGCACCGAATGCGGCAAACCCGTCCCTGCGTGAACCGACGGTTTAGTACAGGACGCGCAGGCGCGCCGTTCCTGGGACTGCCTTTAACTCGTCAACCACGTCGGCCGCGTATCGGCGGTCGACGTCAGTGACGAGGTAGCCCATCGCGTCATCGGTACGCAACGCTTGGCCGAGGATATTGATCTTGCGCCGTGCAAACACTGCGTTTACCGCCGCAAGCACGCCCGGCTGGTTACGGTGCAGATGCAGGAACCGATGCGATCGCGGCACTGGTGGCGCCGAGATCTGCGGCAAGTTCACGCAGCCTGACGTTCCGCCGGTGTTCACAAACTCCACCAGCCGCGCTGCAACAAACTCGCCGATCGCTTGCTGCGCTTCGGAGGTGCTGCCGCCGACATGCGGTGTGAGAATCACATTGGGAAGCCCACGGAGCGGACTATCGAACGGATCTCGGTTGGAAAGCGGCTCTTCTGGGAAGACATCAACCGCTGCGCCACCAAGATGACCCGCGCGAATGGACGCTGCAACCGCGGCAAGATCAACCACGTGACCGCGCGAAAGATTCACAAGCAACGCGCCCGGACGCAGTTTCCGTAACTCACGCTCGCCAATCAAATGGTGATTCGAAGCGCGACCGTCAACATGCATGGAAACCACATCAGACTTGCCAAGAAGTTCCGTGAGCGACCGACACTTGCGCGCATTGCCAAGCGCCAAGCACTCCTGCAAGTCGTAGTAGATGACATGCATCCCCATCGCTTCAGCAAGAATGGAAAGCTGCGATCCAATATGGCCATAGCCAACAATGCCCAGCGTCTTGCCACGCACTTCCGTGCATCCAGTGGCTGACTTTCGCCAACCACCCTCATGGAGCAGCCGCGAAACATCTGGAACGCGGCGCATGAGCATGACGATTTCGCCGATGGCAAGTTCAACAACGCTGCGCGTGTTGCTGTACGGCGCGTTGAATACGGCAACGCCGTGTGCTGCCGCGGCGGGCAGTTGCACCTGCTCCGTGCCGATGCAGAAGCAACCAACCGCAAGCAGGCGATCGGCGGACTCCAGCGCGCGCGCAGTGACGCGGGTCTTGGAGCGAATGCCCAGAATGCTCACGCCCTTGAGAGCGCGCGCGAGTTCATCCTCCGCAAGCGCGTCACTCAGCGTTTCAACGCGATATCCCTCATCCCGCAACACTTGCGCTGCATCAGCGTGGATGTTCTCGCACAACAGCGCAATCATGCGGCTCTTGGGGAAACTTGGCGAACCAGGCAATCGGTACAGCCACAGCACCTCATCCACCGTGCGCGCCACGCGATCCGCGCGCGCCACCACTGCCTCGCGCTCGATGTTTTCGCAGTACGCAACGAATTCGTGCGCAGCGCCGGCGTCTCGGATCTCTGCGTCGGTGACGCCATCGCCAATAGCCACAATTCGGCCCGGGAGTTTCAACGCACGAACTACTTTCGCCTTGCCACCCGGCTTAGCCACCGGATTGGCGACGTCATAGCCCACAACTGCAGTGCCCTTCCATCGAAACTCGTTGCAGTGAATGCGCTCTGCGGGAATACCAAGTTCCGCGCACACCGGCTCCACGTACTCGCGGAAACCGCTCGACACCACATGAATGCGATCCGCATTGCGGCGTACCGCTGCGATGTGCTTTCGAAACGACGGACTCAGCCGACGCTTGAGAAGCTTGACCAGCGCATCCACATGCGAGCGCTTGATAGTCAGCATCGACAAGCGGCGGCGAAGACTCTCATCGATACCAATGGCGCCAGTCATTCCATCGCGCGTGATCGCTTCGATCGCCTCCATGGTGCGGATGCGTTGCGGATCATCCGCAAGTGCTAGGCGCGCCAGTTCATCGAGGCCCTCAATCGCCACGATGGTGCTGTCAAAGTCGAAGATCAGTTGGACGGGTTGCGCTTCGGTGGGTGTGCGCGACATCGGGGTTCCTGCTGCGGAGAGTGCGAAGCTGTGGTGTACCGCAGCCGACGCGCTTCGGCTTCGTGGGTGCGGGTGGCCGGTCAATCACGCCGTCCTTGTCGGCATCTACTCCGGGACCCTTGTGCTCCGGCACAACCAAGGCCACGATGTAACCGGCATCAAGAACAATCGCTTGACCCCACTGCCACTCAACCTTGGTAATTGCCCCCGCGACTATGCCTCCAACCAGCACCATGCCCCCCGAAGGTGCGGCGTTGACGATCGGAGCCCGCAGGAACACCATGGAATGTGCTGAAACTTTGACCGGAATCAGGCGCGTGCCACCGCCGATTGGAATCGGCTGCCCCAATTCCCCGGTCACTGAACATGGTGCGCCCTGCTGTGGACTTCGCCCACTTTTAATGCCATTTCTGGTGGTCGCCGTCACTCGTTCCACCAGTTCCCCGGAACACCCCAGGCGCTCCAGAGCCGTTCGCGCCTTGTCAAGGAGCTTGGCCGTGGCGGGCGCATCGGGATCGGTGGACCCAAGCAAGGGGATGAAACTATTTAGCACTGGACTCACGCGCGCGGTACTCAAACTGAAGCCCGTGCCCTGGCACGCTCCGCAGTCTTCACGCGTCTCGCGCATGGTGGGGACCGCACGCGCCACCGTCAGGTCTCGATGCCGCGTCACTTTTGTACCAGTTCCTGTGCAACGCGGGCACTGCAACGTGCGAGTCAGCGCCATGACACGACCCACAAATACATCCGGCGGCACCGCTGGCGAAACCACCACATCCGGCACCATGGCACCGGCGGGCAGCGAAATCGGGAAATCTGGCACGACCTGAACAACACCCTTGCCAGCACCTTTGGGCTTCACATCGCCCTCTGCGGAACGCCCATACGAAAGCGCGGCGATGACGCCGAGCAGCAGCGCCACCAATAAACATCTTCGAATTGTTGAATTGCCCACCATCACCGCAGGGTAACGATCACCGCCACCGGAACCGAAATTGCTGCGGAATTTCTATAAATCTAGACGGCTCACCGGGCACACACATCAGTCCAGCGGCGCCTGATTTCCAATGCAGATCGCCAGTAGGTCAGCGCGGGAAATTGGCTTCAAATAGATGCCCTCACAGCCAGCGTTGAGAGCGCGGTCACGTTGAACACTCAGCGCTGCCGCGGTGAGCGCAACAATCCGACCGCGGTAGCCGCGCGTACGAATGCGCTCGGTGGCTTCGATCCCATCGATACCAGGCATCTGCACGTCCATGATCACTAAGTCTGGGCAATAGCCACCATCAAAGCGCGCTACCGCGCTCAATCCGTCCGATGCAATGTCGACATGCGCACCCGCCAGCGACATCAGCGCGGCCAGAATCCGCTGCGAGTCAATGCTGTCTTCCACCAGCAGGATGTTCTTACCCGCCAGTGGACCATTCCCACTGCGGGGCGCCAGCGTCGACGGCGTCGGCTGCGGGAACACCAACGCTGGCTCGGTGACATCCGACTCAAAGATCAACGTAAAGACACTGCCCCGCCCAAGTTCGCTGGCAACGTCAATTCTGCCCCCAAGCAGCACCGCCAAGGGGCGACTGATCGCCAACCCAAGCCCAGTTCCACCGTGTCGTCGTGTGTAACTCGTATCAAACTGCGAGAACGGCTCAAAGAGTCTCGGGATGGTCTCATCGGACATGCCGCATCCGGTGTCATGCACGGCGATGCGCGTCTCAATGCGCGAACCCGATCGCTGCGCCGACACCACCACGCGCACCGATCCGTGGTCTGTAAACTTCACGGCGTTTCCAACAAGGTTGAGCAGCACTTGCCGAATACGTACCGCATCACTGCTGATTGGCAGCATTGCCGCGTCGCCGTGTATTTCTTTGACCAAGGAAATCCCCTTGGCAACGGCGCGCATTTGCAGAAGTTGCACCACATCGCGCACGACGTCCGGCACCACCACTTCGGCGATATCGATAGTGCAGCCACCCGCCTCAATCTTGGCCAGGTCAAGAATGTCATTGATGATCGCTAGCAGGTGATCACCATTGCGGCGAATGGTTTCTATGTATTCAATCCGCTCAGCGGGATCGACCCCATCATCGCCAAGGAGTTCAGAGAACCCAAGAATCGCCGTCATCGGCGTACGGATTTCATGAGAAATATTGGCAAGGAAGTTCGACTTGGCTCTATTCGCTTCCTCCGCACGAATACGTAGGTCGCGCTGCACACGCTCCTGCGCGGTGAGTTTGGCGACCATGCGCTCAAAGTCCTGCAGTTGCGAATTCATCGCCTCAATGACCATCGCATAGTCGGCACTACCGTCATGAGGCGCGAAATCAGTAATGCCTACAGGCCAGGCCCAGATGGACGTGTTGTCCACGATCCGTGGCGATCCAACAAATACCAACTCACCTGCAGGCAATACGGCAAACTGTCCGCGCATCTGCTGCTCGGTGTGACGAATCCTCAGGAGGGTCAATTGCCCCACTGAGTGACGAACGGCTTCTAAAGAGTCAGCCCGCGGCCGCAACACCTCAAACACATCAAGAAATTGCGCTCCCACACAATCGGGGAGCACCTTGGCCATACTTTTTCCAGTTCCGACAATCACGCCATCGCCGCCAATCACAAGGTGAAA
This sequence comes from Phycisphaera mikurensis NBRC 102666, assembly GCA_945878575.1. Lineage (GTDB taxonomy): Bacteria > Planctomycetota > Phycisphaerae > Phycisphaerales > SM1A02 > UBA966. The sequence continues at coordinate 12,681 of CAMDUB010000032.1, read as the reverse complement.
TGGGAACAGCGTGTCCAGGAGTGATTGTGCCTCTATTTTCACGACTACTCCGCTTGTTCTAGAAACTCAACGAGGAATACGTCATGATCAGCACCGCTCTCGCGATCCTCAATCTGCGTCACTGCGATTGTCTCACCGTACATGGCGCCCATCCCTTCAAGTACCCCCTTCACGAACGGTGCCAGACCAGACCGCGATGAGAAATAGTGAACATGGATAGCACCACTGTCCAATGTTTCAGCACGAAACTGCGGCATGGTGACACCCGGGAATGCCAACGCCAGTCGTGCGTGCATGGCATCAAGCGCCGGCAACATTTCCCGCACATTGCTACCCATGGAGCGCATCACCTTTCCCCACGGTTGGCGCTCGGCATAGACCATCCAAAAGTGTCCGAACGCTTGCAACGCGTCAGCGAGCGGCACGCCAAGACGACGTGCGACCGCTGCAGCAAGATCAAATGTCACCTGATCTGGATACGGCCGCATGATGACAAACACCGGCTCCTGAACACCCGCGTCCGCGCAGATGGCAGCCCACACTTCTTCGCCGTGACGCTCGACAACCATCTCCTGCAGTGCGTGATTCACCATTCCAAGCATGAGCTATGCCTCCGATGTGTGTGCGGGACGAGTACGAACCATAAACGCATCGCACGGTGCGCCTGCGTCCTTGGCAGCGATCTGTTTGATATCTACCTGTTCGCCGTACATGTTCCCAATGCCCTGCACGAGACCAAGTACAAATGGCGCAAGTCCGGGGCGATGCGATCGATATTCCAATAGCACCCCGCCATCGCGCGGCTCGGTGCGGAACGATGGCGGCTCGAGCGCTGGAAAGCTCACCGCAATCCGGGTGTGCATGGCGTCGAGCGCACTGAGTAGCTCATAGGTGTTGCTCCCAGACGCCTTCATCAATTTTCCCCATGGGCCCCGGCCCGCAAACTCAATCCAATAGATTCCGAATGCGTGCAGTACGTCAGCGATCGGCATGTTCATGTGCTCGGCGACAGCGGTCGCAAGCGCATAGGTGACTGCATCAGGATATTGCTTCATCATGACGAAGGCAGGATCCTCTACCCCCGCGCGCGCCTTGATCAATTCCCATTGCGGTGCCCCGAACTTCTCAGTGACCATCGCCTCGATTGCCTGATTGACCATGCCGTACATGCGAATCTCCTGAACAGGTTTATGACACGTTACGGGGGTACCAAACGACCGGAGCCAGCCACAGAATACGCGACTACCGCACAGGGGAACCCGATCATAGGCACGCGGCGCACTTAACACTATCCCGCCGATTCAGGCCGGCGATCCCTGCTTGCCTGATTGTGCGGTTACAGCGACAAACTATGCTTATTGGATGACTTGGCACTCCACCCCATGCTTGCACGGCGAATTTTGTTGGCACGACCTGAACACGCGCGATGCCGCTGGCTCCACCGCGTTCTATTCAGGACTGTTGAACGCCACTGCTATGACCATTCCGATGCCGCACGGCGACTACACCATGCTGACCATCGGCTCGCACACGCTGATGGGCATGCTGCCAATCAACGCGACGGCGGCGGCGGATGTTCAGGCACATTGGGTCGGCTACATCGCGGTCGACGACGTTGAACTGATGACCGCTCGCGCTGCTGAACTGGGCGCGACCGTCCGCACGCCGGTGACGCAGGGTTCTATGGGGCGCTCGAGTGTGATCAGCGACCCAACCGGCGCGGTATGCGCGCTGTTCCAAGCGGACCCCGGTAAGACGGACGGCATGAACGAACATGGCCCAGGCGCCATCGTCTGGAACCACTTGGTGACAGCCGATCCAGCGCGTGCCGTTGAGTTCTATTCTGCATTGCTCGGATGGGAATCGGAACTTCCGCCCGATGGCGGCGCTGACGGCGCACGGCGTATGAACGCGCACGGTCGCTCCGTCGCTGGCATCATGCCCACTTCACACCCTGATGACCGGTCCGCGTGGCTGACCTTCATTTGCGTTGAGCGCATTGAAGAAGCAAGTCGGACCGCTACGCAACTTGGAGCCACCGCACTCACGGATGTGGTTGGATTCCCGAGTATTGGATCAGTGATTGTGCTGCGGGATCCGCAAGGCGCCACCTTCTGCGTGGTCGAGCCGGCGCAGCGCGGCGAACCGTAAATCCAGGTTGCTACGCTCAACTCACTGCCAACACCGGCACATCAAAGAGCAACGCGATGTAGGTAACAAACAGCGCAAGGTGCACAACACCCTGCATGGGATTGGCGCGTCCGTGCGTGAAGTTCACAATCGATACGAGCAGGGTGCCAATCAGTAGCGCAATCTCTGGCAACGGCAGCCCAAGTTCAATGTGCTGACCAAGAATCCGGGCAAGTATGAGGACGGCAGGAACAGTGAGTCCGATGGTGGAGAGCGCTGAACCCAAGAGGATGTTCATAGTGCGCTGCATCGAATTGCGGCGCGCAGCCTTGATAGCGGCAAGACCCTCTGGCCCAAGCGCCAAGCACGCCACCAATACGCCTGCGATCGCTGGCGGCAAGCCAGTCTGCTTGAGAAATCCAGAAGTGGACTTACCGAGCGATTCAGCCAGTACGACCACTACGACCAGCATCACTACCAATCCCGTCACATCACGCCAAAGTGGCTTGATGAGCGCTACCTGGTGGTTCGCACCTCCGGAGTGAAGCGTCTGCTGCGAATCAGGATGTATCCGACCAATGTCATTGATCTGTTCGGCATCAAGTTCCGCGGACTCGTGCGCAAAGAACGAGCGGTAACGAGAGGTCTGCATCCACAGAAATGCACCGTACATCATCACCGATGCGGTGGCGACAAACAGTTCCATGCGTGGCGTCATAAAGCCGCCCGGTTCTGACTCGGTGAGCCGCGGCATAACCAAGGCAATCAACGCCAGCGGAATGATCAGGGTGATGTACGAAGCGGACGACTGCAGATTGAAGAATTGCTCGCGTCGATCAATACCACCCGCAAGGAGCGCCATGCCAACCAGACCATTCATGATGATCATCAGGGTTGAGAACATGGTGTCACGAGCAACGGTTGGCTCGCTGCCGCCACCGAGCATCATGGCTGCCACGATGGAGACTTCAATAACAACCACCGACAGGGTCAGTATCAGGGTGCCAATCGGCTCGCCAAGTCGGTGTGCCACCACGTCCGCATAGTGCGAGGCGGAATAGGCGCAGCCAAGGATCACCGCGAAGAGCCAGATAAAAGTGACCAGTGAGGGCTGCGCGCCGCCCGCCCCACGGCTAACCACCACGTTCAGCACGATGGTGCCCAGGCCAAGGAGGAGCGGCAAGTGGTGCCGAAGGCGAGTCCAGTTCATGAATGGCAGAGCGTAAGGGCAGGAGACCCGCTGCGGCGGCTCCAAGATGCTTCAATTATGAGGAAATTAATGATGACCATTCGTGACATCACGGAAACTCGGGCTATATTCCTAATGGCTAAGTTTTTTGCCATCGAAGCTCGGGCGTTTCAGGAACGTTGAACACCGGGCGGACCCACTATCCAGGGACGATCCAGACATGCAGGACATTCCGAGCACCACTGAATCCGCACGAGCGGCCGTTTTCCTTACGGGCCAACGAGCCGGAACGTTTGAGTCCGCAGCCGAACGCGCGCTGGAGCGCATGCGCGAAGCAACGAAGTCCACCATTGAATCCGTGGGTCTGAGCGACGTGAACTCCCTGGCGCTGAGCCGCAAACTTGCGATCGACAAGAGCCTGTCATGGCGCATGGTCCGATTCGTGGAAGAGCCAAACGCCTTCAGCGCCAGTAAACACCTTCCGGGAGTAGCGGGCCTGCGCATCTTTGCTCGCGCAGTCAGCGCCGCTGGTGCCACCCCCGGCTCTGTCGCACAATTTGATGCCGCGCTTGAAGAACTCGAGAGCGTCATCACCAAGCATGCTGGTACACGTTCTGCGTTCCGTGCGCTCCTGACGCATTGCACCGATGAGCCCCAAGCAGACGATCGCGCCATTGGCTTTCGGCGCGGCGCCTTTGAGGCAAACGCCGCGCTGTGGGGCATCCAAGCACGCACGCGACTGATGATGGCGTTCCTCACCGTTGGCGAACGCGGCGCCGTTGATGTCGGGTTGGTGAGCGGATTTCTTGGCCTCAGCCGTAGCCGACGCGACCTTTCTTGGCCAGTAGCGCGTCGCCGAGTCCTCGGTCTCGAAGGACGTAACAGCGGGGGCAGCGCCCGACCGTTTGATCCTTCCGTGGCGCTCGACGCTGCACCGATGCTGTCGGAGTACTCAACTATCCGCGGCGAAAGCCTGCGCCCGATTGGAACCGAACATGGGTTCTGGTACGAACTTCCTGAAGGAAACATTGGCCTCCGAGGCGCAGTGGACTGCGTCTTTGGCGAACGACTTCCCGGTGCAGGACCTGCACTTCGGGATGGCGCGGTGGAAGACGCGGAGGTGATGCTCCGCGTCGACCTCCCCGTGGAACATGTGCTTTTAGAGGTGTTTATTGAGCGCGCCATTCCGGTCACTGGCAGCCCAACGGTTTCGCAATACAGTCTGCTCACTGGCGGCAGCGGTGAAAATTCACCTGACCGAGAGCGTGGGCGAATTCCGGTTGCTGACCAAGTTCAGGAGCTGGGAGATGATCCCCGAACGTGGTCAACGCCGATTGCGCCACGACATTGGGAAATGGTGAACGACTGCATGGCGTGGATGTCACGAAAGCCCTCGCACTTCACCGTGCACCGCGTGAGTATGCAGTGGCCATTGATGCCGACCGCCGTGGTGCTCTCCACCATGCTTGGACGTCACAGCTGAGTCCCGTCATATTGACCGCCGCACCAATGCCGTGCCCACGGTCAATCCAAATACCCCAATCGCAGCGAGCACTGCGAGCGGCAGCAGCATTTCTGACATGCCCCAGCTGCGCCACGTAGCGCCCTCGGCGGCCATCACCGCCCACTTGAATGGGCTGAGATTGCTGGCAACCCGAAGAAAGGGCGGCATAAACACAATCGGCACCGTTCCGCCACCAATCATGGCGAGCACCAAGAGCACTGCGCGGCCCGCGCCTTGCGCCCCGCCCTGCGTGCGGAAACCCGCAGCAAGAAGCATCATGATGCCTGAGAATCCAAAGGCGGTCACCAGCGTCACCACCACCATGAGCGGCCAGTGTGAGACTTCGACGCGGAACAAGAACATGCCAAAGAACACCAGCATCCACTCGGTGGCTAGGCACGTCACGAAGCACGCCAGCGCCTTTCCAAACAAGATCTGATTTGGACTCATCGGCGAAACTAACAGGCGAACCAGCGTGCCGCGCTGCCGTTCTTCTGCAATTCCTGATCCAAACGACAGCACTGCACCAAACAGCGCCCACGCAATACCTTGCATGAAGGAGATCGCGAAGCTGTTCGCGGGGACACCAGGACGCATCGATAGCTCCGCAATGTCGACAGTCACCGGTTTCCAATCAGCAACTGTTGGAGACTGCTTGGTTGTTGACCCGTCCGCGGCCGGGGTAGACATCGTGCGGGCACGCGAAAGTGCCGTTCGAATCGCCAGTCGATCAGTGAACGAGAAGTCGGATGCCTTGAGTGACTCCTCCATCCGGTCAAGAACCCGCGCAAATTGCACCGGGTCGCCCACCGCTGCAAAGACAGTACGGAAGGCAACCTCATGGATCTTGCCAACCAGCATGGCGCCTTCGGCACGGCGTGATGGATCAACTACCAACCCAAGTTTGGCGCCGCCACCTGAGAACACTCCGTCAATACCCTCGGCATAAGCAGCCGGCACAATCAGTAGCGCCACCGCGTCTCCGCGACGGACCAACTGCTCGCCGGCAGCACGCGCATCGGTGACGGTCAGTTTGAATCCGCCATCTTCATCAAGCGCCTTTATCAACATGCTGGCTGCTGGTGATGATTGCTCCACAAACGCAGCTACACGGAGCGGCTCGCTGGTAGTTCCGCTGAAGACGTAACCAAAGAACAACGCAATTGCCAATGGAAATACAAAGGTAAAGAACGCTGCGGCGCGATCGCGCAATAAGAGGCGCAGGTCCTTGAGTGCTAGAAATACAGCGGCGCGCATTAGTCTCGAAGCCGCCTTCCGGTGAGCGCAAGAAAGACCATTTCTAAATCTGGTTGTTCAATGCGCACGGCAGTAGCGCCACCTTCTGCAAGGGCGCGCTCAATTTCTCGCAGCGGCTCGCGGGTACGTACGCGATGTTCGCCAGCCAGCGAATCAACCGTCACCACACTTTCGCCGCCGTGCGCTGCAATCAATTCCGCAACCGTACCGATCGCTAGCACTCGACCGCGATCCATGATGGCAACCCGTGAACAAATGCGTTGCGCCTCTTCCATATAGTGAGTGGTGTAGATCACCGCTCGACCCTCAGTGGCGAGGCGCTGCACGACGTCAAGAATCGCGGTTCGACTTTGCGGATCGACTCCGGCGGTTGGCTCGTCCAAGAAGATTGCCGTTGGGTTATGAACAAGGGCGGCAGCCAAATTCAATCGCCGCTGCATGCCTCCGGAGAATGTTGCCACACGATCGCGCGCGCGTGGCAGGAGCCCAACCATGTCGAGCAGTTCATCAGCGCGGCGCGTGGGATCTGCCATTCCGTGCACGCGCGCCAGAAAGACCAAATTCTCACGCGCAGTCAATTCGTCATAGAGCGCAATTTGCTGCGGCGCCAATCCAATGAGTGCGCGTGCGTGTGCAGCACGTGGCGAACCTGCCTCGCCAATCTCAATGGATCCACTGTCGGGCGCCAACTGGCCAGTGCACATGGCGATCGCCGTGCTCTTGCCAGCGCCGTTTGGCCCAAGCAGCCCAAAGATCTCTCCGCGATGCACCTCAAAGGTGACCCCATCGACCGCAGCGATCGAGCCGAATGACTTGCGGATGTCGCGGACGAGGATCACGTGGATGGACAATCTACGCGCTGCATGGTGTTCAGCGCGCGATAGAGGGGCGAACCTTCATGGAGACATCAATAATGCTCATGGCACGATCGCGCAGTGCGTGGTCAACCGGCAAGCGCGGCAGGCGCATTCGTTCATTGCCCCAACCGGCGCGCGCGGCTGCTAGTTTCACTAGATGAACGAACTGCGGGCCCGCATCCAGGCGCAAGAGTGGCAAGAACCAGCGATACAGTTCTTCGGCCTCTTCAAGGCGACCGTCGCGCGCCAGCTCAAAGAGACGGACGCTTTCAGCCGGAAATCCATTCACCAATCCTGCAATCCATCCCTCGGCACCGGCGGCCACGCCTTCCAGCACCATGTCATCAATGCCGATGTAGACAGCAAGTCGATCCCCCATGCGCGCACGGATCGCCGTCATGCGTCGAATGTCGCCACTGGACTCCTTGACGGCGTGCAGGTTGGGGAACTCAGCGGCGAGCTCTGCAAGCTGCTCTGGGAGCACATCGGTTCCATACGCCGGTGGATTGTTGTAGAGCATGCAGCCGAGCGGAGTTGCTGCAAAGACCCGCGCAAAGTGGGTGCGGGTCTCACGCCAGTCACCAACGTATGCATAGGGCGGCAGAACCATCAGTCCGCGACATCCACACGCCTGTGCGGCGCACGCAATTTCTACCGCCTCGCGCGTGCTGCATGCTCCCACCGCAGCCACCACCGGTAACGCGTCGCCAAGCACTTCAACAGCACGCGTCCAGAGTGAGCGCTTCTCATCAAGGGAAAGCAGTCCGCCCTCGCCCAGTGAACCGGGCGTCACCAATGCAGTACATCCGTGCCCCGCCATCCAAGCGATGTGCCGACCAAAGAGATCAAGGTCTATGGATTCATCGGCCTTGAACGGCGTAACGATTGCGGGAAAGACGCCGTTCCAGTCGGCACGCTGCATGGGCTGTGATGATGTTGGCATGAGTGTCATAGTGATGAGTGGGCAATCAGCGGACAGCGGACGGAACGATGCCGTGCCGATATGGATCGGTGGGATGGAGTAACAGAGTTCCTTGCGCGGTAATCCAAGCTCTGCCGCGGATGGTTGGCAATACGCCGCCTTGGGGCGCCCGCGCGTACCACGCGTCAAACACACTGCCAATCAGGGATTCTTGGCGCCATACATCGCCCGGCGCAAGCGTTCCGTGTGCTTCTAGGCACGCCAGTTTGGCACTGGTGCCGGTGCCGCACGGCGATCGGTCATACGCGCCGCCCGGGCAGTAGACGAAACTGCGGCCGTGATTACGCGGATCCCGCGGCGGTCCAAGAAGTTCAACGTGATCAACCGGGTACGAATTCACCATGCTCAAACCGTCGCGCTGCAGCGCACGTTGAATGGAGCACGCCACGTGGTTGAGCGCGGGCAGATTACCGAGTTCGATTGCCTCGCCGTGGTCTTCACACAGGAAGAATCCGTTACCGCCCCACGCAATGTCGCCGTGCACGGTGCGTCCATCATCAAGCTGTAGCGTCACGCCGGCGCGGTGCACGAAAGACCGAACGTTTGCCACTTCAATGCCATCTGATTCACCGGAAATCTGCGCTACCACTACCCCAACTGGTGTTTCTAAACGCACTGCTCCAGGTGCAAGTTGACCAAGATGCGCGAGCGTTCGCACTACGCCAATGGTTCCGTGACCGCACATGCCAAGCAGCCCGGCGCTGTTGAAGTAGATGACGCCTGTAGTGCATGTTGGATCCGCGCTTGGAACCAGTAGCGCACCAACGAGTACTTCATTGCCGCGCGGCTCGCACACCACTGCGGATCGAAACCAATCATGATGAGCCGCCAAGTCGGCGGCCATTTCTTGCACCGTTCGCCCGGCAAGTACTGGCGCGCCCGCAATCACCACACGAGTCGGCTCGCCTTCGGTGTGGCTGTCCACGATGGTGATTGCTGTGGGCTTGCTCATTTGCGCAGGATAGGCAACCGCACCTCGCCCGCCCGGTAGGCTCTGCATCATGGATCGTCGATCATTCGTACACGCCGGACTCGCCGCCTCCACCGCCGCTGCGCTGGGCGGAATCAGTCATGGCACTGCATCCGGTTCGGTGCATACCCCCGCCACGCCTGCGCAAGAGCAACCTCCGGTACGCCGCGCTCGCATTCGACAGAGCGTGTGTGCGTGGTGCTTTAGCGGCATGAGCCTTGATGAGCTGTGTGAAATGGCGAAGGACGTGGGTATTGGTTCAGTGGAGTTGCTGTCCGAAGATCAACTGCGTGTTCCAGCCAAGCACGGCATCACCTGCGCGGTTGCCAATGGACCGGGCGGCATCACCAAGGGCTGGAACCGTATTGAGAACCATGACGAGTTGGTCGCTAAGAGCGAAGCGCTCCTGCCCAAAGTGGCTGCTGCCGGCATTCCGCAAATGATCGTCTTCAGCGGCAACCGCGCCGGGTTGCCGGATGCAGAAGGACTGAAGAACTGCGCCACCGGACTGCGCCGCATCACGCCACTTGCAGATAAATGCGGCGTCACTGTCATCATGGAATTGCTCAACTCCAAGGTTGACCACGGCGACTACATGTGCGACCGCACCGCGTGGGGCGTTGAACTCTGCAAGGCGGTCGGTAGTGATCGTTTCAAACTGCTCTACGACATTTATCACATGCAGGTCATGGAGGGTGATGTCATTCGCACTATCCGTGACAATCACCAATATCTCGCGCACTACCACACCGCCGGGAATCCGGGTCGGAGTAACCTTGATGACACTCAGGAACTCAACTACAAGGGGATCACTGAGGCCATCGTGGCGACCGGCTTCAAGGGCTGGCTAGCTCAGGAATTCATGCCACGCGGCGATGCCCGCACCGCTCTCGCCGCAGCGGTTCGAATCTGCGATGTCTGAACCCCGGTATCCTTCACCGCCTCGCACCCCCTGCACAAAGCACACACAGATGCCCAACCTAGATTCAGCCGGATACAACGAAGCAGACCGCCAGTTCCACGAGAAGGATCAGCAAATCTTGCAGTCCATGCGTGCAGGGCTTGATGCCCGCCGCGCCGCAGCGCAAGCAAGCGCTCAGAAGGCCGCGCATTGGATGTGCTGCCCAAAGTGCGGCAACAAGATGAAGGAAGTTCCGCTGGGGGGCGTAATGGTTGATCAATGCACCAGCTGCGGCGGCGTGTACTTCGATGCTGGTGAATTCCAAGCCATGGCAAAGCACCAAGGCACTACCTCACCCATGCTTGAGAAACTCTTCTCTTGGATGCCATCATGGGGCGTTGGTGCCGACTCACGAGCCTCGTGATCGCCATCCGACCGCTCGACAGACCATGGCACTGATGGGGCGTATGGCTTACAAGTAAAAACACATCAGCCCGCCAAAGATGGCGGGCCGATGGAAGTGTTCAACAAAGCGAGGCTCAGAAACGGCCGGTGGTATTCACCGTGTCGTACGGCGTACCACCTGGCATCTCCATCAGCCAGAAACGGCTCCACTCGTCAGCGAGTGCGCGGAAGTTCTGGTTGTAGACCATCGAGTCATTCTGACGGCGACGGTCCCATGACTCAAACTGGCCGTTGAGGTCCGGCGTCGGATTGCTGGCGATGCTGTCAAACGAGATCAAGTAAGCATCGTTGCAGGTCTGGTCGAGCTCGGCGACCTTCTTGATGGTCTCCGGCGAGAGCGGCCGCTTGGCGTTCTCGTTTGATCCCTCTTCAAGAGCAACCAACTGCCGCTGCTGGGTCAATGAATTGCGGAGAGCATGCGGCAGGGCTTCCACGCGGGAATCACTTTCGCTCAGCGTGTACCAATGCTCGCTGGGGAGCTTCTCGGTGCGATACAACTCCGTGGGCTGGGGCGCGTAGCAGCCTCCGACAACCATCACGGTCATCATGGCTGACATCAAGGCCGGCGCTGCAATGAGCTTGGCGGCGGACAGGGTGGCTTTCAAGGCGGAGTGGTTGCTCGACATCTTCATACTGATTCCTCTGCGTTCGACCCGCAAACCGATCTGCCGGAGCGGAATTGGCAGAATAGCCGAACCCGATTCTGGCGGTTGGATCAGGTATTCCTACGGCGGCCGCCGCGCGCCGGATCCCGCAAATTTGCCGGGAATTACCGCCGGCGGCGTCAGATTTCAATAACTTCGAAGCGCTTGGGCTGGATCACCGTACAGCCGCCGATGCCGCTCAGGGCCTGGGCAAACACGCCTCGCTGGCGGTCCTCACCGTGGGTGAGCACCACCCGGGGCGCGGCTGGTTTTTTGGATGTCCCCGCGAACCACTCGATCAAGCCGCCCTGTCCGGCATGTGCGCTGAGCCCGCCAACGGTCCGCACATCGGCTCGCACCACCACGTCCTCGCGAAAGATCCGGACCGACTGAGCGCCGTCGACCAATTTCCGACCGAGTGAGCCTTGCCCCATGAAGCTGGTGAGCAGCACCTGCACTCCGCGCCGCCAGAGATTGTGACGCAGGTGATGCAAGATACGACCACCATCACACATGCCACTTCCAGCGATCACGATGCCGGGCTCCCAACTCTCATTCAAGTCACGACTCTGCTGCGGTGTCACGCATAAGTTCACATTGGCAAACTCGCGCCGGGCTTGGCCACTCCGCGCTAGTCCGCGTGACTCATCGTCAAAGTCGTCAGGAAACTTGCTGTAGATCTCCGTGGCACGAATCGCCATCGGGCTGTCAAGGTAAACGGGCACTACTGGCGAGCGTCCATCGCGGGCAATCTCCGCCAACACATGCAACAATAATTGTGCGCGACCAACTGCGAAACTTGGCACGAGCACCTTGCGCTTCTGCCATGCGCTTTGCTCAAGAATCGATCGCAATTCTGCAAATGTCTCATCAGCAGGTCGATGGTTGCGATCTCCGTACGTGGACTCCAAAAACACCAAGTCGGCGGGCGGACACGGCACGGGATCGCGAAGGATGGGCATGCACTTCTGGCCAACATCGCCGGAGAACACCACGGTCTTGGTGGTACCGCCTTCGGTAACGCGGAGTTCAACACTTGCGGATCCAAGGATGTGCCCAGCATCTTGGAAGCGGGCGGTGATGCCATCAGCCACTTCAATCAACTGCTCGTAATCATGGCCGCGCATGCGCGAAACAATCGCGTCCACTTCGGCAGTCCCGTACAGCGCTACTGCGTCTGGCGCTGCACCGGTACGTTCTTTCCAGCGGTTTTCGCGAACAGCGTCGCCCTCTTGGATCTTGGCGGAATCACGCAAAATCAATTCCGCCAGCGCACAACTTGCATGCGTTGCGTGCACCGCACAGGCGAGACCAACCAGCAGCGGAAGCCGACCAACATGATCAAGATGCGCATGCGTCAACACCACCGCATCAAGACGAGCAGGAACAACCGGGTCAATCTCGCGATTCTTTTCGTCGCCTGCGCCGCGACCTTGGAACATCCCAAAGTCAATAAGCACGTTGGCATGGGCGGTCTGCACCAAGTACCCACTGCCAGTGACCTCGCCCGCGGCCCCAAGGATGGTGATTTGCATACGGAGAGGTTACGTCGCCGGCCAGCGCGCCGCAGGTATGACCGCCGCGCCGGGTGCGGATGAAACGCGCTGCCAACTCGCCGGGCGCTTGAATCGACGCTCAAACCCCGCCGCGATGCGTTCGCCGATCCCGGTTCGTACCGCGTCAGTAAGCACGATCACCGAGCCGCCAAATCCTGCGCCGGTGAGGCGTGCGCCGTCCACCCAGCCAGCGGTACCGAGCGCGCGCGCCTCGACAACCAGCCCG
>CAMDUB010000031.1 GCA_945878575.1 Phycisphaera mikurensis NBRC 102666 | reverse complement strand
GAAGCCGTCAAGGAACTCGGGTTGGCTATAAGGGCGGGGAACATGGATGTCGCCACGTCGAGTCTGCACACCTTTCTCGACATAGCAGAGAAAATTTTAGCTCCTGACTTTGATGCCCGAGTGAAGAAGTTAGCTCTCGCGGACCAAGTTGAAGTACGCAAAGAAGCGTTGCAAGTCATTGTTTTCGTGCTCGCACTTGGGGCGAGTCACGAGGCGACCTTCGGTATGGATAGATCCGTCAATGCAGCGATAATCAAACTCCGCAATGGCTTGAACTTTGTGAATCCTGCCATTACTTCACCTGCTGAACTCGCCCTCAACAAGAAGGAGATCGGAGCATGGGAGCTTCCACCTGACATTGCGGAGCGGTCAGCAAAAATGGCTGCCGAAACTGAGATCGCAAAAAATGCGACCGCGTTGGCCAAAGAAGCTATCCGGCGCTCCAAGACCAAGCCCGCAGATGATTGACACGCTCCTCGATGGCCGCGACTGACCGACCGTCGCCCGTAGTAAGAGCTCTCTGTTACCCCATCCCCCAACGAAACACCATGGCAAATCAATACTTCGTACGAGTCAAAAACGGTCCCGAAGCAGGACCCATGTCTGGTGAGGCGATTCGCAATCTGGTTCGATCTGGAGAGGTGGATGCGAACGACGTCATCCGCAAGGACACGAGTGCACAGTGGATGAAAATCGGCGCAGTGCCGCAACTGGCCGCTGAACTACCCAAACCCCTACCGGATGAACTGGGCTTGCACGAGGCGCATCCAGTCGCGACGCGCGCACACGCGGTGGCGTCGGAAGCGAGTTCCGATGACGACGCACCACCGAAGCTCAAGAAAGTGGATGTCACCATGCTGCTGGTGCTCTCAGCGATCACACTTGGCATCTACGGCATGATTTGGTTTTTCGGCGTGATAAAGTCGTACCGTGGCATCACGCGGCGCAAAGAGCCGAACCTCGAGCTGCTCTTCTGGGTCTACTTGGGATGCGGCATCATGGGCACTCTATTGATGTGGTTCGTCATCGGCATCTTTCCACTCATCGGTGCCACCGTGGTCGGCGCGATTATCCTGAGTAATCTCCTAAAGGACCGAGCAAAGATCAAAGCTGAGCTCGGTGGCGTGAAGGGGCTCACTGATACGAACGTCCTCCTCGGATTTTGGATTGCTGGTGAGGTGCTCTGGTTCTTCGGCTTCCCATTCGCAATCTATCAAGCGTATGCATTCGCATCCGACCACAACAAGTTAGTTGCGGCCGCAGCTCGCACGCGACCAGAATGGGTTGCGAGCACGGACGAGTAAATCAAGTGGATGAACCAGCGCGCGGACCACCGGGTCACAGTGGGAGCACTTGATATGCGGGGTGAGCGCACGCGGTCTGCGCGCGGATGAGCGCTTCGAGCAAATCAAAGTGCGCGGCTCCAAGCCGCGCGCCCAAACCGAAACGCACTTGCTTGGGGAAACACCCCACCTTGGGAATCAGCCAGCGCAGAATGTCGCTTGCCAAGATCACCGCGGTTGGCTCCGCCAGCCGCGGCTTTGCATTGCCATCGCCCGCATGTCCCGCTGGGAGTTCAAAAACTCCTTGACTTGGAAACGGGACCTTTGGAAGCGACATGATGGGCGTGATTCTTCAGTGAAGGAGGAAAGAGGAAAGAGGAGGAGGAAAGAGGAAAGAGAGGAAAGAAAAGCAATCAGGGGTTCCGCGCGACGCGAAAACCGATGTTGTTGAGCGTGTTGCCGGGCGAGTTGATGGAGCGGTACGAGGAGCGCACGAAGTCCGTGCTGAAACGCCACGAGCCGCCGCGGAGCACCCGGTACGAACCAGACACCGGACCAAGCGGGTTCGTCGATGGACTCACCGAGTAGTAACCGCCGTCAAACCAATCATTCACCCACTCCCACACATTGCCTGACATGTCATGCAAGCCAAGTGCATTCGCCGCCTTGCCACCGACGGCGTGTGTCTGGTTGCCAGCGTTCGAGCCGTACCACGCAATAGTGTCCACGGTGGGGTCATCACTGCTGCCGTTGTTGAACGCCGTGGTGGTGCCCGCACGACAGGCAAACTCCCACTCTGCTTCACTCGGTAACCGCATACCTGTTGAGCTCAGGTAACCCTGAATGGTGGTCCAACTCACCTGCTCCACCGGGCGATTCGCAGAATCGGAATACCTCTGGAAGAAACTTGGGTTCGATGCCATCCTCACCACCCACTGCAACTGCGTCACTTCATAACGACCCATGTAGAACGGCTGCGTCAAGGTCACCAAGTGCGTGGGGTTCTCATTGCTGACACACCCAAACCCATTCGACGCGGTGCAGCCCATCGTGAACGTCCCCTGCGGCACCAACAACATCTCCATCTGCGTGGCCGTATCAAGCACTCGCCACGCCATTCCGCTCGCGGAAATCGCTGCGCGCAGCGTGGAATCCGTCACCACCGCTGGGTCCGGCATCGCTTCCACCAGCGTCGCCCAATTCGGCACCGTTACCGCACACGGTCCCCATACACCGAGCATGATGCCGAGGTCGGCTCCGTCCACAACACCGTTGCCATCAAGGTCACCAGTGCCCACTTGTTCCCACTGCCCGAGCAGGATTCCCAGATCCGAACCGTTCACGATGCGATCCCCGTTCAGGTCACCAACACACGACTGCGCCCGCGCCGTGGGGGCAACCGCCAGCGCCGCAGCGCACGCTGCGAGTGCGGAAAGCGTGGTCAGCGAGTGAAACGAACAGCGCGACTTGAAGCACTTGAAGTTCCCAAATTCGGAGAGTCGGCGCGTTGTCATGTGTGGACGTTTTCCGAAAGATCGAGAGCCCCACCGAGCGTGGGCAGCAGACCTACACCGTACCCCGGGAATGCACACTTTCAATGCGATATCTGCCCGGAATCAGGGGCTCCGGGCAACAGAATGCGGGTTTTGGGGCTTGGGATGGCGGCTCCCCGCCCTTCACCCCATGACCACGATCCGCGTCTAGCGAGTCCCGCTTTCAACCGCTGCAGGCGCTGCGGGCACTGCATTGCTTACTGCTTTACCAGTCAATACAAGGCTCCGCTTTGATATGACCAAGATGAATGCGGTCACTGAAGATGCAGTCATCCGAGCGTCAGAGCCATAGCCCGCATTGTCTCGGTTGGGCTGGTAATAGAAAGTTCCGTCGCTGCATTGGGCGAGTGCGAACCACCACCGATTTGCGTCCATGAGTTTACGAAAGTTCGCTGGATCGACATGTGCACCGAGCGCGCTGTAGGCCATGCCCATCGCTGGCGATCCATGCGTGTCGGGGAAACTTTGCGGATGCAGACCGATGACCTTCGAGTGGAGCCGCGCTCGATCTCGGTATGAAACATCCGGATACGGGCTGAGGGAGTTCGCAATCGCAGCGGCACCGGTGCGACCCATGTCCGCCCATCCGTCTGCGCCGCCACCGACGCTATCGCCGTACCACACATACCCGTTGGCACCACTGCCCTTCTTCAGAAACTCGTAGGCGGCGTCGTGATGAGTGCGGTCGATGGTGATGCCGCAGCGTGCCATCATTGAGTAAGCGAGAGCACCTTGGGCAGTGATCATGGCGATCGGTCCGTAGCCTTCGAAGCCTGGATTGTGCCCCCATCCACCGTGTGAATCGCGCGGTCCCTTTGGAAATGCGTCGGGATGCGACTCCTTCGATTTTGGATTGATTTGTGACATGTCCAGGTACTGGCCGGCTGCGATGAAATCATGAATCTCCTGCAGTTCCGGCAGCACCCACGCTGCTTGCGTGGCAAGGTAGTACTCGCTCAACACCATCGCGGCACCCATATACGTCCAGTTTGGGAGGGACAGTTTGGCACCTTCATCTGTCGCGTGTGTTGATGCACAGAGGCGCCGCACGCATCGCTCCACTGCCGGCATGTAGCGCGGATCGCCGCTGCCGAGTAACGCCAGTGGTGCAAATGTGTCATGCACTGCATCGCCGAACGAGCCATCAGCGCGCTGATTCTTCACAAGATATTCGAGCAGTTGGGCGAATATGCGATCGGACTTCGCGCAGCCTGCGGGGTAGTCCGCAGCGAAGGCGCCGTATGCGGTGCCAACATCCAGGACAACCTGCACGGTCTTGCCATCACGCAGGAGTGTGAGCGGGAGCTTGCCGGGAGTAGCAGCGCTCGGCGTCTGCGCAACTTCGAGTGCTGCCGCAAATTCCAAGACGGGTCCAGTAGCACCGAAGGCCGCCTCGCCGTAGCCGTTGCGATGCGGCTCTTTA
This sequence comes from Phycisphaera mikurensis NBRC 102666, assembly GCA_945878575.1. Lineage (GTDB taxonomy): Bacteria > Planctomycetota > Phycisphaerae > Phycisphaerales > SM1A02 > UBA966. Next base: position 19,081 of record CAMDUB010000031.1, on the reverse strand, counting down.
AACAGCTGCGTACCAGCGCCGATGACTTTGTCACCAACAAGAACAACGCCGCTCGCGGGCGTGTTTGCGAATACATAACGAATCAGTAGCGACTTCGGGGCGTCTGCCACAAGCTCTGCACGCATGCCGGTGATGCCAAGGTTGTAGAACCATCCGGGCACCTCAGCATCGGGCCCAGAATCCGCGCGCTGTTTCCATGGTTGACCATCATCGTGGTAGTGGACCTGCGCCTGCGCGGGCGCAGCGAGCGACAGCGCGAGCGCGGTGATGGCGGAGAGCGGGAGCAGTGTGGGACCTGCAGGGAGTGACTGGTGCACCATTTTCCCGAGGGTAGCACAGCGAACAGCGCGCCCTGTAGCACCGCTGTTTTACGCAGATCACCAACGACACAGAGACGAGCGACGAAACGTGGCCCCAGAGTGGCGCGAGCGGCCGAGCGTGCCCGACGGCGTACCATGCAAATTCGTCATGCAAAAACGAATTTGCATGGTTTGTCAAGGGAGCCTGAGTGAGTGAGTGGTGGCGTACGTTGCCCAGCGCGCCCCCTAGACCTGCCTACGACAGCGCCCGAGGGGGAAAACCCCTCGGGCGCTGCACCGCAATTCAACACATGTCACTTCACTGCAAACACCGCACACTCACTGCGGGCACGAACCCCACGCGGCCAGGACGACGGCCAAATCAGGACCGTCCACTACGCCGTCGCCGGTCAGGTCTTGCGCTGACTCTGTCGCGCCCCAAGCCGCTAGCACCACACCCAAATCAACGCCGTCCACACGGCGGTTGCCATCACGATCGGCCGGGCACGGCGTGAGGTGCGACTGCACAGTGAAGCGCTGGCGCACCGTGAGCGGGCGCGCAATGATGGCATCCGGATCAGCCGCCGCCTCTTGCGGTGTGTACCAATCAACGCCCCACGTGGTCATCGTCAGCGCCTTGGACTGCGCGTTCACCTCAAACTCAGTCCAACCGTAGTGATGCACGGCAACCGGTCCACCCACCGTGAAACTGGCGGCGATGGAAGGATCTTGAATTCCTGTCACCGAATACCCGTACTGCGACACCACGCCGTCAAGCACGTTCTGCACGAACGCATCCTGCCCTGCAGGCGGCAGCGTCAAGTAGTAGGCGTACTGCTGAGCATTGAGAACACCGGTCGACACTCCAAGTTGCGCGAAGGTTGGTCCAGCCGGCGCCGAGTAGGCCACCGAACCGGTGATGATCTCAAACATGCCCGTGTACAACTGCTGTTGTGGGTTGACAGGGTTCGGCACCGTCACATCATTCACGATGGTGCCGTGAAAGTCCGCCGTCACAAACACAACATCCTTGATGCCCAACTGCATGATCTGACCGAGCAGGTAGGCGCGCTCCGCTGCATATCCCTCCCAGCGATCTTCACCCGCAAGCGGGCCGAAGTTTTGCATCGGCTGCGAAGTCATGACGAACTTCCAGGTCACACCCGCTGCCTGCGCCGCTGCCAAGTTCTGCAACAGCAGTCCCAACTGCGCGTAACCCATCATGGTGCGAGCTGGGTTGAATGACGCCTGAATGAAGGTAAACACTTCGGTCGGGTCAAACGGGTTTGCCACTGGCGGCAAACTTGCGTCGCGGAACGAACGGGTGTCGAGCAGGAACACCGCAGCATCGGTGCCCCAACTGAATGATCGATAGAGGTTTGGGCGGCCATCAAAGCGCGCGTCACCGAGCGCAGGCCACGTGGCGGGCACAATGGCGTTGTGCTCAACAAACGCCTGCAAGCCGTTCACGTACAGGCTGCTCTGGTTGTACCAACCGTTGACAGCATCCCATGCGCCGCCGTCAAAGTCGTTGGTGACTTCGTGATCGTCGATCATGGAGAAGGTTGGCATCGCGGCGGCAAGATCGCCCCACGGATCAATGCCGTTACTCGCTGCGTAGTTCTCAACGTGCTTGGCGCGGAACTCATTCAGCGTCTGCGCGGGGCCATTCGGTACAGCCGGGCTTTCCACGTCGGCGTAAATGGTGTCGCCAAGTTTCACAAAGAATTCCAGGTCGCGCTCGTCAGCGTTCAAGATCGAGTTGAAGATCCCGACATCGCCGCGCCAGTCACCAGAAACACCAAAGCGCACGCCCGATGAAGCGGCGGGAGCAGCTACTGAACTTCCACGCGCATTGAATGTCGCAGTGCGCGCTTGGCCAGCGTGGGTGGCTCGCACGTAATGACGAACGCCCGATGGAAGACCTTCCAAGAACACCTTGCCGGGTACGAGCGCATCGGTCACGTTCAACACCGTGGAGAAGGAAACGGCGCCAAACGCGGGATCGGTCGAGACTTCAACGGTCACCTCGCCCGTACCGGTCTTGGGAGCTACCAGAACCACCGCGCGACCACCGATGGTGTCGCCCACCGCAACGCGCGGCGCCTCTTGTGCCCCAGCGAACGCCAGTGCAGTGGGTGCGAGTAGGAAGAGCGCGGAGAACAGTGGTCGGGTCATCAGGTCACCTCGTATGGCGGCGGGGGCGAGCGCCCGTGCCGGGATGTGGGGGCACCCCAAGTTGGGGAGCGTCAAGTACGAAGAATGACGAGCGCTTGCTTTGATTCCGTCACGACCCAGTGAAGATCTGGCGTTGATAGCACCCTAATTTCGTTGCCAAAATGTGAGGGAATTGCAAAGCGGCGCGAAAGGCACCCAAACTATTGACGCCATTTCCACATATTTGCCCTTGCCGCCGCTGCGATCAGCGGTACTACTTATTCAGAATTCCACGACCCCACGACCGCGACAGCGCATCCCGCTGCATCGCCCCCGACCCATCCCGGAGCCGACCGCCTTGCCGAGCCAGATGACCCCGATGACCCAGACCACCCGGACGAGCCACGCCCGTAAGCCCCGCCGAGCATCCCTGATGATGCTCATCGCCGGAGTGCTTGGCACCGCTGCCCTACCCGCATTCGCCGAGGTGCCTGCGCCGTACAACGTTGCCGCTGGTCAATTTGTCACCGTGACGGTGCGCATCATCACCACCAACAGTTCTGGCGAGCAGTTCAGTGAAGACTCCATGGTGGTTCCTTTCGGTGGCCTCGGCAGTTTTGGACTCTCACCCAATGGGCTGCCCTTCACCTTCGCTGATATGAAGGCCGGCTCCACGCTGCGGTTCGGCGGCGGAGTGCTCGACTTCCAACTTCTGTGCGGCCTGTTCGGTTGCGTCCCCGTCACCGTCAACCTGAGCGAAACCACTGCGACGCTCGTTGCCAATACGGGCGCATCGATCGTTGGATCGGGGCGCGCTGACTTTGGCACCACGTGGAATCTGAGCGGCACGTACGTGACAACCACGCCGTTCTCTTCGTCGCCGGGAACGCTCAACACCACTTCCGTGGCGCCGTTTGGAACCACGTTTACTTTCGACAATACGGGCTTCATCGGTCAGCAGTTGACGATCGGCTCCATTGAAGGTGACCTGGATGCGTCCAGTTTCCCACCGGGTACCACGGCGCGAATTCGCACCTCGGTGAACTTTGGAAACACATCTATTCAAGGGCCATACTTTGTTGGTCCGCCACCAAGTTGCGGCACTGGCGACCCGTGCAACGCGCCGCACGCCAGCGCTGGCTGCAGCAATTCCGCGTGCTGTGCTCTCGTATGTGGCTTCGATCCTGCGTGTTGCTCAACGCAGTGGGATTCACTCTGCGTGAATCTTGCAGTGCAGCAGTGCGCCTTGACGCCGGAGAACGACCAGTGCACGTCCGCGCGGCCGCTCGGTTTCGGTCGCTATCCATTCACCACGCTGAACACCGACACGGATGGACCGCCGCTCATCACTGAGTGCGCGGACCCGGCGGTGGGCGGCAACTACACCAATGATGTGTGGTTCCGCGTGGTGCCACCCGTCAGTGGTGGTTTGGCGATCTCCACTTGCAACCATGCGGGCTTTGACACCAGCATCGTGGTCTACGGAACATGTGGTGGCGTGCCGCTGGCGTGCAATGACAATGATTCCGTTTGCAACGGCGGCACCTCGCGCTTGGTGGTGCCGTGCATCGCTGGCGAGCTGTACCTGATCCGCGTCGGCGGTAAGGGCGTGACGGGCAGTGGTGAAATCGATATCGCGCTTGGCGACCCAGCACCGCTCGCCTCTGGCTTGGCGGTGGAGTGGCCGGTGGCGCAAGGCGGCAACGGGCACTGGTATGCCGTGTATGCACTTGATGGCGCGCGCACCTTTGAAGAGGCGAAAGAGACGGCGATGGCGCTCGGTGGATATCCCGCCACCATTGGATCGGCGGCGGAAAGTGAATTCGTTCGGACACGTGCGACACCAACGCTGCAAGGCGGACCGACGGCGTTCGGCCTGATCCAGGCGCCAGGAAGCGCGGAGCCAGCGGGCGGATGGGGATGGGCAAACAACGAGCCGCTCAACTTCACCAATTGGAACGCGGGCGAGCCCAACAACGTGGGCGGCGAAGACTGGGGCGTGATCTATCCCAATGGCAAGTGGAACGACGATCGCAACGCGTTCGGCAATGTGTTGGTGGAGTTCAACTCCAACCCAAACCTGGATAGTCAGACCTGGTCGTTCGCAGAAGGTGGCAATGGACGAACGTACACGGCAGTGATCCTGGAATCGCGGGTGACGTGGTTGCAAGCGAAGGCATATGCGGAGTCCCAAGGTGGGCAGTTGGTGTCGATCGAAACGCAAGCAGAGCTGCAGTGGTTGTTCCGGCGGTTCGTGTCGTTCACCAACATGTGGAGCATGACGGGGTACAACGGCGGTCCGTGGGTTGGCTTGAGCCGCGAGACGGGCGAATGGCGCTGGCAGTCGGGCGAGCCGGTGACGGAGTCGCCATGGCTACCGGGCGAACCGAACGGCAGCGGCGAGTTTGGGTGCTTCTACGGCGGTGGAGACGGTCCCCTGCCGGGGCTTGACGACACGTTCGCGGGGAATGCGCGTCGGACATTGCTTATTGAGTTCCCATCAGCAGCGTGCATTGGGGACTTGGATCAGGACCGAATTGTCAGTGGCGCGGATCTTGGCTTGCTGCTGGGTCAATGGGGGCCATGTGCGCCGAAGGGCTGCATTGCCGATCTTGACGGTGACCAAGTGGTCAGCGGCAGCGACTTGGGCCTCCTCCTAGGCCAATGGGGCGCCTGCCCATAAATTAAATTGCTCCCGTTCCTCCCGGACCATTTTGTGGCGTGGAACTGAATTTGCGGGATCTGCACGCCCGGGAGCTCAGAAATTGGTCCCTTTCCTCCCGGTACACCCGTTCCGGGCGGGTTTGCGTGTTTCAAATTTTGCTGAAACGGCGAAACCAACGGCGGCTGACGCGCGAAGTCGGGGGACGGACTTCCATTCCGTCCACGCGCGCAGCGCGATTGGGTTCTCGGACAATTTCACAAAGGGTTACCTCCATGTTCTGCAAGATCTGCATCGCAACCACCGTCCTCTCGCTCTCCACCGCATTCGCCATTGGAGCCCCACAGGCTGACACCAAGGCCCCACAGGCACCAGCCGCCAAGGCCCCAGCCAACATCGTGAAGACCGCGCAAGACGCCGGCAAGTTCAAGACCCTGTGCGAACTGCTCGTCATCGCCAACTTGGTTGACACCCTCAACGGCCCAGGTCCATTCACCGTGTTCGCACCAACCGATGAGGCTTTCGCAAAGCTCCCAGCGGAAACTGTTGCAGCCCTCAAGAAGGATCCAAAGGCACTGGCCAAGATTCTCACCTACCACGTTGCAGCAGGCAACGTTGGTGCAGCAGAAGTCATGAAGTTGAAGGAAGTCAAGACCGTTGAAGGTCAGATGGTCAAGATCACCATCAAGGATGGCAAGGTCATGCTGAACGATTCCGCAACCGTCATTGCCGCCGATGTCAAGACAAGTAACGGCGTCATTCACATCATTGACACCGTTATCTTGCCACCAGCCAAGAAGTAATTGTTGGACAGGCTGAACCGTTGTTCGTCAGCCGCCATTGAAGATTTAAACACAGGGCCCAACCGTCTGGTTGGGCCCTGTGTCAAATCTCCCACGCAAAGCAGCCCGATCGCCGAATCACGGTTGGAAAGTTCCCGGCCAACGGACTACCCTTCTCCATTCAATCGCCCCTGCAACTGATAGGAAGAAAACCATGACGACCGCTACTCCAAGTAAGTGCCCCTTCATTGCAGCAAACTCTCGCCCAGCCGACGACACCACCACCAACCGCGCGTGGTGGCCTAATCAACTTGACATCACGGTGCTGCAACGGAACTCCCCCATGGCTGACCCCATGGGCCCAGCCTTCGACTACGCCAAGGAGTTCAAGGCGCTTGATCTTCATGCCTTGTGCGCGGACCTCCGCGTGCTGATGACCGACTCACAACCTTGGTGGCCCGCCGACTACGGTCACTATGGCCCCTTCTTCATTCGTATGGCGTGGCACAGCGCTGGCACGTACCGCATCCGTGACGGACGCGGCGGCGGCGGTGCAGGCATGCAGCGGTTCGCGCCGCTCAACAGTTGGCCCGACAACGTCAACCTGGACAAAGCCCGTCGCCTGCTGTGGCCCGTCAAGCAGAAGTACGGCAAGAGCATCTCCTGGGCGGACCTCTTCCTCCTCACGGGCAACGTGGCACTCGAGTCGATGGGATTCAAGACCTTCGGTTTCGGTGGGGGCCGCGCTGATGTGTGGGAGCCAGACACCACCTACTGGGGCGGCGAACGCAAGTGGCTTGCCGATGAGCGCTACACCGGCGACCGCGAACTGGATAACCCACTCGCCGCCGTGCAGATGGGGCTCATCTATGTGAACCCCGAAGGTCCGAACGGCAAACCCGATCCGGTGGCCTCCGCGCGCGACATCCGTGAAACCTTCGCACGCATGGCCATGAACGACGAAGAAACCGTTGCGCTCATCGCCGGCGGTCACACCTTCGGCAAGACGCACGGCGCAGCTGATCCAAGCAAGTTTGTTGGACCTGAGCCAGAAGCAGCACCGCTGCAACAGATGGGCCTGGGCTGGAAGAACAGCTTTGGAACCGGCAATGCTGGCGACACCATTTCCAGCGGCCTTGAGGGCGCGTGGACGGCAACGCCCACCACGTGGGACAACAGCTATTTCGAAACCCTGTTCGGCTACGAATGGAAACTCACCAAGAGTCCAGCCGGTGCGCATCAGTGGATCCCTACCGATGAATCTGCAGCCACCACCGTACCGGATGCGCACCACGCTACGAAGCGCCACGCGCCGATCATGTTGACTACGGATCTGGCGATGCGTATGGATCCAAACTACGAGCCGATTTCGCGTCGGTTCCTCAAGAACCCCGAGCAATTCGCAGATGCGTTTGCCCGGGCGTGGTTCAAGTTGACGCACCGTGACATGGGTCCGGTGGTTCGTTACCTTGGGCCACTGGTTCCGAAGGAAGTCCTCATTTGGCAAGATCCGGTGCCGGCAGTCACGCACGAGTTGGTGAATGCGCAGGATGTTGCCGCGCTCAAGGCGAAGGTGCTTGGCGCAGGTCTCTCCGTTGCGCAGTTGGTATCCACGGCGTGGGCCTCGGCGTCCACCTTCCGCGGCACCGACAAGCGTGGCGGCGCGAACGGCGCGCGCATTCGTCTTGCACCGCAGAAGGATTGGGCGGTCAACAATCCTGCTGAACTCGCCAAGGTTCTGAAAGCGCTTGAAGCGATTCGCAGTGAATTCAACGCGGCACATGCTGCTAGCAAGAAGCAGATTTCCATTGCCGATCTGATTGTGCTTGCCGGATGCGCAGCTGTTGAGCATGCGGCGAAGGCTGCTGGCGTTGCAGTGACGGTTCCGTTTGCTGCAGGCCGTACCGATGCATCGCAAGATCAAACCGATGCGCATTCGTTCGCAGTACTTGAGCCAACCGCGGACGGTTTCCGCAATTATGTTGGTGCGGAAAATGCAGCGCCAGCTGAATATCTCCTGGTTGACAAGGCGTCCCTGCTGACGCTCACCCCACCAGAGATGACCGTGCTCGTCGGTGGCCTGCGCGTCTTGGGCGCCAACTTCGACCACTCCAAGCATGGCGTATTCACCGCACGCCCTGGAACGTTGACGAACGACTACTTCGTCAATCTCCTTGACATGCGCACCACGTGGACGCCAACATCTGCAGCCGAGCAAGCCTTTGAAGGCCACGATCGCAGCACTGGCAAGGTCGAATGGACCGCTACCCGCGTAGATCTTGTCTTCGGATCAAACTCACAGCTTCGCGCGTTGTCCGAGGTGTACGCCAGCGCCGATGCCAAGGAGAAGTTCGTGCACGACTTCGTTGCCGCCTGGACGAAGGTGATGAACTTGGATCGATTTGATATTCACTGAGTTGCACGTTTCGCCAACGCTGTGATCTCTTTGAGGAATCGGTCCAGTCCACACGACAGCTGCGTTGCACTCGCAGAGTCCGTCGGCACTCGCGACACCAACACGTGGCGCGTAGCTGTTGTCAATTTGCCGCAGATGTCGAGCCGATCGAACGCTCGTGCTCCCGGATTAGAAGTCAACTTGATCTCAATCACCCACCGCTCACCTGCGCAGTCCAGAACCAGATCCGCTTCGTAGCCATCGCTGGTGCGAAGATGCGTTGCACTGTGACGAGCACCGAGTGCGTTCAGCAGTCCGAGCGCTTGTTCGATGACGAACGCTTGCCAACTCGCACCGATCGCCGGGTGCGTGAGTAACGAACCACCATTCTCGATGCCCAGCAGACTGTGCAGAATTCCGCTGTCTCTCCACAATAATTTGGGCGCCTTCACGAGACGCTTGCGCATATTTCCGTGAAACACAGGGAGCCGACGCAATAGAAAAATCCCTTCCAGAAAGTCTGTGTAACTGTTGATTGTCTGATAGGAAAGCCCCATACTCCGCCCGATTTCGGATGCGTTCCACTGTTGGCCATTGGTGAGTGCCAGCATTCGGATGAGTCGCATGGTCGTCTGTGGCGTGCATGACAACCCAAGATTCGGGAGGTCACGCTCGGCCAGCAAACGAACATAGTTCGATTCCCACTCCGGAAAGGCACGCGGTCGCTGAATACCGCCATCCGGGAATCCACCACACAGCCAACTGCGTTCGCGCATCGGCTTCGTTGCAAGTTCACTCATGAGGAAGGGAGTGAGTTCGAGCACAGCCATTCGCCCCGCAAGCGACTCACTCACCGCAGTCATGAGTGACGGTGCAATTGAACCGAGTAGTAGAAATCGGCCATTGCGGCGCCGCTTGGCATCAATAGCCCCACGTAACCGCGGAAAAATCGTTGGCCACGACTGCGCTTCGTCAAGAATGATCAACGATCGACCTTCACAGAGTTGATCCCACTGCATGTCGAGGCGGAGGCGGTCACGTTCCTGTTCGAGGTCGAAATACTCCCCACCGAGCGACTTCGCAAGCGTTGTCTTCCCACATTGGCGCGGACCCACAATGACCGCTGCAGGCCAGTGGGCTAGCGACGATCGGAGTAGAGGCAAGGCGAGGCGCTTGATCATCCTTGCAATATACCATTTGATTTCTAATTTGCAAGAATTGGATCTTGCCTAGCAGCGAGCACTACAACAGCGAAGACCGGTTCCTGAAGTGCAAAGAGACCACCCTGCCTACTTACGCGCTGCAGCTGCACTGTCAATCTCTTGCCGCGTTGCGATCGGCACGTAGCCAATCTCAAAGCCCTTCGGAGGGTGCACGATTTGTGCCGGATCAAGCTTCGCAAGCGCGCCCACCGTTGGCGGCGCGAGGTACTCGCGGTCCTTGGTCCACTCGCGGTGCATCTTCTCCACGAGCAGCTGAATACGTTCGCGCTCTGCCTTGGTGATGTCTGCATGCTGCATCGCGGGCTGATCGGCAAAGCGATACCAGTAGTACGTCACCACGCTGCCATCCCCAAGATGCGCTTGGAACGGACCAGCTACAGGCCCAGGCACTTTCCACGCGCTCTTCGCATCGTCTGGAGTGTCGTACGGCGCCTCTGCATCCTCACGCGGACGATCGAACTTGACGCGCGCAAGCCCGGTAGCACTGGGCACATCCTTCGCAGCCGCAACAACCCACTGCGATTTCTTCTCATTCGTCTTCAGTTTGAAATACTCCGGCAGCACAACGAGATCGCCTGAAGGCGAGGACATGCGCCGCACACGCGATGCGTCCCACTCATATCCATACGTGGTCGGATCGGCAGCAATCGGCTTGCCGAATGACTTCCACGCGATACCAATCTTCTGGTCGTTCGCCGCCCCATCAGGATAAATCTGCCACGTCGAGTCGCCCTCCGATCGAAACTTCTGTACGAATTCACCCGCAGGATTCACCGTCCCACTCGCCTTGGCACCACCATCAAACCACGCCTTCACTGCATCCCACATCGCTGACTTCTTGTAACTCGTCAAGCGATGCAGCACGACCGTCTTGCCATCCGCACCCACCGGAAACCGCGTCGGCGCTACGCGCGCAAATGAATCGCCCTTCGCATCGACGGCAAGCATCGCTGGCACGTACTGCGTCTCCATCTGAAACGCCTTGTTCGGATCCGAAGCACGCGAGTCAAGCAGCTGACCCGCGTACTTGGCATCAACCTCCGCGGAGTGTGACCAGAAATACGGCGTGAAGAAGCACACTGGCCCCTTGAAGTTGCCCGTGTTTAAGAACAGCGTCCAACAGTTGTCGCCGCTCGGAATGTTCGTGCCACCAGTGGTTGACTTCGCCGCAATGAGTGGCAGCGGCAAATATCCGTAGCCAAACAAATCACCGCGCGTTCCCTGCGCGATGTTCAGTCCGTCAATTGGAAACAAGAGCCACGGACTCAGTTGCGCAACACCGTACAGACCGGCGGGTTTCTTCCAGTCACCCGCGCCGTGGGCGGGCCCGTTCGCGATCTCCGTGAAATTCACCGCGACGCCGCCCATGATGAACTTGGGTGTTTCAGTTGGAAATCGTGTGTCGCGCCACCAACCGAGCCCGCCCTCGATGTCGGAGTACAGATCCTTCGGCGCTTCGCCTTCGTACTGCGCGTGCATCCATGTACCGAACAATCCCGTCTGGAATCGATGCCCCGGATAGTGTTCAAGCAGCGGCCACGCCGCGGCGTACAACGAGAAACCTGCATTGAATTCCGCGGGTACTTGCTCACAGCCGACAAGCATGTAGCCCGCCATTTCGGCGTTCTGTGGCGCAGTGGTCTGCGGCGTTGGATTCTGCAGCGAATCGTTCCGCAGCTTCGCCTTCTCTTGTGCAAACCCGGTGCATGTCAGTGCGAGCGGCAGCAGCGCGGCAAGCGTGATCGTGTTCATGCGATAAGTATCCCACGGGACGCGGCCATTCGCCCGCGATCAATCACAGCAATATCTTGGCCATCACCACGATCACTACGATCGACACCACATCAAGGACCAGGCCGGCGCGCATCATGTCACGACTGCGGACGCGGCCACTTGCATAAACAAGTGCGTTGGGCGGCGTTCCAACGGGCAACGCGAATGCCCAACTCGCAGCAAACACCGCTGGAATCACCAGCGTCTCCGGCTTCACCCCAAGACCCGGCGCCAGACCGCCCACGATCGGCACCGCCATCGCCGCCAGCGTGGTGTTCGATCCGACCTCGCTACCAAACACAAGGAGCGCCACCATGATGGCAAGCACCGCTAGCGACGGCAGCGTTCCGGCCGAATGAATGATCGTTCCCAGCGATGTAGAAAGCCCAGTGCGCTGCATCGCATCGGCAAGGCACAAGCCGCCCCCAAAGAGAACCAACACGCGCCACGGCACCTTTGCAAACGCTGCGCCGTCAAGAATGCCGCGTCCGGGTCGATCCTTACTCGGCACCATAAAGAGAAGCACCGCTGCGCCCACGCCGATGGTTCCATCCTTCAACGATGGCAACAGCTTGGCGTACAGCGGCTGACTCACCCACGCTGTCACTGCGAGCAAAAAGATCCCAAGCGCGATCCATCCGTCGCGGCTCACGGGCTGCTCACGCTGATCACCTGCTGGCACCGTGATGCCGCGCGCGGGGAACAGCCACACGCCGAGCACTGCAATTGCAATTGGTAGAAACACCGCCGTGGTTGGCACGCTGAAGCGCAGCCACCGAACAAAATCCATCTCCACGCCATTCTTGCGAAGCCACTCCACCGCGATCGGATTCGGCGGGCTGCCGATGATCGTGAGTGCGCCACCGATACTCGCCGCAAACGCCACTCCAAGAAACAGCGAAGTACCAAAGCGTCCGGCCGCTGCTCGACCAGCGTCATCCACTGCAGCGCTGCGTGCGCGCGCAGCGAGTGCCACCGCCAGCGGCAGCATGGTGGCGGTGGTTGCCAAGTTGCTTACAAATGCGCTCATCAGTGCGGTGGCCAGCATTACGGCCGTCAACACGCGCAGCGGTGATGTGCCTGCGCGCCGCACCAACCACGAAGCAAAGCGTGACGAAACAGCAGTGCGCTCCAGCGCAAACGCAAGTAGCGCCCCGCCACCAAAGAGAAAGATCACATCATTTGCAAACGGCGCGGCAATCTCTGCCGGCGTACCGATTCCAAGAACACCAAGCGCAACCAATGGAATCAGCCCAGTGATTGCCGGCTCCACCGCCAGCGTCACCCACCAGGTAGCCATCAGTGCCAGCAACGCGAACACCCACGTTGCATCGGGCGCAAGTCCCAACGACGGTCCCGCAAACCACGCAACCACTGCAAGCGCGGGACCAATGACAAGCCCCAGCCGCTCCACGAGTGGCGAGCCATGCTCAAGCTCGCCCGAGAGTTCATCGTCCTGTGATTGCGTTTGATGCGCCATCAGGTAGCAGACTAGCGGACGGCCGGGCGCACGCACTCAGTCAACCAGCGCCGTGTTCCGCAGCAGCACATCGTTCGGAAGGCGGTGCACGATTTCATATGTCGGCATGAGTTCCAGCAGTCGCTCGAGCGTTGGTTCGCCCTCGTAAAGTTCCTCGTTGCTGTACTCGCAGTAGATGAACCGCGTGCGAGCGATTGCCTGCGGGCCACCGAGCGCCAGTTGACCCTCCGCACCTTGCATGTCCGCCCAGATGAAGTCGATCGTTCCGGGCGCATGCTTCGAAGCCCACGCATCGAGCGTGCGTACCTCAACAGAGATCGTGCGCTTGAATTTGCACCACGGAAACTTCTGCACATGACCCTTTGGCGCACACAGCGAGCCCGACTGATCCCATCCCTTGGGATAGTTTGCCTTCAGGGCATCCGCTTGGCCCGGTGGAAAGCCATCGCTCACGTGGAATTCCGCGCGTCCGTTGGTGCCACCGATCGCCATCTCATAGAGCGTGAGGCGCGGGTCCTTCACAAGTTTGCGATGCGCGGCAATCGCGCGCGGGTCGGGTTCAAAGGCATAGAGATGCGCGTGCGGGAACGTCCGGAGCAGCGCCGCGGTGTGATCGCCATGATGCGCGCCAATCTCAAGAATGGTTCTCGCATGCTCCCCGATCAGATTTTGCAGGATCGCACCAGTGATGTTGATGTTGGTGACGGGCGGGATGTCGCGTGGCATGAAGAGACAAGTCTAAAGCACCAACCAGACCACCACCCTGAGCACCATGGGGAATGGCGCAGAGATCAGCATTCTGCTACCCGCCGTGGTGACGCGTTTCCTAGACTCCCGCTTCGTTTCGGACCCACGGATCATGCTCAAGGAATAATGACGATGACCTTCTCAAGATATCTGCTCATGGCGATGATCGCCCTCAGCGCATTCTTCGTGTACCTGCTCTGTCAAGACCCGGTGCCGAATCAGCCCATCGAACAATCCACTGTCTACCGGTTGATGATGCTGCTCACCGGAGGTGCCGGGCTGTTCGTGGCATTGACTCTCTATCACCAGGCGCGCAGCCAAGAGGTCGCCACCGAGAAGGCCTTGGAACTTTCCACTATCAAGATCATCAAGGACCTTTGGATAACGCCAAATCTCCGGCTCGCGCACGACTATGACAATCTCGGAACGATTCCAGCGGAGATGTATCCGGATCTATCGATCAAATCTTCCCAAGACATGCATCAGGTTGCCTTCGCCATCTCGATCTTCCAGATCTTCGAGGACTACAAGACGATCTACACGCATGACAAGACCGGCGTGAACATCTGGCTCGGCAACTTCCTCAACTGGGCGCAGAGCGACACGCTGCAGCAATTGTGGCCGCGCCTGAAAATCAACTACCAGCCGAGCACTATTCACATGACCGAAGCGCTCTTCGCGGCCGCCAACGAAATCAAGGCGTTGCGGGCCCAGCAAGGACAAGTGAGCTACCAGGACTATCAGGCCATGATCGAACGCCTCGCGATCTACTTTACGCAGCGAATCGCCCACTCTGACGCGGCCACGATCTGAGCTGCCGGCGAAGATGGTGAAGGAACGGTTGGCGTTATGACCGGCGAGCATGCGCTCGATGTACGGGCATCATCCCGACCGGCACGCCACGCGCCGACCACGTATCTTCCGAGGAAGTTCTTCCGTGGACGCTCGCCTTCATGATCAACATTCATCGGCCAAACCATCACGTCAGCGCCTTCGTCGCCATCCGTGATCGCATCAGGTCCCTCGCGGCTACTACATCGGGACTGGGAGTGGGCCGGATCGACAGAGATCTTGGCGTGCGCTTCGGATTCATTGTGGGATGCGGCCACAGCGGAACGTCGCTGCTGGCATCGAGGCTCGGCCTTCATGCCGAGGCATGGCTCGTCGACGGCGAAAGCTATGCGTTCACGCCCATCCACTCGGCCCGCCGATGTCGCTGCACGGTGCGGGAGTGGGCGCATGCCGCGGGATCCGCTGGGCGATCGTTGGTCCTGGAGAAGACCCCGAAGCACGTGCATTCAATGGTAAGACTGAAGTCGATGCTGCCGGATGCGGCCATTATCGCGACTGCACGGCACCCCTTGGACAACATCGCTTCGATGGTGGAACGTTACGGTTCACTCGGCCTTGCCATCGAGCGTTGGAATCTCGACCATGCCGCAGTCGCGCAGGCCGTCGGGTCGGCGAAGGCGCACTTGGTTCGATTCGAGGACCTCACGACGGATCCCGCCACAACCCTCCGTGAGGCTGCAGCACACCTTGGTCTCGACTGGGATCCGGGCATGCTCGAAGCCGGGCGAACCGGCTACCGCGCGCCGAAGAATCTCATGGCGCGGCGATTGCACGAAGTGACGCAACCGATCCAACCGCGTGCTGAACGTTGGCGCAGAATCCTCAGCGATGCCGACGCCAACTCCGTCATCGCAGCGACCGCGTCGATCGCACGGCAGCTCGGATACGACGCCCTACCGCCAACCGGTGGGGCTGCTCAGGGCTGCGAAACGGGTCCATGAGGGTCGACCCAGCCACGACCGGTTCTCTGGGCTCCGAATTCGGTGGAATGCCAGAGCGGGAGTCCCGTTGGATTCCGCATCCAGCGTCCCCGACCGCACGAAGATGTCAGACCATGAACCTGCTCACTTTGTAGTGCTCCGTCCTTCTCGCTGCCCTGCTCACCTGCACGCCAATCGTGTCGGCAGCAGACTCGAACCTCGAGTTCGAGAGCGGCACGCAGGGCTGGCAAACCGTGCTCAATGGCGTAATGGGCGGAGAGGGCTTCCGAAGCTCGACGAATCTGCGGAGAATTCAGCGCTTTCTCAAAGTGATGGCGTAGAAACGGCAGGAATCGTGGATAAAAAATCGATCCCCTGTTGACCAAGCCGCTTCGCGAGATGTTTCTCTTCAGCGAAGCCCGGTTCCCGGGAAGGATTCCGGCGGAGATGTATCAAGATCTATCGATCAACTCTTCCCAAGACATGCATCAGGTTGCCTTTGCCATCTCGATCTTCCAGATCTTCGAGGGCTACAAGACGATCTAGACGCATAAACAAGACCACCCTCGTAGACGCTCGCCGACGGCAGTCCTCTCTGTCACCAGAAACCCAGTACGCAACATCCATCTGTCCTTCTCATACGGCCAGATTCTTGCCAATCTGTCCTTCTCAAACGGTCAGTTTCAGGGGGACCTTCGGACATGCACCGGCTCGAAGCGCTCCAAGCGAAGCTCAGTGATGCTCTGCTCCCGCTAGCCGCCACCAACCTCCCGCGACGCGATGCAGGGCTACGAATGCTGCAACCGCTGCATACTATGCGCCGTATAGTATGTGGTACGGAGTTCAGTGATTCTCACAAAACGGCCTGAAGGAGGTCCACCATGTCCCTGATCGAAGGCGAATTCTTGCGCGGCGCCGGCCCGGTGGCCGTTCTCAAACTGCTCGAGCGCGGCGAGATGTACGGATACGAGATCGTCGAGGCGCTCGAGAAACGCACCGACGGCGTGCTGGCCATGGGCCAAAGCACGCTCTACCCCATGCTCTACAACCTGGAGGCCAAGGGCTTCGTGGTGGCACGCTGGGACGAGAGCGGCCCGCGCCCGCGCAAGTACTACCGACTCACGCCCGACGGGAAGAAGCGGCTCGCAGAGGACACGCGCACGTGGCGACGGCTGACCGCGGCGATGGGCGCGCTCGGCCTCGCGCGCACGCCAGAGGCGGTGTACGCATGAGCGCGCTGCCTCCCGAGGTGGCCGCGTTCGTTCACCGCGTGGCACGGAAGACCCGCCTGCGCCGCGCGGAGCGCGCGGACGTCGAGCGCGAGCTCGGCTCGCACTTCGAGGAGGCGCTCGCCGCCGGCCGCACGCCCGGGGATGCCATCGCGGCGTTCGGCGACCCGAAGGACGCGGCGCGCGCGCTTCGTTCCGCCGCGATCGCCAAGCGATCGCCGCTCGACCGCGCGCTCGGCCAGGCGATGCGGTCCACGGCCTACCTGACCGGCGCTTTCGTCCTCGTATATGTCGCGTTCTCCGCCTACTTGTGGCTGCAATCGCCGGTGATCTCGGTGGATTCGCTCGCCAGGTTCCGTGAGCGGCTGGCAGTGCCGCAGACGCCGGACGAGGACGCGTGGCCGCTGTACCGGAAAGCCCTGGTCGGACTCGGGCAGTCCGTAGGCGATCCGGACGCGAACTCCGATGGGTTCAAGGCCGTGTCCGAAGCGCCGCGACCCGGCGACCCGCAGTGGGACGCGGCGGTCCGCTGGGTCGACGCGCACCGCGACGCCATTGCGGACCTGCGCGCCGCCTCGCGACGGCCGGTGTTCGGATTCCCGGTAGGCCGCGAGCTGGATGCTGCAGATGAGCACCTGCTCGGGACGGGGACCGCCGAGGCGATGCGCGCGCTCGTTGCCAAGCGCGACGATCCCCGCATGTCCCCGATGCTCGGCGTGCTCCTGCCACAGTTGGCGAAGCTGCGCGCGGCCGCGCGGGTCCTCCACTTCGACGCGATGCTTGCAGCCGAAGCCGGCGATGGCGAACGCGCCGTGGCCGACCTCGCGGCAATGATGGCCATCTCCGTTCATGTGCAGGATGGACGGATCCTGATAGGCGACCTGGTCGGTATCGCCATACGCTCGATGGCGCGCGCGCGCGCGATCGAGCTGCTGGAGTGGAAGCCAAACCTCCTCGACGCCGTGCAGCTGGAACGACTGCAGCGGGCGATGGCTTCGGTGCCGTCCGCATACGAACGCCTCGACATGGGCGCAGAACGCCTGATGTGGATCGACCTCGAGCAGCGGCTCTTCACCGACGACGGACAGGGGAACGGCTGGTTCCGGCTGGATCGAGTGTCGCTGCTTCCGCTCGTCTCAATGCTCGAATCGACGAGCGGTGGCATGCTCGGGTCCGGCCCGGGTGGGTCGATGGCCTTCACCGACATCCTGCCGGTGATCTCGTCGCCGGCCGCCGCACTGATGATCGCAGACCGCCGCGAGACGCGCGACATGTTCGAGGAGTGGGCGAAGCGCTTCGAAGAGGCGAGCGCACTGCCCATGCGCGAGGAGGCCCGCATCGCGGCCATCGGCGATGAGCTCACGCGCACCGTGCATGCCCAGCCGATCCGCTTCCTGCTGCCGAGGCTCCTCATGCCCGCGCTCTCAAAGGCGTGCTTCTCATACGCCCAGGACCGAGCGTGGGCGACGGCGGCCACGACGGCCTGCGCAGCTTCACGCTTCCACCGCGACACAGGCGCATGGCCCGCGTGTGCCGAGGACTTGGTGCCGAGGTACATGACCTCGGTGCCCGAGGATCCGTGGACGGGCACTCCAGTACGAGTGGCAGGGAACGAAGCCGATTTCCGCATCTGGTCCGTGGGCCGCGACGGCGTGGATGATCGCGGCGACCTCACGCGGCACGTTCCGGAGTTCGTCGGGCAGCGGGAGCTGGCTTCCACCACCAATCCCAACGTGCAGATTCCGCCTGGGGCTGGCCCCACGATCGACTGGGTGTGGTTCGCGCCGCGCCGCAACCTCGACCGCTGGAACTACGTAAAACGCCCGCCAACATAAATCCCCGCCCCCGGACGCTCGCCTCCGGCGAGCCGTCCGCCACAAGCCGCCCGCCACCCAAAAGGACTCGACGCTCGCTGCGCGAGCGCCGTACAGGCCCCGCGCGGCGCAGCCGCGCGCGGACCGGCGCCGCCGGGCCGCTCTCCGCCGATGCAGCGCCAGAGCACGCTCGCCGAAGGCGACCGTGCTCTGGAGCGTAATGGGCGGAGAGGGACTCGACCCCCCGTAGGCGTAAGCCAGCAGATTTACAGTCTGCCCTCGTTGGCCACTTGAGTATCCGCCCGCACTACATGTCGCTCGGATCGCCGAGCACGCCCGCGTGTCAAACCATCGGGACGGGGATTGTATCAAGACCATCCCCACCTCCAACCCCTTCAATCTGCCATCGTTATCAGAGTTCAACGCCCGCGCCTCACCCCCGCCACGTCCCCGAGCGTTATAACTCCCTCATGTCCGCACACGGCCCCGGCGCCCGCGAAAGCAGCCTCAAACTCGCACTCGCCTTCTGCATCATCGACCTCGCGTTGATGGGCACCGTTGCGTTCAACTCCAACTCCGTCACCATCCTCGGCGATGTGCTGAAGGAAGCCACGGACACACTCGCCGTGCTCGCCGCGTTCCTCACCGTCCGCGCCGTGCGCCGCTCGCCCAATCACCGCTTCGCGTACGGCATCGGCAAGCTCGAGAACCTGGTCTCCATCGCCATCGGCGGCATGATGGTCTTGGC
>CAMDUB010000030.1 GCA_945878575.1 Phycisphaera mikurensis NBRC 102666 | reverse complement strand
ATCGCTGCGGGCTATTACCACACGGTGGCACTGCGTACGGACGGCACTGTGCGCGCGTGGGGCTCCAACGGGTATGGCCAGACAAATGTCCCGTCGGACCTTGGCGCGTCGATGTCGATCGCGGCGGGCGCGAACCACACGGTGGCACTGCGTACGGACGGCACGGTGCGCGCGTGGGGCTACAACGGGAATGGCCAGACGGATGTCCCGTCGGACCTTGGCGCGTCGATGGCGATCGCGGCGGGCGCTTACCACACGGTGGCACTGCGTACGGACGGCACGGTGCGCGCGTGGGGCTACAACGGGTATGGCCAGACGAATGTCCCGTCGGACCTTGGGGTGTCGATGGCGATCGCTGCGGGCTATTACCACACGGTGGCCATCTCCAACCCCGACTGCAATGCCAACGGAATCCCCGATTGGCGTGAACTGTCACTCAACGATATCGACCGCGATGGCAGGCTGGACGTCTGCGAAGTGGACGACGGCGCAGCGGATTGCAACGGCGATCTGGTGCCCGACGACGACCAGTTGCCTGTGCTGCGCGATCGTTCAATGAGTGGGCAGTTCGCACCTGCAGGTCAATCACGGCAGTTCGCCGTGCCGTTTGTTCGTGAGGCTTCACCTGCGTCGATGGTGGAGATCCGTGCTTCCGCCAATGGCGATCTCAGTGGTGCAGGTGAATTCCTACGGATCGCGGTGGCCGGCGCCGAGCTTGAACTTGCCGGCACCAAGTGGGGCGCCAACGCATCGGTTACCGTTTCAGCTGCCGCGTTCAACGAAGCACTCGCACTGAACCGCGGCGGCTCGCTGCCGTTCCGTGTCACGAGCGGTCCGAATGTAGATTCCTACGGCAGTGATTCCTTCACGCTCACGCTTCGCTACTGGAGCGGCACGCTCACCGACTGCAACCTGAACGGGCAGCCTGACTCCTGCGACCTCTCGCAAGGCCTGCAGACGGATTGCGACCTGAACGGCGTCCCCGACAACTGCGACGTGGGCGCCAGCCCAACTGTGGAGACGGCCTACGGGCAAACATGCGACGGTCAGACTGCGAACTTCAGTGCGCACGTCGTCACGCGTGCGGTCCTTGGCAGCACGGTCACCGTCGACGTTGAAGCCCGTGGCGACACCGATCGCGGCACAGCATTCGGTGAATTCGTTGAGGTGCGGTTCGGCAACCGCACGGTGGTCCACCAGGGCGTTGCCTGCGGCGCCTCTGGAAACTATCAAGTGCAGATGAATGCCGCGGAGTTCAACGCGTTGATCGATGCCAACGATGATGTTGCGCTCTCAATCACCGCCGGTCCGGATGCCGAGTGCAGTCAGTGCCAATCGTGGGCCAACGTCCGATTCACGTTCGTGGGCGTCGATCCTGCCAACGACTGCAACATCAACGGTCTCCCCGACACCTGCGACATCTCCAGTGGCTACAGCACTGACTCCGATGGCGACGGCATCCCGAACGAGTGCGACGGACCTGACCTTGACTCGGACGGCGACGGCGTGATCGATGCCGTTGATGCGTGCCCACAGGTGGCGGGCGACGCCGCATGCAACGGCTGCCCGCGGAACGTGTGCGGTCAGTGCGGGACGGACGGTCTTGTTGATACCAACGGCGACGGTGAATACGACTGCGTGGACACCGACGACGACGGCGACGGCGTGATCGACACATTGGATGCATTCCCTCTCGACGCTGGCGAGACCGTCGATACTGACGGTGACGGCCAGGGCAACAACGCCGACACGGATGATGACCAGGACGGGTTCGATGACGGTGCGGACAACTGCCCCGGCACGGTCAACGTCGACCAGGCCGACTTGGATACCGATGGCGCGGGCGATGCCTGCGACCTGGACGATGACAACGACGGCGCGGTGGATACCGTTGATAATTGCCCGACGCTGCCGAACCCAACGCAGGGCGACTGCGACGGCAACGGCATCGGCGATGCGTGCGATACGGCGTCCACTTCCGCTGGCCCTGACATGGTGGTGAACGGTGGCTTCGAGGCTTCGGAGTACAACGGGACCTTCGTGAGCGACTGCTTCACGTCCGGAGGCTTTGCCATGACTGGCTGGCAGCACGGGCTGACGCGCACCGAGGATCTGTACCGAAACACCGATGGCGGCAACTGCTTCGTGACCCCGATCAACCCTTCGGGCGGGCAATATCTGCTATCGCTGCAGGGCTCCGGTTGCTGCAATTGCAATGTGAATGGTGCTGTCTGGCAGTCGATGGCGACCGAAGTAGGTCGGACATACACGCTGCGCATGCAGGTATTCATGGATGCATTTGATGCCATTCGAGTTTCCTATGGCACGCAGTCGGTGACGTTTGTTGGTGCAACGACCGCCCCCGATGAATGGGTGGAAGTCACTTGGCAGTTCGATGGCGTTGGGCAGGCGGCTGAGCTTCGCATTGAGTCGACTGGATCCGTGACGGCTCCTGGCTGCTTGGAAGCTGACAACGCGTTCGTCGACAACGTTCGGGTCACTCGCGATGCCGTGGTGGTGGACTGCAACGACAACGGGCAGCAGGATCTACTGGAGATCGCTGCGGGCACCGTGGGCGACTGCAACAGCAACTGTGTGCCTGACTCGTGTGAACCGGACGCGGATGCTGACGGTTTCATCGACGCATGTGATCCGTGCCCGGGTAAGCCCGGACCGGAGTGCAATGGGTGCCCTCGTAACGAGTGCGGCGATTGTGGTTCGCCTTCGGATCTTGATGGCGACAGCATCCCGGACTGTGTCGACGAGGATGATGACGGCGACAACGTGCCCGACGGACTCGATGCATTCCCAACCAACGCCGGCGAGTCCGTGGACACGGATAGTGACGGTATCGGGAACAACGCGGATCTCGACGACGACAGCGACGGCATCGTCGACAGCATTGATAACTGCGTTCTCATTGCGAACCCCATTCAGGAAGACTGCAATGGAAACGGTAATGGCGACGCGTGTGAGTTGGCGGCCGATTCATCGCTGGACTGCAATGTGAACGGCACGCTCGATAGTTGTGATATCAGCGCTGGCGCGAGTGATTGTGACGCGGATGGTGTGCTCGACTCATGCGAGTTGGCTTCCGGTGCAGGCGACTGCGATAGCAACGGGATTCCCGATTCCTGCGATATCGCGGCGTACCGGCTTGAGGATTGCAACAGTAACGGCATCGGCGACTCGTGCGAGAAGCAGTTGCACCTTGACCTGTCCAGCGGCATCCAGGCGCCGCTTGGATTTGGCTTCCCGAAGGTATGGACGCTGGAGAAGGTGGTTCGAGCTGTTGACACGGTCCGAGTAGAGCTGACTGCCAAGGGTGATCTTTCGTCGATGCTGGAATACGTCCAAGTTGATTTCCCGCAGTCTTCGTACCGCGCATTCAACGATGACGAGGGAGATGCCCCGGATTGCGTTGTGACCTCGGTGGGCTTTGAGATCCCCCTGGAGTTGTTCAACGACTCTATTGCACCGGATGGTTCCATGCGTATCACATTGACGCCGTCAGCCGCTGTCGATCGACTGTTCTGCGGCGGCGACACATGGATCGAGGTCAGCGTTACCTACATCGGCGCAGCGTCGTCAGACTGCAATGCCAACGGGGTGCTCGACTCATGCGAGATCGCCGCTGGAACACAGGCAGATTCTGACGGAAACGGAATTCCGGACGAGTGTGTCGATCCGATTCTTCCGTGCCCGGCCGATTTCGATGGCAATGGATTGGTGAACGGTGCTGATCTTGGTGCGCTGCTGTCTGACTGGGGCGGAACCAATCCCTACTATGACGTCAACCGGGACGGCCTGATCAACGGTGCGGACCTGGGCGAGTTGCTTTCCCTGTGGGGGCTCTGTTCGGAATGACCGATTGCCGGAGGAGTACACGTACACTCCTCCGCCCATGGCACACTTCCGCGTTATCTCGATCGGCACGCTCTCGCATCATCCGTTGTGGGGCGAGCGTGGCGATGTGCGGCCGGCGCATGCAACCACCACGCTGATCGATGCGGGTGATGCCAAAATCTTGGTTGATCCTTCGCTACCAGAGCAGATTCTGATTCCGCGCCTCCTAGAGCGCAGCGGTCTGAAGCCGGAGGCGATCACGCACGTGTTTCTCACTAATTTCCATCCGATGCGACGGCGCGGCATCACTGCGTTTGATGATGCGCAGTGGCTGGTTGGTGAACTGGAACGCGAGAGTGTTGGCGCACAACTGGTTGCCAAGTTTCAGGAAGCTGAGGACGCCGATGATGGCGATCTTGCCAAGTCGTTGCGTGCGGAGATCACGCTGCTGCAACGCTGCAAGTCTTCGCCGGACACGCTGGCGATGGGCGTTGATTTGTTCCCGCTGTACGGGGTGACGCAGGGCTCGTGCGGACTGCTATTGCCGCAGCCGAGTGCCACGGTGCTGGTGGCGGGCGACGCGGTTGCTTCCTATGAGCATCTTGCGGAGGGCAAAGTGCTATCGCCGGTATTCAGCCTGGAGCAGGCGCAGGAAAGCTTCAAAGAAGTGATTGAGATTGCCGACCTGATCGTCTGCGGTCGCGATAATGTGGTGCAGAACCCGATGCGCCGCTGATAACCGGCGCTGGAACTTGCCTCTGCGCGGTGCGGCGATTGAGGCGTGCACCATTTACACTCCCGGTATGGCTGACGCTCCAATGAATCTGACACTGCGTGATCTTGGCCGCATGGCGAAGTCCGGCGCAAAGTTCTCATGCTTGACGTGTTACGACGCCACTACTGCGCGCTGGCTAGAGAAGAGCGGGCTGGAAGTGCTGCTGGTTGGTGACACCGCTGCAGAGATGATTCTGGGCTATGCGTCCACCATCAATGCGCCGCTTGATTTCATGGTCACCATCACTGCCGCCGTCAAGCGCGGCGCGCCGTCACGCATCGTGATGGCGGACATGCCGTTCATGAGTTACCAAGCGGACGAGGCGGAAGCGATTCGTAACGCTGGTCGATTTATGACGGAGGGCAACGCCGACTGCGTGAAGTTGGAAATGGATCGATCATTCGCGCCGCTGGTTGAGAAGCTGGCACGCGCCGGTATTCCGGTGGTGGCGCACATCGGTAGTCGTCCGCAGCAATCGAAGATGAAGGGCGGATACACGAGCGCGGGTCGGAGTGCTGAGAGCGCGTTGCGCATCTTGCACGACGCTGCAGCCCTTGAAGCGGCAGGCGCATCCATGCTGCTCCTTGAGGCGTGCCCGGCAGAAGTTGCTGAGTTGGTGGTGGAACGCGCGACGGTTCCGGTGATTGGTTGCGGTGCTGGCACCGCGTGTCATGGTCAGGTGGTCGTACTCAATGATCTTCTTGGATTGACGCATTGGCAGCCTGCTTTTGCGCGTCCATTGGCTGCGGTGGGCGCAGAAATTGAACGAGCCGCGCGGGTGTGGCGCGACCGCGTGCGTGATGGCGATCTAGGTGAGCATCCGTACACGATCGCGCCCGATGAATTGGCGCGGTTGCAACAGATGGCTGGCCATACATCATGAGTGATTCCCGCTTGCTTCGCGCGCTTCCTGCGGCGTTGTTGCTCGCAGCCGCGGCGGTGAGTCTTTGGACTGTCCCAGCATTGATTCGGCTTGCGCAGGTGGAACGCACCGCGCGCTCGATGGATGCTGCGGCGGATCGATTGGCAGGCTCCAATGCGTTGGAAGCGATGAGCGCATCGATGCGCGATATCGCCGCTGCAGTGGAGCCAGCGGTTGTGCATATCAGTGTTGCAGGTGAAGCGAAGGGGAGGCTCGGGGCGCGTGCGTTTACGCAATCCGGATCGGGCTGGATCTGGGACGCGAGCGGCAACATCGTTACCAATGCGCATGTGGTGGACGGAGCAACAGCGCTGGAGGTGCAACTCCATGACGGATCACTTCATCCGGCAACGTTGGTGGGCCTCGATCCGCGTACTGACATTGCGGTACTGCATATTGAGGCCGAGGGATTGTTGCCGGCAACGCGCACGGCCACGCTGCCCGCACAGGGTGAGTTAGTGTTTGCATTTGGCTCGCCGTTTGAGTTTCGATTCAGTATGTCGAGCGGAATCGTCTCTGGAGTGGGGCGCAGTGCCGGCCTTGCCGAAGTGGAATACGAGAGTTTCATTCAAGTAGATGCTGCTGTAAATCCTGGCAACTCCGGCGGTCCGTTGACGGATGTACGTGGTCGCGTGATCGGCATCAATACTGCCATCGCTACGAGCCGCGGTAGTACCGTTGGCAGCGGGCAGTTTGCGGGTATTGGATTGGCCATTCCCATGTCGATTGCGGAGAATGTGGTCACGCAATTGATTGCAAGCGGAAGTGTGACGCGCGGGTTCATGGGCGTGAGTATGGTGGATGCGGAACGCTTGAAGACGACGTCTTCGCAGAACCCCATCTTTCGCGCGGTTGCCGAAGGTTTTCAGGGCGACGGCGCGGTGATTACCTCTATCACGCCAGGTAGTCCCGCTGCCAGTGCCGGGCTGCGACTTGGCGACGTGATCACTGCACTTGGTGATCGACGTATTAGTTCCCGTGATGAAGTGCTCAGCGAAGTGGGCACCAAGCCCCCCGGCACGGAATTGCCAGTGGCGCTGTGGCGCGCCACGGCAAATGGCACAACGGGCGAGCGAATTGAGTTGCGCGTCACATTGGCAACGATGGATCCGAGTGTCAATGCCGGATTCTTTCTTCAAGCATTTCAGAGCGCGGGGCTTTCGGAGTTAGTCAATGGTTCGCGCGATGGTCGACCGGGCGCGCTGGTTGGCGCCTCGCAAGGTCCGATCGCTGCCGATGTTCCGGCGGGCTCACTGATCGTTGCACTTGAGGGGCAGCGAGTGGCGTCCGTTGATGACCTGTGGGTCCGCCTCGCCCGGAGTACGGTGGGGCGCACCCGGCTTGCTTCTCCGCCTGCGGCCAACATGACGGTTCTGCGTCCGGACGGGACGGAGCGGGATGTTGAAGTTCCCCTGCGCTGACGGCGCCGGCGGTGCCGGATAGCATCCCTGCTCTCAATGGTCGCTTCGGCACAGGAATCCCCGAAAATGCACGGCGAACAGCCAGTCATCCTTGATGTGCGCGATTTGCACATGCATTTCCCGATTCGCAAGGGTGTCCTGCAGCGCGTGATTGGCCAACACAAGGCGGTTGACGGCGTGTCTTTCAAGATTCGTCGCGGCGAGACGCTTGGGTTGGTGGGTGAGTCTGGCTGCGGCAAGACCACGGTGGGGCGCACGGTCTTGGCGCTTCAACAGGCCACCTCTGGGCAAGTGCTCTTTGAGGGCAAGGATGTATTTCGGCAGAACGCTGCCGATATGCGGCGCATTCGTCGTGACATGCAGATCATCTTCCAAGATCCGGGTGGAAGCCTGAATCCTCGCATGCGCGTTGGGCGCATTGTGGGTGAGCCGCTGGAAGTGCATGGCATTGCTACCGGTGACGCCTTGCGTGAGCGGGTAGAGGAACTGTTGGAGCAATGCGGTCTGTGGCGCGCCGCGGCGGATCGTTACCCGCACGAATTTTCCGGTGGTCAGAAGCAACGCATTGGAATTGCACGCGCGCTTGGACTGCAGCCCAAGTTGATTGTGTGCGATGAGCCCACCAGCGCGCTCGATGTGAGTGTGCAGAGTGAAATCTTGAATTTACTAGGCGATTTACAGGCGCAACTTGGCTTGAGCTACCTATTCATTAGTCATGACATGGCGGTCATTCACCATGTCTGTGATCGCATTGCAGTGATGAAAGACGGCAAGATTGTGGAAGAAGGCACGCGCGAAGATGTGATTGGGAATCCCCAGCACTCGTATACGAAGCGACTCCTGCTTGCTGTGCCAGAGTGTGATCCGCGTGTGGATGCAGTGAAGCGCGCCGAGCGGCAGCGCATGTTGGCGGAGGAGATTGAGCGATGAATGAGTATCCACCACAGATGACGCCTGAGCAGGCTGCCCGCAATCGACGAGTGATTATTTGGGTAGCCGTGATCTTTGTATTGGTGTGCATTTCAGTATCGGTGTGGGGGTTCATGGTGACGCGCACTTCGCGTGAGCGTGCCAAGCAGACGGATGCGGCGCTTCGATCTGTAGCGTGGAGCATTCTTTGCTATGCCAGTTCCAACAACGGCGCGTTTCCGACCTCAGATAAGGCGATTGAAGTCTCCACCGCCGGCGTAGCGCCTCCGACTGGAAAGCCATGGCCTTCGTCATATGAATCTGCCATGGGCGGTTTGCCACCGATTGCGCTGGGTACCGCGCAGGCGATGATCGGAATCAGTTGGGGGGCGACTTCTGATGTTGTTCCGAACCTGAATACCAAGGGTCTTCCGAGTACCTTTGGAACGGTGGACACGGTGAATGGATGGATGGCGGAGTTCGCCAAAGACAAGATTCGTGAGCGTGCGCCCGCTGGTGCAAGTGCTCCGGAAAGTAATAGCGCCCCACGCGGCGAGAAGTGAGAAGTGAAGTGAGCACCGCATCGAAGCATTCAACCGCAACCTCACCGGCCATCAAGATTGTTTCTCCTGAAGCTCCGCTGCGCGATGTCATGGACGGAGCGTCGCGCTGGGAGATTCCGTGCTTGGATCATGGATTTGTTGCCTTGGTGGACTGCATGCCGCGGCTGGTGCCGGAGGGCAAGACTGCAGACTTCGCCATTGTGCAAAGCGCGCGCGTGAGTTACGGCCAGGGCACCAAGCATGTCAATGAGGATCGCGGTCTGGTTCGATACCTGATGCGGCATCGGCATTCCACTCCATTTGAAATGGTGGAATTCAAGTTCCACATTGCCATGCCGATGTTTGTTGCACGGCAGTGGATTCGTCACCGTACCGCGAATGTAAATGAGTATTCAGCGCGCTATTCGATCGTTCCGGATCGCTTCTATCGCCCGGACATTGATGCGGTGCGTAAGCAGTCCAAGTCCAACCGACAGGGCGGCGACGAGCCGATCGATGTTGGCACGGCTGAGGAGTTCATGCAGCTCTTGGAGAAGGCTGAACTTCTCTATCAGGATTACATTGGCTTGACGGAGAAGGGCGTGGCGCGCGAATTGGCGCGTGCGGCTCTGCCGGTGAGCGTTTACACCGAGTGGTATTGGAAGTGTGATCTGCACAACATCTTCCACTTCCTTTCGTTGCGTCTTGATCCGCATGCGCAGTTGGAGATCCAAGTCTTTGCGCAAGCGATGTATGACCTGCTGAAGCCGATCGTCCCGGTGAGTGCGGAGGCCTTTGAGGATTATCGATTGGAGTCCATGCACCTCACGCGCCTGGAGATTGAAGCGATGCGTACCGGTCAGCCGCTCGCCACCGACAACAAGCGTGAGACTGCCGAGTGGGAAGCCAAGCGGGAGCGGCTTGGGTTGGGATGAGTGGCGCGGGGGGGTGAATGCGGTCGTTATTGGTCATTGAATGCCTGCGTGCGGGGTTGCAACTCGATCGTTTATTGGCGGTATTTGCCCATAGATGAAGCTTCGCTCGACGTATCCGCTACTGGTGCTTGCCCTCATGCTGCTTGGGTTTGGCATGGGTGGTTGCTCGCAGCAGATCGGCGTTGAAGGTCGGAGCGACCGCTTGTATGCCGAAGCAAAGGGCGCGCTACTGAGTGAGGGATTCCGATCGGTGGGCCGGTCGGGTGCGGTGGCTGGTGCGCAGGGCAGTGATCCGCGCACGGGCCGTTTGCAGTTCCTGTACTACGGCGACACCTTGGCCCCAACGATTGTTGAAGTGCAGATTCAGCCAAGCGTCGCTGGTCCGGATGCCGAGCAAGCCACGGTCGCAGTGGCGCCGACTCCAACGTCAGGCCGGCCTGGAGCGGATGGCAAAGCTGGTGATCAAGTTGCGCCGGGCTCCAAGGCTGCTGTTGCGCAACCGCCGGTCTTGCTGGGTGCGCATCTGGTGATTGTCAAAGCGTGGTCGAGCATCACCTTTGCGCCCGATCCATTCATCACCGACTTGGCGATGGGTGTTCTGCGTCGCGCGTACTCGCTGTCTGGCAACGCGCCCTGATCAGTGACTTCAGCGCTTCGCGGTTTCCGGCGGCTTGGAGATCAATCCAATCAGTGGCGATTCCGGGGTGACTTGGATTTGCACGAGCACAATCGGGGTGGGTTCAAAGTAGCGAAACCATCCGCCCGGGAATGGGCCTTCGCCGCGTTCGTCCCAGAAGGACTCGATTGATAGATCAAGGCTCTCGCCGGCAAGGAGCGCGTCAACATGTCGTACATAGCGCTGGTTGATCCAAAGATCGAAGTTTCGATATGAAACGGCGGTGGGGTTCACCACCTTGATGGTGCCCTCAGTCACCGTGGGGATCACTTGGATGTCCACCATGGACGCCTGCTTCAACTGCTTTGGAAATGGACGAGTTGCCTTATCCGGGTCATAGGGATAACGCTGACATGCAACCGGTGCCACGGCTAGCAAGAGCGCGCAGGCGATGAAGTTCATGCGTTGGCGATGCATCGGCTACGTAGTATCCACAAAATCGGCGCAGGGCGTGCCGTGCTCGCCCGCAGTGGGTGCTGCACCCGCGCCGCGCCGGGCATCTATGGGCGTTGAACTCAACCCTTCCCGCATTCCGCCTCGCGAGCTTTCGCGTTCCGTTGAAGAGACGGCGCGGCTGTTGCGCATTGATCCGCGGATTCCGGCGGCAGTCCCGGGCTTCGACGCGCCGTTCTTCCAAGCGGGCCTCGCGGGATATTCCGACGGTGCCATGAGGCTGGTGGCGCGCATGCATGGTGCCCCTTTCTGTGTCACGGAGGCGCTCCTTGATCGCACGCTGATCAATGGCGGGAAAGGGCGTCGCAAGGAAGATCCGGATCTCATCGCAAGTGAGATCGGTATGGGAGAGATTGAAGACAACTGTGCGGCCGGGGTTGGTGATCATCCATTGGCCGGGCAGATCATGGGCAGTTGGCCTGATGAGATTGCTCGCGGTGCAGAAATTCTTGCGGCCATGGGACATGAGGTGATCGACGTCAACTTGGCATGCCCCGTCAAGAAAATCAAGCGCAAGGCGCGCGGCGGGCATTTCTTGGCATTTCCGGAAGAGGCGATTGGCGTACTGCGCGCGGTTCGCGAAGCCGTTCCAGCCAACATTCCCTGCACGGTGAAGTTACGGCGCTCCTTTGACGACACGCCGGAGATGGCGCATGCATTTGAACGAATCTTTGAAGCCTCTTATGAGATGGGCTATGTATGGGCGACCGTGCATTGTCGCACTGTGCAGCAGAAGTACGCCGGTCCAGGGCGCTGGGAGTTTCTCCGCGATTTGATGAAGCGCCGACCGGATCGCATCGTGTTTGGGTCCGGCGACATTTGGACTGTGCGCGATATCTTTCGGATGATTGACATGTGCGGCGTACATGGCGTAAGCGTTGCGCGCGGATGCATCGGAAATCCATGGATATTCAGACAAGCGCGGCAGATGATGGCCGGGCTCACGCCGTTCGGGCCGACTATTGATGAGCAGCGCGAAGTGTTGTTGGCGCACTATCGATTCAGTGAAGTGATTCATGGTGCGCGGCGCACCAGTCGGCATATGCGTAAGTTTGGAATCAAGTTTGCGCAACATCATCCGCATCCATATGTGGTGAAGCAGGATTTCATTCGCTGCGAGGATGCCAGCGAGTGGGCGGCCGTCATTGATCGCCACTATGGGCGTGAGGCGGTTGAACGCGCGGCCTCCGATGGTTGGGTTCCGGCCGCGGTCACCGACGCTTCAGCGGCGCTGGCCATGGAGGACGCGGACCTTGATTGTTCGCCCACCGATTGCGGCCCCACCGATCCTGCCACCAGTGCGGGCATCGGGCCGTCATAGCCATAAAGATCCACCGAGCCCGCTTCAAGCGGTCGTTCTTGGTCTTGCCGATGCCCGACGGCAAGGAAGTAGCGCGGGCCAGTGCGTGTGCTTCCGTGCGCTGATCCGAATGCAAGTCCTGCTCCGAATCCGTCGCCGGCGCGCGGGGTTCGTGCCAGCAGGCGTTCCATGGCGAGCGAGCGAAGTTCCACGGCCCATGCGGCGCCGATGTCTTCGGAGTCGGATCGATCGGTCGCCGGTCCATCGGTGCCCGGTGCGCCGATGGCTGCCCAGCCATTTCCAAGCGCCACGGCCATTCCGAACGCATCACCCGCACGGCCGCCGGGTGCAACGATCACTCTGCGTGTTAGCCACTGGCCGTCCTTGAGCGAGCAGTGCACCGCGGCCCCGCACGACACCGTTGATCCAACTGCGCGTGCAACCGGCGCGCCGATCAGCAGCTCGCAGCCCGCGAGCGCGACACTGGTACCGAACCAGCCGACCGCGCCCGCGGGTGCACGCAAGGATGACTCGATCTTCCACCCATCCGCGCTGCGGTGCACAAGGTGGACGATGCCCGGACGGGGATATGTTTCGCCGGCGCCGGGTTCGCCGATGGCGATCCAGTCGGCGCTGACCGCCACGGCGGCACCGAATCGTGCACTGGCGCGCGGTGACGGTGGGCGCAGACGTGTGACGAATGTCACTCCGTAAGCTGGCGCGGGTCCGACTTCAAAGATGTCGACTGCACCACCATCGCGGTCCGGCGAGTCGGCGCGTGGCGATCCAATCACGATCGTGCGACCATCCGTGGCCACCGCTGCGCCAAACTCCGACGCAGGAATTGCGTCAGGGCAGGTGACCTCGTCGACTGACCACGATCCGTCGTGATCGTGTGCAACCAGATGCACCTGCCCCGAATCGCATCCGCGCTCGCGGCAGCCTGCGTGTGGTGAACCCACGACGCAGATGCCCTGTGCTGCCGCAAGCGCAAGTCCAAACCCCGCATTCCGCGCGGCTGCCGGATGTTCGACCATGACCGGGTCGAACGAGGGCAGCCCGAAACCGGCGCGGATGCCGAAGGCCGTGACCTGTGGCGGTCCGTCGCCGACATCCGTGTCGCGCGCCGGGCCGATCCAAAGGCGGCCCTCAGTGACCGCAACCGCGGGGCCGAATGTGCCGAAGACCGGTCGTGCCGGAATCTCCGTGCGCACTGGGCGCCAGCGTGGTGCGTCATTGGCTGCCGATGCAGTCACCGTGCCGAGCGTGTGCGGCACAGTTGGTACGGCGGATGCAGCGAGTGCTACGAGAAAGCACATCACGGCAAAGCAGGCAGCCACGATTCCAGCGGGAATATGTAAGAGGTTTCGCATAACGCGCATCCTCAGGCCTGCGCGGAAAGGCACTAGCAGTGGCCGCCCTTTTTCTTTGCACTTTCTTTTTTGCCATAAGTCGCCGCCGCTTCCATAGGATGCCGCTCCACGCCCGCTTTCCAAGAGAGTGGCTACGCCCGCCAGGTGAATGAGGAACTTCCATGCACGCAGCAAACGAGACATACCGCGACGGATCCACTGAGTTTGAAGGCTTCTTGGCCTACGACGGCGCACGTGATATGCGCCGACCGGCGGTCTTGGTGTTCCATCAATGGTCGGGGTGCTCTGCGCTGGAAACGGAAAAGGCGGAATGGCTTGCCGGACTTGGCTACGCGGCGCTGGCGGTCGACATGTACGGCAAGGGCAAACGTGGCACGACCCCCGAGGAGAACAATGCACTGATGACGCCGATTGTCAGCGATCGGGCACTGCTTCGGCAGCGTATTGATGCAGCGGTCCGACATGTGAAGTCACTTCCAATGGTGGACTCAGAGCGGATCTGTGCAATCGGATTCTGCTTCGGCGGCTTGTGCGTCCTTGACCTCGCGCGTGCAGGCGTGAGCGGTGTCCGTGGCAGCGTCAGTCTGCACGGGTTGCTTGGATCGTTTGACGCTACGAAGCTATCGCGCCCAGCCCAGATGCAGACCAAGGTGTTAGCACTTCACGGCTGGAATGACCCGATGGCGCGTCCCGATGCAGTCGAAGCATTTGCGCGTGAAATGACGGAGCACGGTGCTGATTGGCAATTGCACGCATTCGGTGGGTGCGGTCACGCATTCACCAACCCAGCCGCGCAAGACGCGAAGGGTGGCATGCAATACAACCCGCTTGCGGACGCGCGCAGTCTGGAAATGGTGAAGGACTTCCTGGCCGAAGTCTTTGGCCCAGCATGGGGAACCAAGGTAACGATGTGCCCGACGCCGAAATAGGTGCCGTTCACCACTGTCCCTATTTTGGGGGCATCACTGCGCTACCAACGGCGTGAATTCCACGCAGTTCCTAACACCGTGATCTGGTCGCAGGCGCCGGAGAGGATAGGGCCGCGCTCAGCGGCCGTCCTCGTAAGGCGAATGCGGACCAGTACGAAACCGTGATGCCACAACCCCCACTAAGGCTTAACAACCTCCGTAACGTTCGTCCCATCCGCCTTACGGAACTTCACTTCGAACTGCCCACCGCGGGCCAGTGGTAGCACGGCCTTGCCATCCGCACCCGCCGTTCCGCGTGCGACCAATTCACCCGCCCACATGACTTCGATGTTCGCCGCACCACCACCAGGCACCGTCACCGGATGCTCCACCGCGTCCGTATAGAAGCGCGTGATATTCACCGCCGGTACGTATTCGATTTCAAACGCCCACACCAACGGATACTTCGTGTTGGTTGGCCGCCATACGGCTGCATAGACCGCGTGCACCCAATCGTCCGGGTCGGTTTCGGTCAGGCAACGTTCTTGCACCCAGTCAACGCCGCGCGGATCGCTGCCCGAGTCGCCGACGTTGTACCAACGGTTCCACCACACTTCTACCCAATTGTGGTTTCCCTGCACCTTCTTCCACGCCGGGCAACCCACCATGCGCGCCGGAATTCCACACGCCCGACACGCATCGATCACCAAGATGCTCAGCCCGGTGCAACTGGCGTAGTTGAGCTCCATGCTCTCATACGGCGATTGATCAGGCTTCTTGCGCTTGGTGGCATGAAAGTGCACGTTGAGCGCATCAGGAAGATGATCGTTGATCCACTTGGTGGCATCGATCGGATCTTTGAACTTCCACGCCTCCTTGGTGAAGCGATCAAAGAAATCTTGGCGCCAATCATCACGGCGTTCGTTGACGTTTGCGTATGGAAGCACGTATTGGCGGAAGATGGACTCCGGCATGTCCTTGCCCCATGGAGCCTCCAGCCGCGCGCGTTCCGCGAGGCGCACGTTCTTCAACAAGAACTCAGCCTTGAGCGCCTTCAAGTCGATCTCCGGCATGGTGGCGATCAGCCATTCCATGTCGGCGCGGTACGCCGGCTCAATAGACTCGATCGCGCGCTTGAGTTCAGCAACGTTGTCTCCCGCTCGTTCGAGCGAACGAGCAAGGTCAGGTTGCGACTCAGCAGGCGTGCTTGATGTTTGCGCTGGCGGAACGGGAGATGCGCTCGGCACCGGAGCGGATGCCGGTGGCGCGGTCGAGGCTGCGGTCGGCTGCGTCTGCAGCACAAATACGAGCATGGCGATGATCATGCCCGGATCCTAAGAGATCCAGAATTGACTAGGTTGAAGCAGGGACGCGTAACCGCAAGACAGTGACCAAGGCCAGCCGTTCATGCGGCCACGCAAAATGGGGATAGTGGTGAACGGCACCTATTTAACGGGTACCTAGCGCCTATTTACCAGCTGCGTTTGCCGCGGCGGCCTTGCTTGTATTTGGAGCGATCGCGGCCCTTTCGGCCTCGTTCGCCTTGACCCGGGGCAAATCCTCCACCATCGCGCGGGGCAGAACCAGGCTTCTGCTGACGGATATTGGTGAGATCGCGCGGACTCAAGTTGTCCAGGTCCTTGCGCGGCGAAAGCTTGGTGACCGTGAGGTCCATCTTGCGGGCCGCAAGGTCAATCATGGCAATCGTGACTTGCACGCGGTCGCCAAGACCGATGGACATTCCACTGCGCGGCGCAACCAAGCGGCCAGTCAGTTCATTCAGAATCCAGTGGTCGGCACGCGTCATGCCCGCAGGCAATTCACTGACACGCGCAGCACCCTCGGCCAGCACTTCTTCAAGGCTCAAGAACACCAACGAAGTACCGCTGAGCCCGGTGACCAACGCATCGAACGTATCTGCCATGCGATGCTCTTTGAGATAGCTCAACACCAGGAAGGTGCGCAGGTCGCGCTCGGCTTCCTCAGCGTTACGCTCCGTCTCGCTGCAGTGCATGCCGATGCGCACCAGCGTGCTTTCATCAATCACGCGGTCATCCGCTTCAAGTCGATGCGCCAAGTCGCGACGCTTCTTGCCGCCGGTCTTGGTGCCATTCTCAGTTGCATCCAAGTACGCAGCAAGCGCGCGATGCACGGTGAGATCGGGGTAGCGGCGAATCGGACTCGTGAAGTGTGCGTAGTGTTCGCTGGCGAGCGCGTAGTGGCCAACCAGCGCGGGCGAATAGGTGGCCTTGGAGAGCGTGCGCAGCACTGCAAAGTGGATGGCGCGCGCGGCCTCGCCCTCAGCAGTTGCTTGCAACAACGCCTGCAAATCACGGCGGGTTGGTTCTTCCGGCAGGCGGAACTTGGCAATACGCGCAAACGTTCGCAGTGTTTCCATGTCGCCAAATGTTGGCTCCGGATGGATGCGGCGCAGGAGCGGCAGCCCCAAGTCACTGAACGTGCGTGCCAACGCTTCGTTGGCTTCCACCATGAACATCTCGATCAGTGTGTGGGTGAAACTGGTGTCTTCGCGCTCGACACCCTTGACGTGTCCCGCGTCATCAAACAGCAGATCGACATCGGGCAGATTCAGCGCAATCATGCCATCGGACCGCCGACGCTCGCGCAGCAAACTTGCCAGGCGATTAGCGAGGTGCAGCGCATCAATGACTTCTGTATCGCATTCGGTTTCAGTCTTCGCGTGCGCGCGCGCTTTGACAAGGTCGCCGTCAATCACAGCCTGTGCTTCAATGTAAGTGAGTCGCTTGCGGCTGCAGATCACCGTGCTGGAGAGCCGATGCGAAACCGGCTTGCCGTGCGAATCGAAAGTAATGAACACACTCTTGCAGAATCGATTCACGCCTTCTTGCAAACTACAGATGCCGTTCGAAAGACTTTCGGGAAGCATGGGAATCACCAGGCGCGGCAGATACACACTGTTGCCGCGTTCGCGCGCGCCCTCGTCGAGCGTGCTGCCGGGTTTCACCCAGTGCGCTACGTCGGCGATGTGCACGCCAAGTTCCCAATCACCGCGCACGGCATCGTGCTGAAGACTGATGGCGTCGTCAAAGTCGCGCGCATCCGGTGGGTCGATGGTGAACACCAACTTTTTCGTGAGATCCTCGCGGTCTTCCCACGGACCAGTGGATTCAAGGTCAAATCGGCGGGTTGCTTCGCGGGCCTCGTCGACTGCTTCTTCCAGGAACTCGGTCTGCAGTTGGAACACATCGATGACCGCGCGCGTTTCCACGTCCGGTCGTCCCGCTTCGCCAAGCACTTCGGTGATCACGCCTTCTGCATAATCAAGGTCAGTGGGGTAGCGGATGATTTCAAAGACCACCTTGTCGCCAGCCTTTGCACCCTTCGCACCGGCGTCACGAACCACCACCGGATCGCGCAGTGATCGGCCATCGGGAACAACCAGCCATTCGCGCCCAGACTTCGTCAGCGTTCCTGCGAAGCGCTGCTGGCCGCGTTCGAGCACTTCAATGATTCGTCCGGTTGGTCCTTCTTGTGCACCGGTTCCGCCGCGGGTCATTGGATGACCACCGCCCTTGCGCAACACCTTGGCGCGCACGCGATCGCCGTTCAACGCGTCCTTGGTTTGGCCAACCGGAACGAAGAGATCACCTTCACGCGTCGGATGATCCGGCACCACAAATCCGAAGCCGCGCGGATTGAGCTTGAGCTTTCCTTCGACCTCTTCCTTGTAGCGCGGCAGCCGCAGCTTTCCATCAGGCCCGACTTCCAGGCGGCCTTCCGCGGTCAGCCGTTCAACAGCGCCTGCAAACGCCTCGGCGTCGTCAGTGCTGACACGCATCTGCTTCCTCGCCTCGTCGATGTCGACGGGGCGATAGTTGTCATAGGCCAGATGGTCTTCAATGCGCTGGATGAATCGGAGTGGCACGCAGCAAGGTTACTTGCACGGTCTAGCGCAGACCACGCCGTGTTGAACTGCCACCGAACTTTGGACCCGATTTACCGTGATTCTTACCGGGTGGCCCAAAATTGTTGCGCTGGCGCTGGATGGCATCGCGGACATTTCCCGCGCCTCGACCTTCACGGGCCGGATGCGTTGCATTCACCTTGCCACCGTCGGCGGGTGCTGCGGTTTCTGGCGCCTTCGGAGCCTCGGCGGCGGGCTTGACAGCGTCGGTGCTGCCTGCGGATGCGCCAGCCTTCGCGGGCTCGCTCTTGGCTGCATCGGTGCCCGTGCTGCTAGGCTTCGCTGTGTCGGTCTTGGAAACCTTGGCATCCGCGCCAGTGCTAGCGGCCGTGGTCTCCACCGCAGCGGCAGCGCTCTTCGCGGCGGTTTCACCCGCGGGCTCTGCGGCGCGCGCGCCAGTGAAGATTGCCGCGCCCATCCCGATCTTGCGGACGGCGGTCATCTTGGCACACTTGGGGCATTTACGCTCGGCTTCAGCCTTGATTGACTGGAACAGTTCCCAAGCATGGCCGCATTTCGAGCATTCGTATTCGTAGGTTGGCATGGTGTTCCTTCGGTTCAATCAGGGCGCGACCGCCACCTTTGCGGCGCGTAGCACGGTTTCACCTAAACGATAGCCGGGCTGCAGCGTCATGCTGACATGCCCGCTTTCGATGCCCGCCGCGGCGTGTTGCATGATCGCTTCCGCGTGGTGGGGGTCAAATGCATCGCCGGTCTTGGGCTGAATCAACTCCACGCCCGACCGCTCCAGGGCCTTGATCAATTCAGATCGAACCATGTGCATGCCATCGATGGCGGCGCTCACGGTCATTCGTGCTGGATCCTGAGCAAGTGCCAGGTCAAAGTGATCAAGCACCGGAATGACCTGACGTACCACCATGCCCATGGCGTTCTGGCGCATGCGTGGCTCCTGCTCAGAGGTACGGCGCTGCAAATTCTGGAAGTCAGCAACCGCGCGCAAGGTGTCGCTCTTTGCCTGCACCAATTCGGCGTTCAGGATGCGAATGGCGGTTTGCAATTCTTCGCGCTCCGGCGCGCAGTCATCCACA
This sequence comes from Phycisphaera mikurensis NBRC 102666, assembly GCA_945878575.1. Classification (GTDB taxonomy): domain Bacteria; phylum Planctomycetota; class Phycisphaerae; order Phycisphaerales; family SM1A02; genus UBA966. The sequence goes on along the minus strand of CAMDUB010000030.1, from coordinate 4,455 downwards.
AAGGGCTGCGCCTCCGATTCGGCATGGTGATGCTGACGCGTTTCGTCCGCGTTGCCATCGGGCTGGTGATGATGCCCGTGTGGGCGTTGGTGTGGTTGGTCGGTCATGGTGTGTTCCTTGCGTCGTCGCGCTCGCTTATGTCCCGAACGAGTCCTTCACTTTGCCCCAAAATCCTGGGCTCTTTGCAGACGAATCTTCCTTCTTAGTCGCTTTGCCGAATCCACCTTTACCGGTGGCTTTGCCAGACGAATCCTTGCCATCAGGATTCTTACGCGCAGTGTCCTTCGGCGGCGGAGCAGGGCGCTCAGCATCACGGAGCGCCGTGATCAGTTCTCGTTGCTTGTTACTCAATCGTCGCGGCACAACCACATGCACTACGACGACGAGATCACCGCGCTGCCCGGTACGTAGATCCGGAACACCTTTGCCATCAAGGCGGAACAATTCGCCATGTTGTGTGCCGGCATCAAGATCGGTTTCCGAAACACCATCAAGCGTTTCGATACTCACGCTACCGCCGAGCGCAGCATCAGCAAATGAAACTTCGAGCGCGGTGATCAGGTCTGAGCCTTGACGCTCAAATCGTTCATCTTCCGCAACGCGAACAACAATGTGCAGATCGCCACGAACACCAGTGCCATCGGGGCTCATCTGTGGCGGCGGCGGTTCGCCTTCGCCAGCAACGCGCACCACTTGGCTGTCAGAAATGCCGCGCGGAATCTTGACGCTCAACTTGCGCTGCAAGCTCATGCGTCCTTGGCCGGAGCATTCGCCGCACTTGTCTTTGATGATGTGGCGCCGTCCCTGACACGTGGGGCAGGTGGTGACCATGCGGAACAGTCCGCCAAGGCCATTTTGTGCAACTTGTCCTTGCCCGCCGCAGGTGGAGCATTCGATCGGCTTGCTGCCCGGCTTGGCGCCGCTGCCCTTGCATTGCGTGCAGACTTCAAGGCGCTTGAACGGGATTTCCCGTTCGCAACCTTCAAGCACTTCCTCAAGCGTGATTTCCACCACGGTTTCTAGGTCGTATCCACGCGCCGGTCCGCGTTGACGGCGTCCGCCACCACCGCCAGATTGACCGCCGAAGATGTCGTTGAACATCGAGAAGATGTCTTCAACATGCATGGAATTGAAATCGTGTCCAGCGCGCCCGCGCAGGCCGGCGTGTCCGTGGCGGTCATAGACCGCGCGGCGTTCCGGGTCGCTGAGCACCTCGTATGCCTCAGCGCACTGCTTGAACTTGCCCTCGGCGTCTGGATTGTCGGGGTTCTGATCCGGGTGCCACTTGATGGCGAGTCGGCGGTACGCGCGGCGAACTTCTTCACCGGCGGCGTCGCGCGTGATGCCGAGGATCTCGTAGTAGTCGGCCGAGGTGCTCATGCGCGGATCAGTCCTCTGTCAATTCTCTGTCATCTCTTGATCATGTTCTGAAATGCTGGCTCATGCGCGGAAAGGACCCGAAGACCGGAGTTGGACGCGATTGCGCCAACTCCGGCCTTCGGTGAATCTCCTTGATCAGGCGATGGCGCCGTTGACCGGCTCCGTCTCGTCCTTCAGTTCCGTCACCAAGACATCCGTCGTGAGCATCAGGCCCGCAACGCTTGCAGCATTGGTCAGCGCGGTCTTGGAGACCAACGCTGGATCGATGATGCCAGCCTTGACCAGGTCCTCGTACTTCTCAGTGGCAGCGTTGTAGCCGTAGCCACCCTTGCCTTCGAGAATCTTCTCGCACACCAAGTCGCCGTCAACACCAGCGTTCTGCGCGATCTGGCGGGTCGGGGCGCGCAGGGCCTCGGCCACGATGTCAAATCCAAAGCGCTCATCGCCCTTGGCCTTGGAACGCAGAGCCTGCACCGCCTCGATGGCGCGCAGGAAACTGACGCCGCCGCCGGGGACGTATCCCTCCTTGGCAGCAGCGCGCGTGGCGTGGAGTGCGTCGTCGACGCGATCCTTGCGCTCCTTCATTTCCATTTCAGTTGCGCCGCCGACGTTGACGATCGCAACGCCGCCGCCGAGCTTGGCCATGCGCTCTTGCAGCTTCTCTTTGTCGTAGTCGCTGGTGGAACGGTCATAGGCAGCCTGAATCTGGCCGATGCGGGCTTCGATGTCCTTCTTCTTTCCAGCGCCCTCAACCATGACGGTCTCATCCTTGTTGATGATCACCTTGCGGGCGCGACCGAGTTCAGACATCTCGATCGACTCGAGCGTGCGGCCCGTGTCGTTGGAGAGGAATGTTCCGGCGGTGAGCACCGCAATGTCGCCGAGCATGGCCGAACGACGATCGCCAAAGCCTGGAGCCTTGACGGCGCAGACCTGCAACACGCCGCGCAACTTGTTGACGACGAGTGCTGCAAGAGCCTCGTTCTCAACTTCTTCAGCAATGATCAACAGTGGCTTCTGGGCCGTTGCAATCTTGTTGAGGAGCGGCAAGAGGTCGGCAAGGTTGCCGATCTTCTTCTCGAAGATCAGGATGTACGGATTCTCAAGAACGCACTCGGCCTTCTTGGGGTCGGTCATGAAGTACGGCGAGATGTAGCCCTTGTCGAAGGACATGCCTTCAACGTAATCGAGGGTGGTCTCGTAGCCCTTGGCTTCTTCCACTTCGACCACGCCATCGGCGCCGACCTTGTGGATTGCCTCGGCGATGAGTTCGCCCATCGCAGCGTCATGATTGGCGCTGACGGTGGCAACCTTGACAAGGTCGCCCTTGCCGGCGCACTTGCGGGCGCTCTCGGTGATGGCGTTGCAAGCGATTTCTGCTGCTTCGTTGATGCCACGCTGCACAGCCACGGCGTTTGCGCCGGTAGCGATGTAACGAAGACCACCATTGAAGATCGCAGCGGCGAGCACGGTGGCGGCAGTGGTGCCGTCGCCTGCAACATCGGCGGTCTTCTTGGCAACCTGCTGCACCATGCGTGCGCCCATATTGGCGAACGGCTCGGCGAGCTCAACTTCCTTGGCGACGGTCACGCCGTCCTTGGTGACGTGGGGACTGCCCCAGCCCTTAGCGATCACCACATTGCGACCAGTGGGTCCCATGGTGACTGCGACTGCTCGGGCGATCGCGTCGACGCCCTTCTTGAGCTCGGCCTGCGCGGCCGTGGTGAACTTCATTTGCTTGCTATTAGCCATTGTTGGGAGGCCTTCCTAATTGTGTCTGCGGTGCAGAAAGTGTTGTGTGCTATGCAGGTGTCGGTACTGCGATGTGCGGCTACTTAAGCGTCGAGGACGCCAAGCAATTCGCTCTCGCGCACGATGATGTGCTTGACGTTCTTGATTTCGACTTCGGTGCCGGCGTACTTGCCGAACACGACGGTGTCGCCCTTCTTGACGAGCATCTGCATGCGCGTGCCGTTGTCGAGCATCTTGCCTGGGCCCATGGCAACAACTTTGCCGTGCATGGGGCGTTCCTTGGCGCCTTCAGGAAGGAAGAGACCACTTGCAGTCTTGGTTTCGGCCTCGAGAGGCTTGACGAGGACGCGATCTTCGAGCGGGCGGACTTGTGTGCTGGACATTGTTGATTTCTCCAAAATTTGAATGCTGAAGTTGAGTGCTGATGTTGAGTGAATGTTTATTGAATCGATTGAGTGTCGAGTGATATGCAGGTCGGTGCAATGGCCCTGGGCTTACATACCCATCATTCCGCCCATGCCACCCATTCCGCCCATTCCACCCATTCCGCCCATGCCACCCATTCCGCCGCCGCCGTGGTCATGACCACCGGCTTCGGCTTCCGCGGGTTGCGGCTTCTCGGTGATGATGCAGTCGGTGGCAAGCAGCAGACCAGCAACGCTTGCAGCATTCTGCAGCGCGCAACGATCGACCTTGGCTGGAGTGATGACGCCGTCCTTCATCAGGTCGCCGTACTGACGGGTGAGGGCGTTGAAGCCTTCATTGCCCTTCATTTCCTTGACCTTTGAAACAACGACGGTTCCCTTTTCGCCTGCGTTGTCAGCAATGGTGCGGAGCGGCACTTCGAGTGCTTCAGCAACCAAATCGACTCCGGCTTGCTCATCACCCTCAAGTTGCGCGCGCAACTTCTTGAGAGATGGCAGCGCACGGATGTACGCGGTGCCGCCGCCGGCCAGAACGCCTTCGGCGATCGCAGCGCGGGTGGCGTGCAGTGCGTCTTCGACGCGGGACTTCTTTTCCTTGAGTTCGCTCTCGCTTGCTGCGCCAACCTTGATTTGCGCAACGCCGCCGGCGAGCTTGGCAAGACGCTCCTGGAGCTTCTCGCGGTCGTAATCACTCTCAGTGGTATCGATTTCGCGACGGAGCTGTTCGCAACGAGCCTTAATTGCACTCGTTGAGCCAGCACCTTCCACGATGGTGGTGTTCTCGCTGTCAACCTCAAGCTTCTTGGCCTGGCCAAGATCAGCAAGCGTGATCTTGTCCAGATCAATGCCCAGATCCTTCATGATTGGCTTCGCGCCAGTCAGAGTTGCGATGTCTTCG
>CAMDUB010000029.1 GCA_945878575.1 Phycisphaera mikurensis NBRC 102666 | reverse complement strand
TATGTGTCTCCAAGCCAGATTCGTCGCTTTGGTCTCCGAAAGGGCCACGTCATCAATGGCGTGATTCGCCCTCCCAAGGACGAGGAAACCTACTTCGCGCTCTTGCGCGTGGAGAGCGTCAACGGCCGTGACCCGAAGACCGTGCATGACCTGCCTGTCTTTGAGAACCTCACGCCGCTGCACCCAAACAAGCGCATTCACTTGGAGATTCTCTCCGAGCCAACACGCATTGAAACCCGCGTCATTGAGATGGTCACGCCGCTTGGCTTCGGTCAGCGCGCATTGATCGTTGCTCCGCCGCGCACCGGCAAGACCGTCATCCTGCAGCAGATTGCCAACGCAATCACCACCAATCACCCCGATGTTCATGTGATTGTGCTGCTGGTTGATGAACGCCCCGAAGAAGTCACTGACTTCCGTCGCAACACCAAGGGCAAAGCCGAAGTGGTTGCCAGCACCTTTGATGAAGAAGCATCACGGCACATTCAAGTGGCCGAGATGGTCTCTGAAAAAGCCCGCCGCATGGTGGAGTTTGGTGACCATGTGGTGATCTTGCTCGACAGCATCACCCGCCTTGCGCGCGGTTACAACAACGCCATGCCTGGCTCCGGCAAGATCGGCTCGGGCGGCGTGGACAACGCAGCACTCATCAAGCCGAAGAAGTTCTTTGGTAGCGCACGAAACATCGAGAACGGTGGCTCGCTCACCATTCTTGGCACCGCGCTGGTTGATACCGGCTCGCGCGCTGATGAAGTGATCTTTGAAGAATTCAAGGGCACCGGCAACGCCGAACTGCACCTGGATCGCAAGCTCATGGAAAAGCGCATCTATCCAGCCATCAACATCGCCGCCAGTGGTACGCGCCGCGAGGAATTGTTGATGGACAAGAAGGAACACGATCTCATCGTGCGCCTGCGCAAAGTGGTCAGCGACATGAATACGGTGGAAGCCATGGAACTCCTCCGCAGCCGCGTTGCCAAGACCAAGTCCAATGCAGAATTCTTGATGACGATGGCATTGAGCTAAAAACCACACGAATTGCTGGGCCCTTTAGACAGGAAATTCCTGCGCAGAATGAACGCGTGGGAATCTCAGCAACAGATTCACCGCGTTGCTCCGTATAGGTTTGTGCAGTCACCATGACACTGGCCATCACCACCACCGCAGATTCCGCACGAGGCATCAGCATGCAGCAATCACCGGCACTTCAGTGCAACGTCACCCGCGCGCTTTCATCAACACGCACCCGGCAGTTCGGCCGCGGCGTCACGCTGGTGGAGATCATGGTGGTGGTTGCGATCATCGCCGCACTGATCGGCATCTTGCTCCCCGCGCTTGGAATTGTGAAGCGCAACGCGCAATTGGTGACCAGCCAGAGCAACCTGCGCACCATCGGTTCACTGATGACCATGTATTCGCTTGATAGCCGCGATTACATCGTTCCCAGCCAATTTGACTACAGCGGCCCGTTTGCCAAGACGCAGGTGCGTAGTTCGTCACCCGCCGGCACCAACCCAAATATCGGGCAACTGTTCAAAGGAACCTGGACCGACATTCTTTGGACCGTCGGCAAGTTTGGACCGCTGGTTCCAAATGCCAGCGACGCACCAAGCCCCACCTGGGACTATCGCTACGACTCTCCCGACTACTGGGCGTACACCAATCCGGACATGGTGGAGTCCAACCCCTTCCGTTCGAAGGTGGAGATGCTCAAGCCGCTCTCGGACAATCCTGCAGAGATCGCGCGCCCGTTCGGTAACGGCGCGGGCATTCGCGAGAAGGGCCAGCCCGGCTACTTCGCCGCGAATGATTTCTTCGACGCGCGTCCCAACACCAGCACCAACGTCAGCAACTGGTACACGAACGCGATGATTCGCTATCCAGGCATGGCGATCTACGCGGTCGACAGTCGCGCTGGTGAGACCATTCCGCTTCCCACCACGGCTCCGAACGCGTGGACCCCAGGGAACGCCGAGTGCGAGGTGGAATTCCGTTACGTGGGCGATGCATGTTGCATGTTGTTCTTGGACGCGCACGTCACCAATTCATCCAAGTGGATCGACGCTGCGGACCTGGTGAACAACCGACAGATGCGCGTTGAGCGGCTCGATCAGCGGAACTAGGCAGTCTTTATTGGACAACCACAGCAAGGGGTTCGGGTGGCGGCGTGGCCGTCACTCGGGGCGGGTGAATTCGGTGCGCCCGCTCGACCGACTCACTTGACTGCCCGCCTAATTCCGGTAGGATTCTTGACTCGCCGCTCGTAACCCGGGCGGCGTTGTCATCGTCAGCCACCGTAGCTCAGTGGTAGAGCACACCCTTGGTAAGGGTGAGGTCGAGGGTTCAAATCCCTTCGGCGGCTTTGGGTACGACGGGCGCGGCCGCTCCTGTCACCCTCGTCCAGATCGCGCGGCCAGCATCTCAGGCGCTCCGCGCGCACACACCTTCTTCTCGGAGTAATCACAGTCATGGCTAAGGCAACATTCAACCGCACCAAGCCGCACGTCAACGTCGGCACCATCGGCCACGTCGACCACGGCAAGACGACGCTGACCGCAGCTATCACGGCTGTTCAGTCTGCTAAGGGTCTCTGCGCTCCGGTCGCTTACGACCAGGTCGCAAAGGCATCTGAGTCGGAAGGCCGTCGCGATCCAACCAAGATCGTCACCATCGCCACCTCGCACGTTGAGTACGAGACCGAAAACCGCCACTACGCACACGTTGACTGCCCAGGCCACGCCGATTATGTGAAGAACATGATCACCGGTGCCGCGCAGATGGACGGCGCGATCCTGGTTGTCTCCGCTTCCGACGGCCCGATGCCGCAGACGCGCGAGCACATCCTCCTCGCCGGCCAGGTCGGCGTGCCGAAGATCGTTGTCTTCCTGAACAAGGTTGACCTGGTTGACGATCCAGAACTGCTCGACCTCATCGAGATCGAAGTTCGTGAACTCCTCACCAAGTACGGCTTCCCTGGCGATGACACGCCGGTGGTTCGTGGTGCAGCCTTCCCGGCTCTCACCAACCCGAAGGATCCAGCTGCTGCCGAGTGCATCACCAAGCTGATGGAAGCCATCGATACGTACATCCCAGAGCCGCAGCGCGACGTCGACAAGCCGTTCCTCATGAGCGTTGAAGATGTCTTCAGCATCAAGGGCCGCGGAACCGTTGCAACGGGTCGTATTGAGCGTGGCATCGTCAAGGTTGGCGACGAAATCGAGATCGTCGGACTTCGTCCGTCGGCCAAGTCCGTCGTCACCGGCGTCGAGATGTTCCAGAAGACCCTCGACCAGGGCATCGCAGGCGACAACGTCGGCTGCTTGCTCCGTGGCGTTGAGAAGTCGGACATCGAGCGCGGACAGGTGCTGTGCAAGCCCGGTTCGATCAAGCCGCACACCAAGTTCGACGCGCAGGTCTACGTGCTCACCGAGAAGGAAGGTGGTCGCAAGACTCCGTTCTTCAAGGGCTACAAGCCGCAGTTCTACTTCCGTACCACGGACATCACTGGTCAGATCGCTGACCTCCAGGGCGTTGAGATGTGCATGCCTGGCGACAACGTCACGATGACCGTTGACCTTGGTGACAAGGGCGTCGCAATGACCGAAGGTGTGCGCTTCGCAGTTCGCGAAGGCGGCCGCACCGTGGGTTCGGGCGTCGTTACGAAGATCCTCGTCTGACATAACAGACGACTGGATTGATTGGATTTGACTGATTCGCTCTCCGAGCCCGCCGCATGAAGTTGCATGCAACACATGCGGCGGGCCTCGGAAGAGCGTGAGCGGCTTCGAAAGAAGCCCAGAAACGAGGAATGAACGATGGCTAAGCGAGCAACCGACCGTGAATATGTCTGGCTTCAATGCACAGAGACTGGCGACCTGAACTACCGGACCGAGATCCGCGTCAAGGGTGGCATCTCTGAGAAGGTGAAGGCCGGCTTCATGAAATACAGCCCGCGTCTGCGTAAGCACACGCTGCACAAGATCAAGCGCAAGTAATCACTCAGCGCAAACGACACATACGCCGGTAGCTCAATTGGCAGAGCAGCGGATTCCAAATCCGCAGGTTGAGTGTTCAAGTCACTCCCGGCGTGTTCCGTAACGGAAGGAAGCAACCATGGCATCAGAAGCCATCTACAAGAGTGGGCAGGGGTACTGGACGCGGATGGTCTCCGCCTCCGCCGCCGGTCTACTACTCGCTCAAGGCACATTTTGGATGTGGTCCAAGGTCGGCGCTGGCGCCGTGGGCACCACCAAGTACGTGGCCGCCGCATTGGCATTGCTGTTCTTGGGCGCTGCGGGCTCAGGCATCTTCTGGGCCTTGGGGCGCAACCCGCGCACCGTTGACTTTCTGATCGCCACTGAAGGCGAGATGAAGAAGGTCAATTGGTCTACCCGTCGCGAGGTAGTCAATTCAACCGGCGTCGTGATCTTCACGATGCTGGTCATCGCAATCTTCTGCTTCTTGTGCGACCGCGGATTTGCATGGACTTTCCTGCAAATCGGTGTGCTCGACAACAGCGTGCTTGAAACCGAATGAGCCCGCCCATCAACGGCGCGCAGAGGCATAACTGATGGATATCACAAACGAAACTCACGACCACGCTGAATCCGGTGCAGACGCGCACACCACGCGCACCGATGGCGGCAAGACGCTCGCCCGTGGTCGCGACGCGCTGGCAAAGAGCGCCGGTCCCCGCTTGGCAGACTTTGGCGTTGAGACGGGCAAGGCTCTTGAGCCCAACCGTCGCGGCAAGAAGGTCGCCGACGTAGTAACCGCGACGCCAGAGGATGATTCTGAACTCCCGATGTTCCGGGACGGATTCAACTGGTTCGTGCTCCGCGTTGCCTCCAACAAGGAGGACTCGGTCCGCAGCACGCTGTTGCGCAAAGTGCAGATCGAAGGCCTGGAGAAGGCTGTTGGGCGCATCATGGTGCCCACCGAGAAGACCAAGACCCTCAAGGGTGGCAAGCAGAAGATCACCGAAACCAAGCTGTATCCCGGCTACGTGTTCGTGGAAATGCGCTTGGAAGCTGATGGGCGCATCCCACAGGATGTGTTCTTCCTGATCAAGGAAACCACCGGCGTCGGCGATTTCGTCGGTACCGCTGGTCGACCCACTCCGATGGGCCCTGCCGAGGTGGAGAAGATGCTGTTCGACAGCCGTCCCGCCGAGCAGATGCCGCAGGTCAAGATGGACTTTGCTGCTGGCGACGCCGTCACCATCAAGGAAGGCCCGTTCCAGAATTACGAAGGAACGGTCGAGAGCACCTTGCCGGACAAGGGAATCGTTCGCGTCCTGGTCACGATCTTCGGCCGCCAAGTTCCGGTGGACGTCGAGTACTGGCAGGTTGCGAAGGCTGGCACCTAAGTACGCGGGCAGAGCCCAATACGGTGGCTAGACTGCGTGTATGGCAACGATTTCCACGGACCGGATCTCGACCGCGCATGACGGACCTCGCGCGTTCACTCGCACTCTTTCTATCGGCATGGCCGCAGCATCAGTGCTGCTGTTGAGCGGGTGCTCTGCGCCGCGCACGTGGCCTTCCGTATCCGGTAGCCCGGGCATCTCAGCTGATACGCCGCCGCTTCCGCAAGTGGTGGTGTCGGCGCTGAAGTTTGCGCATCAGGAAATTGCCAAGGACGCGCCGCTTATTTACAACTTGCCGGCAGAGATCAATCTTGGTGCATGGAAGACGTTTGAGCGCGATCTTGCACCAGCGAAGGCCATGTGCCCGGGTGACACGCACGTGTGGACGGTGCGTCAGGCACGCATTGATGGCAGCAAGGCGCAGGTGGATATTGAGTATCCATCGCGTGATGGTTTCTATCAAACGGTCACCGTGCACATGCAGGGTGCCACTGGTGGATTTGATTACAAGCCGGCGTTCCTGCAGTATTGGAAGGTTCCAGTGAAGGACCCAGTGTGTCAGCAGCCGCTGGCGGTGGTTGAGCGCTTGTGCGGCGCGGCGGCAGCAGAAGCATTGCGCGCGCAGCGTGTGGCAGCATTGCCGCCGGGTGCTGTATTGAGCACAGCGCCTGATGGCATCAGTGGTCCAGGCGGAATGAATCCGCAGCCCGTTGCGCCGGCGAATTCCGCTGTGCCTCCGAAGGCTGTTCCTGCGGGAGCCGCTGAGGAGCCTTCGAAGTGACGGCTGCTGGTCTCGCCGCTGCACGCGAGATCGCCAAGGACATCAAGCTTTCGCACTCCGTGTTTGCGCTGCCATTTGCGCTCTTGGGAGCATTTGTTGCATTGCCGGACGGTCCCATTGACTGGCGCGCGTTGTCGCTTTCAGCGCTCCTGGTAGTTGGATGCATGGTGAGTGCGCGTACCGCAGCGATGGTGGCAAATCGATTGCTTGACCGAGGAATTGATGCGCGCAATCCGCGTACGGTTTCGCGCGCGTTGCCGGCGGGCCGCGTTGCAGTCTGGCAAGTGCGCGTGGCGTTGCTGGTGTCGTCTGCAGTGTTTGTCATGTTGTGCGGGCTGTTTGGTGTGCTGCAGAACAATTGGTGGCCATTGGCGCTGGCGTTGCCGGTGCTCTTCTGGATTTGTTCATACGGATTCTTTAAGCGATTCACCATGCTCTGCCATGTGTGGCTTGGCGCAAGTTTGGCCATCAGCCCCGTGGCAGCAGGCATCGCGGTGCGTTCTGCGGCGGTGTTTGAACCGGGACCGTGGCTCTTGGCGGGCGCGGTGCTATTCTGGGTGGCTGGCTTCGATGTGTTGTACGCCATGCAGGATGTTGAAGTGGATGTTCGTGATGGCTTGCACAGCATGCCAGCACGCATGGGAGTGCAGCGCGCCAATTGGGCGTCGCGCGCCATGCATGTGGTGTCAGTGTTGCTGTTGATTGCATGTTGGCGCGCAGTGCCGGCGCTGAGTGGCGGGGTTGGATTTGCAGCAGCCATCGGTCTTGCAACGGTAGTGATTGCCTCGGAGCATGTATTGCTGGCACGAGCCGGTGCAGTGGGAATTGCTAAGCACTTCACCACGCTCAACGGAATTGTCTCGCTTGCGCTTGGCGGCGCGGGTATCGCTTCGATCATCGCCGCGCGCGGCTGAGGTGCCCTCAATGCAAGCAGAGAATGGCAAATCGTCAGCGAACGCGCGTACTGACGGGGAGAGCGCCGCCGGTGGCGCGGCAAAGACAGCAGCTCCGCGATTCCCACGGATCTCGCCAGCGCGCATTCAGCCTGCGGGCGAATTGGGTGAGGCGTTGCGTGCAGCGCTGTTAGCGGAAATAGATGTTGCACTCCGCGAGTGTGATGGCTTGGCAAGTTGGGAGCAGCCGCGGCGGCGGCGCGCAGTGCATGAAATTCGGCGCGCGCTCAAGCGGTTTCGTTCGGGAGCGAGTCTCTGTAAGGGTGCAGTGGATGCGGTGGAAGTACGCGCTGTACAAGAGGAAGTGCGCGGAACGGCGGAGCGCCTGTCGGCCACGCGCGACCGCGATGTTCTGATAGAGACCATCGCTGGGGTGTGTGAGGTGTTTCCTCCAACATCGCGGCGCAGTGTGCAGGCCATCGCCGTAGCGGTCTTGGCGCCAGAGAAAGCCACCACTGCAAGCGCCGACTGGCAGCAGGCTGCGGCAATTCTCCGATCGCAGTTAGAAGGAATGCGAACTCGGATGCTGGCCGCGGACTTGCGCGCGGTTGGGCCCGATGGCATTGCGGACGCCATTGCTCGGCGTTGGCGGCGGGCTCGACGCTCGGCGGCAGTGCCATGGAATGCGGAACACTTGGATTCGCTGCATGAGGTGCGCAAGGAGTGCCAGCGCATCGCTGCGCAATTGGTGTTGATCTCTCGGCTTGGTCCGCGGCGCAAGTTGGAAACACTGGCCGCCGACTTGGGAAGCGTGGTTTCCAAGATTGGCGAGGACCGAGATCTTGGGTTGCTTGAGGGGCTGCTCACCGAGCGGCGCGCGGAGTTCCCAGATCCGCGGCAGGTGGCCGAGATGCTTCGACAAGTGCACGAGCGCCGACAGCGGTTGCTTCGTTCCGCGTATCGACGCGCCACCAAGGTGCTTGACCACAAGGCGGGGTCGATCCGGAAGTTAATCTCCACGGGACGCGCCGGGTAACCTGCGCGCCCCATGAGCGGAAAAGAACAGCAGCAACAGAAGGGCGCCGCGAACACCGGCGCAGCAAAGACGGCCATCACTCCTACTCGCGAGGAGAACTACGCCGAGTGGTATCAGCAGGTGGTTCGCTCTGCGGATCTTGCGGAGAACAGCCCTGTGCGTGGCTGCATGGTGATCAAGCCGTGGGGCTACGCCATGTGGGAGAACGTGCAGCGCGTGTTAGACGGCATGTTCAAAGCCACCGGCCACAAGAACGCATACTTCCCGCTGTTCATTCCGCTTTCATTCTTGGAGAAGGAGGCTGCGCACGTTGACGGCTTCGCCAAGGAATGCGCAGTAGTGACGCATCACCGCCTCAAGGCTGGTCCGAATGGCAAGCTGATTCCGGACGGGGAACTTGATGAGCCATTGATCGTTCGTCCAACCAGCGAGACCATCATTGGCGCCACGTTTGCAAAGTGGGTGCAGAGTTACCGCGACCTTCCGCTCCTCATCAATCAGTGGGCGAACGTTGTTCGTTGGGAGATGCGCACGCGCTTGTTCTTGCGCACCACCGAGTTCCTTTGGCAGGAAGGTCACACCGCGCACGCCACGGAAACGGAAGCTGTGGAAGAGACCATGCAGATGCTGCGCGTCTACGCGGACTTTGCAGAGAATTGGATGGCCATGCCGGTGATTCAGGGCCGCAAGACTGAAAGCGAGCGATTCCCAGGCGCAGTGGAGACCTATTGCATCGAAGCCATGATGCAGGATCGCAAGGCATTGCAGGCTGGAACAAGCCATTTCTTGGGACAGAACTTTGCCAAGGCAAGTGAGATTCAATTTCTTGATGCCGATGGTCAGCAGAAATTTGCGTGGACAACCAGTTGGGGCGTGAGCACACGTTTGATCGGTGCGCTCATTATGACGCACTCTGATGACGACGGCCTCATGGTTCCGCCGCGCTTGGCGCCAACGCACATTGTGATTCTTCCCGTCCTGCACAAGCCGGAGTCTGCTCCGCAGGTGTTGGAGTATTGCAAGGCGCTTGCTGCAGAACTGCGCACACAGCAGTTTGCTGGGCGTGGCATTGAAGTGGAGATCGATGCGCGTGACTTGCGCGGTGGTGACAAGATGTGGCAGTGGGTGAAGAAGGGTGTGCCGGTGCGCATTGAAGTTGGCCCGCGTGATATCGAACAGGGCGCCGTCTTCATGGCGCGCCGCGACCGGAGCGCCAAGGACAAGGCGTCGATGCCGCGCGATGAGTTTGTGCGCGGGGCGTCCGCACTGTTGCAGGAGATTCAGGACGGCATGCTGGCGCGGGCGATGGCGTTCCGCGCCGAGCACACGCGGCGGATTGACACTCGGGAGGAGTTTGAGGCGTTCTTCACACCGAAGCGTGCTGGCGATGACAACACCCCGTCAGAGATCCATGGTGGCTTTGCGTTGGCGCACTTCTGCGGCGACGCGGCGGTGGAGACTGATGTGAAGGGTCGGCTGGGTGTCACCGTGCGGTGCATTCCGCTGGACATGGCCAACGAGCCGGGCACCTGTGTCATCACCGGCCGGCCGAGTACTGGGCGAGTGGTGTGGGGTAAGTCGTATTAACGCCCTATAATTGAACTCTGCAGAGAAATCTTCGCTTTCGCCCTGAATTAGGGGGGCGTTTGCTGTGCGTGCGCCCAATCTGTGGCATGATCCGAATGCCCGCGGGTCAGTGCGACCTCGGACATCACGCTTCGGTTCTTGGATTTCGAGAGAGGAAAAGGAATGCGCTTCATCGCGTCTATCGTCGCCGCTTCGTTGGTTGCAGGCTCTGCTCAGGCTGGGCTTGTGAATCCACTTATCCCGTCTTGGTCCGGTGGACCGAACACGCAGTTTGCGCAGTGGGATTCATTCACACAGGCATCCGGTGGGTCAAACATTCCCGATACAGCTGGCTCATCACCGTTCTCGTTGATGAACTTTGCTCCGGGAGCATTCGTGACCGGATCTGGCAATCTCTACAGCATCAATACGGCGCTGTACCTGATGGTCACGGGTGGAACGCTTGGCAACGCCGCATCGCCTACGCAGGTGGTGATGAACGTTGCTGCGGCTGGATCGTTGCTGAACACCGCCGGCGTCCGCCTTTCGCTCTTTGATAATGCTGGCAACAGCATGCAGCTTGCGCCGAGTAGTAGCGAACTGCGTGCTAATGCCCCTGCGCAACCGCAAGGCGCCATCCAAACGTGGGCGTTCACTTGGAACACTGCGTTCGTGCCGTTCCAAGCAACTGGCTTCCGAGTGGAGTTTGGTGCAAGTGCACCAAGTATGTCACTGGACGCGGTGCGTTTGGACATGCAATATGTACCGGCACCGGGCGCATTGGCTCTGCTGGCTATTTCAGCGTTCACAGCGGGCCGTCGACGCCGCTAATCAGAATCCGGATTTCTTCGGTTCATTTCTCCTAGTCACGCCTCCGCCCGCTCGCCTTTGTGCAGCGGGCGGTTCTTTTTGGGAACCTGATCTTTGGTGGATGGCACGACGTATTCCTCAAGCTGCACTTCGTAGCACGTTTGCGCTACTGCTACTCCTCGCCGGGCTCGGACTTGCTGTGAAGCATCGAGTGCGTGCGGTGTGACACGATTGCGTTACATGATGCGCCGTTACAACTGTGCATGCCAATAAAGGAGACGGCGTCTCGCTTCTTTCGAAGGGACGCCGCCTCTCGTGGGGGCATGGGTTGTAAGCAAACAGCGCTATCTATTACAGAACTTCGCAGGACTTGCAATAGTGGTTGCACAGTTCCACCGCAATTTCATGAAATTGATTGAAAGCATGCACCCAACAACACTCCAACGGTCACCATGACTTGGCGCATGATCGGGAGTGACGCCTGGCTGTTACGACCATGCCACCTGCATGGACCTGATGCGTGCAAAAATGGAAGCGCTTGATCGCGGCGTGGATTTCCCGGTTCAAGATGACTGGGTGTGCGAGCGCTGCCGTCAGGTGTTTGCGAGCCCGGATGTGGGTGCAGACGCGTGCAGAAGCCTGCGCAGAAGTAGGAATCGGTGCGGTAGTAGTCTGTGTGGAGTATGGCGATCCTTGGTACCCGCAATCTTCTGAATGTTTCGCGCGAGGCCGAAGCTGGGCTGTATTTGGACGCAGGTCCGCTGGGGGAGATTCTGCTGCCGCGGCGCTATGTTGTTCCGGGATGGAATTTCAAAGATCAGATTGATGTGTTTCTGTATCGCGACTCGGAAGATCGATTGGTAGCGACTACCGAATCGCCCCTGGCAATGGTGGGCGGATTCGCGTGCATGGAAGTACGTGACATCAGTGAGAACGCGGGCGCGTTTCTGGACTGGGGTCTATCGAAGGATCTGCTACTTCCGTTTCGTGAGCAGGGGTCGCCGGTGCGTTTGGGGCAGCGCGTAGTAGTGGCGGTGTTGATGGATGACCGTACCAACCGCATCATTGCCAGTGCGCGGGTCGACAAGCATTTCAGCAGCGATGTTCCCGCGTACCGCGAGGGGCAAGAGGTCAGCGCCTTGGTGTTTGCCAAGACACCACTGGGCTTCAATGTCATTGTTGAGAACAAGCATCGTGGCCTGCTGTATCACGATGGTGCCGCGCACACCATTAAATATGGGCAGCAATTGAAATGCTTTGTGCGCGCCGTGCGTGAGGACCGCAAGGTGGATCTTGGTCTTGACGCTGCTGGATATCAGCGCGTTGGCCCGCTCACTGAGCAGATTCTTGAAATGCTTTCACGCACGGATGGGCAGTTGAACATGGATGATGAAAGCACACCAGACTCCATTCGACTTCGCTTCAGTGTCAGCAAGAAGGCATTCAAGCAGGCCTTGGGGCGATTGCTGCGCGAGCGCAAGATTGAATTTACGAAACCAGGCATTCGCCTTGTGAACAAATAGGTTGAGCAGCCATGTTCATGTTTCAGTCGCCAGCAATGGATGTCCTTGATGTGCAGCGCGAACTCGCAGCGCTGCGTGCCGAGTTGGCGGAAATTCGCCGGGCTGATTCAGAAGAGTGGATTGATCGCGCGCGCGCGGAACAGGTGCAGGGCATTGTGCGTGATGTTCTTGCCGATTCCTCAACGCGACAGAATCAATCCGGGCAGCGTTGGCGAAGTGATTACAGCGCTGGTCTGTCTGTGGCGAGTGACGACGGCAACTGGACGATGACCTTTGGTGTCACGCAGCAGGTGAAGTTCGTCTATTCGTCGGCGTACGGCGATGAATCCTCCACCGACGATGTGCAGACGCGATGGGGTATGGAAATACGCCGCGTCAACCTGGTGATGTCGGGAACAGCAGTCGACCCGTCGGTTTCGTGGCTCCTGATGTTTCAGTATGACTCGCAGCCCGACCGTTGGGCAAGCGCGCCCAATACATTTCAGCCGGTGTACGCCTATATAAAGAAGGACTTTGGAAATGGAGTGACGGCGTTGATTGGTAACCACAACGTTCCGTGGGACATCGACAGCACGTACTTTGAGGGGTGTAGTTTGACAGCGGGTGATTACTCGATCTTTAACTATCGATTTGGTGTTGGCCGTCAATCTGGCTTGGGAATTCAATTGCAGGACAGCGCGTTTCGATTGCGGGGCGGAACGTACAGCCAGCTGACGCAGCCAGGAGGTGGATGGAATACGGATACCAATCTGAGTTTTGCGGTGGCGGGGCGTCTTGACTATCAAATCGGAGGTAAGTGGGAGGACTACGAAATGGAGTCTTCCACGGTTGGAAGTGCAACGAGTGTTGTGCTCGGTCTTGGATCAGTGTGGAGTAATGGCCGCGCCCAAAATCCGACCTCACCGCCGACTCCTAGCGCGGCGGGTGTGACCACGGATATCACTGCGCGTTTCGGTGGGTGGTCGTTGGAAGGCCAGTTTGTATGGATGCGTGATGCGGCAGGTGCGCCGATCCCAGAGTGGTCACTTGGTGGAAATTTTCAGATTGCGGCGTTCCTCACGCCCAAGGTGGAGACGTTCGCCGAGGCGTGCTGGATGGAGACCGCCGATGTGCCATGGATCGCGCAAGCAGGAATAAATTGGTATTTGCAGGGTGTTCGATTGAAGTTCACTTCAAAGGTCATCGTGCCATTTGGCGGCGGCGAAATCAACGGCATTGGCGCAGTCGCCGGGGGCCTTGGAATTTCCAGCGCAAACAACAATTTCAGTTTCATTTCTCAGGTCCAGGTGATGTTTTAGGGCAGCAGCGGTATTCGATTGCCGACAAAGTGTCGGCGATTTGATAGTCTCTCGCCACTATGAAATTCACCACCTACACCAAGGCAGCAGGATTGATCGTGGCGCTTGTTCTCAGCGGTTGTGCTGCAACGAAGACAGCACCTGAGCAGAGCCTCAGTACAAGCGGCATCTCGCCAAAACAGGCACGCGCAGAGCTGGTCGCCGGCAACAAGCGGTTCCTTGATGGCGGCATGGAGGCACACGCTTGGCAGCAATCATCGGTCATCAAGACCGGCACCTACGGCCAGAGCCCCTCGGTGGGCATCTTGGCTTGCGCTGATTCACGCATTCCGGTGGAGATCATCTTTGACCAGGGCGTTGGCGACCTCTTTGTAGTGCGCGTTGCTGGAAATATCGATACCCCGCAAGGAAACGGCACCTTTGAGTACGGTCTGAAGGCGCTCGGTATGCACTCGATTGTGGTCCTGGGACACACCAAGTGCGGTGCAGTGGTCGCCACGATTGCTGGCAAGCCGTTGCCGAGCAATATGGGCTCGCTTGCCACCGGTATTCAGCCAGCCCTGAAGGGCGTGCTACCGGCAGCCACGGATAATCCATCGCAAGAGTTGATCACTACTTGCTGTGAGGCGAATGTCCGCTACCAGATGAACAAATTGCGCGCGGACAGTGCGGTGCTGCGCGACGCTGAGAAGGCAGGCGAATTAGTGATCCTGGGAGCGATGTACGACGTGGACAGCGGTCGCGTCACCTTCCTGGATTGAGCGACCGCAAGGGTGTCTAACTGTTGAAATTTGCGCATTCTTCACGCTGCGCAAACTAGATCCGTTCTGTCAGTTGGTCATCTTTGATCAATGACTCCGCACGTATTTCAGTCGTGGCTTATGCCGTTCCTTACCGTTTCTACTGCGGCGCTTTCTGCGTTCGCCCATGATGGTGTTGACGGGCACGGCACGCAGCACCGGCTTCCGGAGTTTGACACGGTTGCCACCGATCACGAATACGTGGCACGCAACGCGCGGCAGTTCTCGCTGTTGTCCAACGCGTTCTCGCTGATCGGACTTCCGGATACGCAGAACTATTCGGACATTTACCCGCAGATCTACACCGCACAGACCAATTGGGTGGTCAACAATCGCGCGCCGCTTGATATTCGCTACGTCTCCCACTACGGCGACATCACCAACAACGCCGACCAGCTGCGGCAGTGGCAGAACGCCGACGACTCGATGCGCGTGCTTGATGATGCGGGAATCATCTACGGTGTTTGCCCTGGCAATCATGATGTGACACCGTCTGGAGGCGCTGGTACCGCGTACATCCCGGAGAACTATCGCGCCTACTTTGGGCCGCAGCGCTTTGCATCGCGCCCTTGGTATGGAGGGGCATCGCCTTCGGGGATGTCCAACTACACGTATTTCAGCGCTGGCGGCATTGACTTCTTGCAAATCCACCTTGATGTGGACACCCCAGTCGTAGAGCTCGCATGGGCACAAGGAATCTTGGACGCCAACAAGGATCGTGCAGCGATGATCACCACGCACAGGTATTTGCAAGAAGCCGAGGCGTACACCGCTGGTGTGCCTGCGGTTCCGAATGGTCGTTACCCGGCGATCTGGTATTCGGTTGAGGGGCTCTACAACCCCGCGGGCATCCAGAGCGAGCATTTCTATCAGTGGTTCCTGCGCAAGAACACCAATATCTTCATGGTGACATGCGGGCATTTCCACGGAGAGTGGCGCCAGCAGAGCCTGAATGTTGCGGGCAAGCCTATCCAAGAGGTTCTTGCGGACTTCCAGGATGACCCGAATGGTGGCAACGGTTGGTTGCGCATCATGAAGTTCGACACGGCGGCCAACATCATCGATGTTGATTCTTACTCGCCGACATTGCAGGCGGTGCGCACCTCGCCGAAGAGTGATTTCAATCTTGCCGTGAATTTCCGCGACTACGCCCTGTCAGAAGGTGAGTCATTCAAGGCTTTCCAAGAGGGTGTGTCTGGATATGTGGGAACGCAGGACACATGGGTGAATCAGCAGAACCCGAACACCAGTTACGGAAATAGTGGCACGCGTACTTCTGATGATGATGTGGCAAATTCACTCTTCTCTGACTATCGCGGCCAAGCGCTGATGCGCTTCGACAACATGGTGGGCGTCGAAGCGGTCCCGGCGGGTTCGACGGTGTTGAATGCCACGCTGGTGATCGACGTGGTGGATGATATTGATACGCCCTTGTACAACCCCGGCTTCACCGTGCATCCCGTGCTGCGCGGATGGAATGAGGCTTCCACATGGAACTCACTGAGCGGCGGCCTCACTGTGGGTGCTGATCTTGGTCAGCAGGTGGCTTCGTTCCTGGGCGACAACTCGCCCAATAGTGAGTCAATGCGTCGTATTGACATCACTGCAACGGTGCAAGCGTGGGTCAACGGAACTACGAACTGGGGCGTTGCCATTATGCCGCAGATCATCAGTGGCAACGACGACGGCATTGACATTCGTTCCAGCGAAAATGCCAACATCATCCTGCGACCGCGCCTGGAGGTCACCTTTCGATCGCCCGAGCAGTACCGGCTTGGCGATCTGAATCGCGACCGCCGTGTGGACGGTGCGGATTTGGCGCTGCTCCTCAATGAATGGGGCCAACCCAGCGTTTGTTGCGACCTTGATAACGACGGCACGGTGGGCGGCAATGACCTGGGTCGACTGCTCACCGATTGGTATTGAGTATCAGCGAGCGCGCCCACCGGGGCGTTCGATGCGGGCCAGTGTTGATGCGCGCTACCTCACGCTTCGAGGCGCGGGAACAGTGCACACTTGTCGAGCACGGTGCCAGCGGCTAGACCGCCCCAGGCAACGCGTTTGGCGAGCGGCGCGCCGTCGTCCTGCTTGAGCGCGACACGGAGTCCAGCCATCTTTGCCGGCAGGAATGGCTCGAGCAATACGCCTGCAATGCGCACCGTTTCAGCACACTGCGCCAGGATGCTGCACAACTCATCAGCGCGCGCGGGGTCCTTGGCCAACTTGAATGGTTCGGTGCGGTGAATGAACGCGTCGACTTCACGCAGTAAGCCCATGGCGGCTTGCGCGGCACCGACAAGATCAAGTTCATCAATCGCGGCATTCCATTGCGCCACTGCTGCTGCACACTTCGCTGGCCATTCGCCGCCTGCTTGGCTATCAGCGGGCATCTTGCCTTCAAAGTATTTGTTGATCATCGCAGTGACCCGACTTGGGCAATTGCCAACTACGTTCACCAGATCGCTGGTGTAGGTCTCGTGGAAGTGCTGCGCGCGGAAGTCTGAGTCGCTTGCTTGCAGCGGTCCTTGGGTTGCCATGTACCAGCGCCATGCATCCAAGCCGTACTTGGCGAAGTAACCCTCAATAGTGGGGAGGTCCACAAAGTTGCCCATGGATTTGGACATCTTCTGTCCGTCGGCAATCCAGAAGCTATGCGCGTGAATACGGCGCGGCATGGGTAGCTCCAGCGCCATCAACAGCGCTGGCCAGATGACCGCATGGAACCACAGGATTTCTTTACCGATCACGTGGTACGCAGCGGGCCAGTACTTGGCTCGTTCGGTGGCGAGCGCGCCGCCCGGCTCGCCCAGGCCGAGCGCAGTGATGTAGTTGAAGAGCGCATCGATCCATACATAGATGACGTGCTTCTCATCGCCAGGAAACGGAATGCCCCACGTGAAGTTGGTGCGCGTGACGGGTACATCTTGTAGACCGTCGCGCAGTCGGCCGAGCACTTCGTTGCGGCGCGCAGCGGGTTGCACAAAGTCAGGGTTGGCGGCGAAGAAGTCTTCGAGCTGCTTCTGAAATGAGCTCAGTTTGAAGTAATAGTTCTGCTCGGTAGCGCGTGTGAGCGGTCGTCCACTAATGGGGCTCTTGTAGTCCAGTTCCTTGGCGCGCGTCTCTGTGTAGTACTCCTCTTGGCCTTCGTCGTACCAGCCCTCAAACGTGCCAAGGTAGACGCTGCCAGCATCCAAGAGGCGCTTGACGAAGTGTTGCACCTGCTTCTCATGGCGCGGCTCCGTGGTGCGAATGAAATCATCATTGGTGAGCCCGAACACCTTCAGAACGCGTTGAAACTCGGCGGCATTTTCATCGGCAAGCGCTTGTGGGGTCACGCCCTTGGCGGCCGCGCTCTTTTCTACTTTCACGCCGTGTTCATCGGTGCCAGTGAGGAAGAAGACATCCTCACCACGCAGGCGCATGGCGCGTGCCCAGACATCACAGACCGTAGTGGTATAGGCGTGGCCGATGTGCGGTCGGTCGTTGACGTAGTAGATGGGAGTGGTGATGTAAGCGGGCATGAGAGGCGCGGATGGTAGTCCGCGGCAGCAAGGTGGCAGCGGCGCTCACGAGTGCATATCCGTTACTGTGCCGCCAGTGCTTTCGGTGGCTACTTGAGGAGCTTGGCAACCCGGGCGATGGCTGACTGCCCGTTTCCAATGACCAGCCACAACACGCGCCCGTCCGAGAGCGCATACGCCGTGCGCGCATGACCGCTTTCGTCAGCGGCAAGGAGTTGCAGCCACTCGTCACCAGGGGCGATCGGTATGGCGCGACCGAAGCCATCGAAGCGCACCGGGCGACCGTCGTCGGGGATCATGATGACCGAAAGGATGGCGTTCGTTTCGTGGTTCTTGTACAGCACCATGGTGCCTAAGACGCCCGGGGCGAGTTCAACATTGCGGGCGTCATCGGCGCTCCAGCCAACGGCGGAGAGGTCGGGGGCGGATGTGGCCCGGGCCCCGAGCGCCTCGCGCATCAGTTCTGGCAACTTTGCAAGTGCGGCTTCGTGGTCGCGACCCTCGGCGATGTCCGTGGTAGCGAGCATCTCGTGCATGGCGGCGTAGGTGGCAAGGTCTCCAATGGGTAGATCCTGCTGGGTGGTGCCGTGCCGCTCTCGGAGACGCGGACCGGTGAGCCCAATGACCACCGCAAAGATCACCGTGGCGAACGTCAGGCCAATTGCCAACGGGCTCACCTTGGTCCGGTGCTGTGGCGTGGGTGATTCCCGGTCATCGGGAGTTTCTTGCATCTGGTGCATTGGTGGAGCTCAGAATGAATGCTACGCTTGAGCGATGCAGCAGATCACGCTCCGAGCCTCGGTTGTGGCGATCCTCCTTCTTGCCAGCGCGCGCGCAGCCGATGCGCAGAACGCGCTGGGAGGTGGCGATGCACTTTCGCGTGACACGCGCCATTCCGATCCGCGGATGACTTCAAATCAAGGAGTACTTGATGCGAACTCGCGCGTTGGTGGTTTGGGCGAAAATGGCGCTCGTGCCAAGGAAGATTACTTTTCGCGCAACCTGATTGTTACTGGTGACGTTGCTGGTGGCCGCGGTTTCCGTGGCAGCGTTGGCTACCGCGAGCAGTCGGAATTCACTGGTCAAACTGGATCGGATGACAACCGCTCTTGGCGCGCGTACAGCGTGTACTCCAGTCCGTACATGGCGCAGGCGACCTACAACCCGCTGCAAGCAAGCCAGGCGTTCGGGGCCATCATGTACACGCGCACGTATTCCAACGCTTCAGCGCGCGACATCTTGACCAATCAGCAGCCGCTTGATGCGCGGATCGCCTTCGATCGATTCACCGCCGATAGCGGCAAGAAAATGAAGCGCATGGCAGACATCATTAATCCTGCCAATGCGCGCGATACCAGTGATCGATTGAATTGGCGCGTGACGCAGGCCATCTCCGCTGCATCCGGGCGTGAGGCGCGCCGCGAGCAGGGCGTTGACGATTTGCTTGGCAACATGGGGCTCAGTACCTATGACCGGCAACGACTCAAGCAGGACATTCTGCAAGGACGCACCAAGCGTGAAATGGTCGGCGATCCGCTTTCGCAGACGTCGCTCCTTCCTGGCGATTCGCTCGCTGATACAGCGCGACTTCGGCCAACCCTTGCACCGGAGTATTCATCAATTTATGAATCGCTCCGTGCGCGTGCGGGCGACCGTATTCCAGTTCCAGCATCGGAAGCAGATCGCGCAGCACGAGCGAAGCAGATTGAGAAGGAATTGACTGGTGATATGGACTGGCTACGCGATCAATTGATGCGTAGCGGTTCTGAAAATCGCGCGCGCGGCGTGGCGGGACCACGTGCGGAGAATGCCCCGATCGACCCATCACTAGCACGGCAATTGGGGACCGATGGTCAGGAGCCTGATGCCACGAAGCAGAACGGGATGGAGCAAGGCGTGGACGGGGGCCAGGGCGCTGGCAAGGGTAATGGCGCGGACCAAAGTAACGGCGCGGACCAGGGCAACAACGGCGACTCGACCAAGCGCGACGATGGAACTGGCTCGGGTCGCACGCGTGACAGCAAGAACCTTGACGGGAACGCAACCGAACAAACCGATTCCGTTGTGCGCGATGCCAACGGACGCGATCGTGGTGGAATGACCAAAGCGGAGCGCGATCGGCAGCCGAGCGTGGATGATCTTGCATTCATTCTGAGGCACGGGCGCAAGTTGCAGTCATTGGTTCCGGAAGATTCAAGTGCCATCAAGGACATGATGGAACTTGGCGCCACATCGATGACGCGGGGCGAGTTCTTCCGTGCTGAAGAGCGATTTGCTTCGGTGCTAGCGGTGCTCCCCAACAATGCCGGTGCGATGGCTGGCGTTGCCAACGCGCAAATGGGTGCAGGGCTTTCGGTCAGCGCGGCACTGACGCTTCGCAAACTCTTTGCAATGCACCCAGAGATGATCGATACGCATTTGGGTGCTGAGATTCTGCCGCCAGCAGACCGTATTGAGGCTGCGCTCGCGGCAGCGCGTGAACGTCTGTCAGCTGCCAATTCACCCAGCGCTTCGACGGAACTGCAGAGTGATCGCTTTGACTTCGGGTTGGTGATTTCTTACATCGGCTTTCAAACCGATCGAAGCGAAGTCATCCGTGAGGGCCTTGACGCCATGCGGCAGACACGCCCCGATGACGCGATGCTGGGACTGCTTCAGCGGATTTGGTTGCCAGTGGCCGCAGACCCAACTCTGCCAGCAAGCCCAAGCGTTCGATAAATCCGGCGTGTGGCATCGCTGCGGTTGAGCGTATAGAAGTGGATTCCGTCTACTCCGCGATCAATGAGGTCGCGCGCTTGCTCCGTGGCCCAGTGAATACCCACATTTGCAACGGATTCTGCATCGTCTTCGCAACGCTTGATGGCGCGCAACAGTGGTGCCGGAAAGCGCGTGCCACCGGCAAGTTCTGCCATACGCTTCAGACTCGCCAGCGTGGTGACTGGCATGACTCCAGCGATCACCGGCACAGTGATGCCAGCCAGCGAACACCGTGCTTTCCAGTCGAAGAATGCGTTGTTGTCAAAGAACAGCTGCGTGATGATGAAGTCGGCGCCGGCATCCACCTTTGCCTTGAGGTGATCCATCTGCATCAGTGTGTTTGGCGTTTCAGAATGGCCTTCTGGAAATCCAGCCACGCCGATTCCGAAACCGCGTTGATCAGGATGACGGCGCGCTTCGTTGAAAGATTTCACGACGCGAACCAAGTCAATCGCGTGTCGGAAGTCAGCGGACTCTGCAGTCTGTGAACGTGGCGCGTCGCCGCGGAGCGCCAGAATGTTGGAAACGCCACGCGAGGCATACGTCTGCAAGATCTGGTTGATTTCAGCGGTGCTGTGGCCAACACAGGTGAGGTGCGGCACTGGCGCAAGCGTGGTGTCGGTGGCAAGCCGCGTTACCAATGCATCGGTGCGATCGCGAGTGCTGCCGCCAGCTCCGTAGGTCACCGAAACAAACGATGGCTGTAACGCTTCGAATTCCGGAAGCGAAGCGACGAACTCGTTCCACGCCGCATCGGTGCGTGGCGGGAAGAATTCGAAACTGGCGGTCATTCCGTCCCGGGCAAGGACCTCGCGGATATGCATGCAGGCAGTCTAGGGTGCCCCGACCCGCGAGTTACACTTTCCCGTATGCCCGTGAATGCACGAGTTCCACGACCGACGGCACAGCGCCTCAGCCTGTACCTCCGCGAGCTGGAGCGAATCGAAGCCATGGAACAATTGACGGTGAGTAGCAGGCAGCTTGGCGAATCGGTGGGTGCGGCTGACGCTCAGGTTCGTAAGGATCTGGGAATCATTGGCCATTCCGGGGTTCCGGGGATCGGCTACCGCGTTGGGGCGCTAGCGGAAGCAATTCGCGAGGTGATCGGCGTGCACAAACAATGGCGTGCCGCATTGGTGGGCGCTGGCAACATTGGGCGGGCGCTGGCCGCGTACCGCAGTTTCCATCAGCAAGGATTTGAGATTGTGGCGGTGTTTGATGCTTCAGCGGCGGTGGTTGGCCGCACCGTGGCACAACTGCGCGTCCGGCCGATGAGTGACTTGGCCGCCACGGTGGCGCGTGAAGACATTGGTATTGGAATCATTGCTGTGCCACCTGAATCCGCGCAAGAGGTGGCCGATGATTTGATAGACGCGGGCGTGCGCGGCATCTTGAACTTTGCGCCGCGACTCCTCAGTGTTGGCGACCGTGTGTCCATGGTGAATGTCGACTTTCGCTCGGCTTTGGAGCATCTTGTTCATGATGTTTCCCAGCGCGATATGGCGGATCTTGCAGAGGCCGAAAGCAAGCCGGTGATTCGGCGTGGGCGCCGACGGGGGGCAGCATGACTCCGCGCCGCGCGTCACTCGCGATGCTGGCTGCCGCGGTGACGTGGTGCTGCATCGCCATGCCTGGGTGCAGTGCGACGCTGGTGCCACCCGATGGGTTGACGGACGCGCGCGTGCAGGCAGTGGAATTGCAGCGCCGTGTCAAGGAATTGGAGGGAAGCACCGCCGAATTGCAGGCACAGTTGGCGGCAGCGCAGGAGCAACTTGCCCAAGCGAACGCGGTCGGCGCTACGGACCGTGAGGTTGCCGAGGCGACCCCGCGCATGGTGGCGTTGGCATTCGCGGGAGGTTCCGCGGAATGGGCGCCGGTGCCGGCCGCGGCTGCTGCGACATCGGGCAGCGGCGAGCCGGGGCGTCATGCCTTGGTACGGGTGGCGGTTGAACCTCGGGACGGACTCGGTCGCGTGCTGCAAGTGGCGGGGCGATGCGAGGTGACGGTGGCGATTGTCGACCCGGCTGGCAAGGTCTTTGAGCTTGGCCATCGTGCCATTGCGCCTGGTGAATTGCGCGCGGCGTGGCGCGCGGCATTCATGGGGACGCACTATTCGTTGGAGATTCCGGTACTGGTTCCTGCCTCGGCGCCGCCGAAGGTGGCTTGGACCGTGGCGGTTTCATGCACCGATGGTTGGACTCGGCAGACCTTCCGAACATCCGGCGCGGTGGCGCCGCCGCGGCAGTGATGGGTACCATCTTTGCCATGAGTTCTGCGAGCAAGCGAGACATGCGAGACATGCGGCACATGCAACCCGTGACAGTGGCATTGCTGGCCGCCGGCGCGGTAGGCGTCTTGTTGATTGCTGCTGGTTGCACCAAGCCGCTGTTTCCAGAAAGTGCCCCGCGCACGCAGTTTGAGAAGTTTGACGCGATGCGGACCGGGGCAGCCCCAAAGGATGAGCCGGATGTGTTTGGCACCCCCCAGCCAGCACTGCGCGCCCGATTGACGCCAAAGACCACCGAATCTTGAACCAAGGCGACCGGCTCGGCCGATGAATTGTCGGGAGACGCGCGATGGAACGCGCGGGTCATAGTGAACACGGACGTTGAGCACCCCGGAAATCTTCATGTGGCTTCAAGCGCGGCTTCGCCGCTGCCGCGGTCGGTCGTGGTATGGACCGCGTTCGTCGTAGCGTGCGCGGTCAGCATTGGAATTTTGTGGATCGCCGCGCCAGCGCGTGGGGTCAACAACCTGCACACGTCCCGGGACAGGCGCGAGCCCGCCGTGGCGTCAATCATGCCGGTGGCGATCAGTACCACCCCGCGGATCGCCCCGCGCGATACGCCGATGGCCCGCGGTCAGTGGCAGGCGATTGCCATCTATGACAGCGGATCGCCGGCTGGGGACGTGGCGGCACTGGAACGACGGCACTTGGATGCGGGGCTTTCTGGACTTGGCTATCACTTTGTGATCGGCAATGGACAGGGGATGGAAGATGGACAGGTGGCGGTGGGATTTCGGTGGGAGCGACAGTTGCCGGGCGCTCATGCCACTAAGACCATGTGCGCGCCTTGGCCGCTCCGGGCGCATGAAGCGCCACTTTCCGCGAACGATCTGAATCGGAAATCCGTGGCGATCTGTTTGGTGGGTAATGGTGAACGCCGTGCATTCACTGATCAGCAGACCCGCCAACTGCTGAATCTGGTGCGGGCCCTGCAAGCTGAGTTAGGAATTGGTGCACATGCGGTGTTCTTTGATCGGGAACTGACCCCAATGGTGAGCGGATTGGGCAAGTTTGGTCAGTTACAGCCGGGAACCTTTCGCGCGCAACTGCTCCCGTAGTTC
>CAMDUB010000028.1 GCA_945878575.1 Phycisphaera mikurensis NBRC 102666 | reverse complement strand
CGCTTCACAGCCGCCCTTGATGAACTCTTCAAGAAACCCATTGACCTGGCAGTAGCCATTGACTGCACCGCCAGCATGTCCGCCGAAATCGCCGCCGCACAGGCAGGAATTGATGATCTGATGCGCTTCGTCAATGCCGTCACTGGCGGCATGCGAGTAGCGATTGTCGGATTCCGAGATCAACAAGACGAGTTCCAACTCATGGGCTGGGACTTCACGGCTGATCCCGCCGAAGCACGCACCCGCATCTGGAAGCTCTCCGCCGACGGTGGCGGCGACGAGCCCGAGATGGTCTACGAAGCCATGCGCATGGCGTACGGAAAATTCTCGTGGCGATCGCAATCACAAAATGTCATGGTGCTGATCGGCGACGCTCCACCGCACCCCGGTTGGGGAAGCCGCACCGTGGACATGTCACAAGCCGCTCGTGCACACGGCATCACTACCTATGTGATCAGCGCCCGCTCCATCACCAAGACGGAAGAAGTGAAGCACTTCACTGAAATCGCGCGGATGGGCGGCGGTCGAGTCATTCGCCTCAGCGATCGCAACGACCTGGTTGCGGAACTCGCCGGGCTCGCGCTCAGCGACAACTGGCATGATCAGATGGTGGCTGTCTTTGAGCGGTACCTGCAACTCTGCCGCTAAGAAGCTGTTCCGGGAGCATTCCCCCAACTTCCAGTGCCAGGCCGGCGCGTGGTTTCCGGGCTACCGCCGATTGGTTCAGAGGTCTTACCCGCGAGTTTCCAAGCACCTTCCAGCAGGGCGCGAACGCCCTCGCCCGTGGCACCGGAGATGGCAATTGGTCGCTCACCTTTGCGCATACCGATCGCGCCAGCAAACCGCTCGATGCGCTCTTCGCGCTCCTCTGGCTCAACAAGGTCCACCTTGTTCAAGACCACCAACTCCGGCTTCTCCGCCAGTTCGGCTGAGAATTCCAAGAGCTCCTTGCGGATCATGTGCCAATTAGCGGCCGGATCGCTGCCGTCCAGCGGCGCGAGATCCACTAAGTGCACGATGGCGCGCGTGCGCTCCACGTGCTTCAGGAAGTCATGGCCAAGCCCCGCGCCCTGCGCCGCGCCTTCAATGAGACCCGGAAGATCTGCAAAGACCATTCGTCGGTCCGGATCAAGTTCCGCGATCCCCAGCTGCGGGCTGAGCGTGGTGAACGGATAGGCGCCCACCTTGGCATTTGCGCGGCTAATGGCGCTCAAGAGCGTGCTCTTGCCGGCATTGGGAAGCCCAACAAGGCCCACATCGGCAATCAATTTCAGTTCAATCAGGAGGCGTCGCTCAACAGCCAACTCACCGGGCGTGCACTCCAGCGGAGTCTGCTTCAAGGCACCCTTGAAATGCTCGTTGCCAAGTCCGCCGACACCACCGGGCGCCACCACCGCCGTTTGCCCAGGGATAATCAAATCCACCAGGAATTCCCCAGTATCCGCATCAGTCACCACGGAGCCAACCGGCAGCCGAATCTCAATGCCCGCGCCGTCCGCGCCGTGGCAACTCTTCTGCATGCCCTTGCCGCCATCGATCGCAAAGAAGTGCGAACGGAACGAGAACTCAATCAGCGTGTCGAGGTGCGAATCAGCCACCACCACGACATCGCCGCCGCGACCACCGTTGCCGCCGTCCGGTCCACCCTTGGGGCGGTCCTTCTCACGGCGCAGATGCGAGGCGCCGTCGCCGCCCTTACCGGATCGGACATTAATGACGGCTGTATCGACGAAGACATTCATGGTGTGTTTGG
This sequence comes from Phycisphaera mikurensis NBRC 102666, assembly GCA_945878575.1. GTDB lineage: Bacteria > Planctomycetota > Phycisphaerae > Phycisphaerales > SM1A02 > UBA966. The sequence goes on along the minus strand of CAMDUB010000028.1, from coordinate 24,013 downwards.
TTTCGTTATGCAATGAAAACCGCGCAGATCAGGGGACCTGCGCGGTTCAGTGTTCAGGTCGAATCCTGGTCAGACGCGATCGATCGCCAAGCGCGGCGTCGTCGGGTCAGCTGGGATGATGTCAACATTGCGACCACGGAAACGAACGGTGCCCTCAGTCAGAGCCATCAGCGTGTGATCGCTGCAGAGCTTGACGAGATAGCCGGCCTTCCAACGCGTTCCGCACTGGCGCACGATGATTGAGCCGCTCTTCGCGAACTCTCCGCCATAGAGCTTGATACCTCGGAACTGCGGGTTTGAATCGCGTCCGTTCTGGGTAGAGCCCTGTCCTTTCTTATGTGCCATAGCAAAGTCTCCTGCAAAGTTCAGTCGGTCAATATCGAGTTCCGAAGTGTAACGGAATCACCGTTGATTCTCAACCGCTGCACGCGCGACAACCACCGGAAACGCACGATTAACATCAAATTTTGCATGAACGTCCGGCGCTGTTCCAAGGATTATCGGCAATGCATCGCGCCGACAGCCTGCAGCACGCCCGTGAAACGTCAGCGCATCAGCCACTGATCCTTCATCACGTCAAAGGCCGCCTCGGTTCCGTGGCGCGGGTCCGACTCGCCTGGAACCGCGAAATGGCGGGACCACGTGCGCCGCATGATCACGTCCTTGCCCGTGGCGGGATCGGTGCAGCGATCAAATGCAGCGCTCATGCCGCTCACAAACAGCGTCATATCCTTGGCATCACCCTTGGCAGGCCAGATCACAAACCCCTCGCGGGCGTTTGATTCACCGTCGAGAATGTCACCCATCACTTGGAACTGATCCATCGCCTGCGCAGAAGCAACTGCGCGCTGCATGCGACGCGCCGCGTCCACCGGAACATCCTTGCCGGCGGCCAAGATCACGCCGTCGCCCATCAACATGTCAAAGCGAGGCGAGAAACGCTGGGTTTTTCCGGTCTTATTGGCAATCGTGTACGTGAACACCCAGAACCGTCCGCCGGTTGGCGTGTCGGTCACGATGGAGAGCGCACCGGGGCGGAAATCAAGATCATCCGCAGTGGCGGGACGAACCTTCGGAATCAGCTTGGAATCCGGCACTACTGGCGGCGCTGCACTCGGGGTGCGTGCGGCGGCGGGCTGCACGGCCATCAGCCCCACCGTCAAGACGGCAAGACCAAGTGCGCAAGCGAGGGGACGAATCACGACGTTCGGGGCTACAAACATGGTCGGGATTCTACGGCTCGGAAGGCTTCCCGGTTACGCTCATCATGTGCCTTTTCGACGACTCTTTCGCGGAAGTGACAGCTCCCCCTCGGAGTTGCTGTGCAGTAAGGCCAATCCCGACGACCGAGCAGCCGCGCTTTCCTCGGTCCTTGGCTCCACGGTGGCCTCTGCGCCCGCCTTCGAGCGCCGAGCCGCCTCACAAGGCGTGGACCTCACGCACCTCTGGACTGCGCACCAGGATGGGCGATTAGTCGCTGCCACCCTGGTGATACCCCATCCAGGGCGCACGGCGCTCCTCATGTCGACCGCGCCCCGTGACCACCAGCACGCGGCGCAAGTGGGAAGCCTGATCACCGCCACCCTACGAGCAAGTTTCCAACTTCCACAGATCCGCCTGGTACAGGCACTTTCGTCAGCAAACGAGAGTCTGCGCACCAGCGCTTGGGTATCCGGTGGCATGCGTCATCTGGCCACACTGGAATACATGGAGCGCCCCATTCACACCGGTGAGGTCCGCTCCGTTCCCGTACCAGCTCCGTTTCGACTTGCGCCATGGAACTCCGCCGACCGCTCCATGCTTGAAGCGCTGCTCACCGAGACGTACCGCGACACGCTTGATTGCCCAGGCCTCGCCGAGATGCGCACACCAACCGATATTGTTGATGGCCACCTTGCCGCCGGCGAACACAATTCATCACTGTGGACCATTGCCTTTGACAACGAACGCCCGGTCGGCGCGCTGCTCCTTGCGCCGTCACCGTCCACTGATTCCACTGAGGTGATCTACCTTGGCTTAGTACCGGACGCCCGCGGTCGCGGTCTCGGCAGCGCACTGCTCGCACATGGAATGGCGCTCGCCGTACAGCGTCCCGAACCAAACATCGGACTTGCAGTGGACGCTCGAAATTCACCGGCGCTTGCTCTGTATACGCACGCCGGATTCTGCGCATTGCGTCGTCGCGAGGCATTCGTCGCGCATCCTGCGCCCTACGCGATTTCGTCTACGCCTGTCAAGTGACGACGGTTGTCCACAATCGGCAAGCAACACGATGCATAAACGGTGGATGAAATTAGTTTCTGCGAGGGAATTGCCACGGACTACGGCACTTACGCAAGCGTGATTCAACATCACATTCACTTGCCCCTTGCATCAACGCAAATTCCGGCTAGCCTTCGCCGTGTTCCGCAGGAAGTGGAGCATTCAACAGCGCCGCTTGTGTGGCGCCCCACTGGAATCAGCGCGGCCATGAGAGCCCGCAATCACCACTGGAGCGCCGCGTAAGCGGAGTGTTGAGCGCCGTGCAAGTCATCGGAGATGACCGCACGGAGTGGACACGGACGATCCTGAAATCCTGTCGGCATGCACTGCCTCGTTCAGTACGGACAAGGGAGCGGTGGCTTATTCGCCATCGGAGCATGCTGTTTCCATAGTTGCCGCATCGCGGTCATCACTGCGCCTCGCGCCCTCACTGACAGGACCCACCGAACCGTGTCGACCGCCACCGTAAAGGCCTCCAAACTCTCGGCAATGCCCGATGCCACGCTTGTCAGCGAGGCTCCCAGCAGCGCATCCATCGAACGCCGACTCGCCGCTCGCATCGGCGCAGCCCGGTACCGCATGTGGTTTGCAGAGCCGTCCTGCCTCACCCTCAACGGTTCCGAATTGATGGTCAACGCATCCAGCCCCTTCGCCGCCGAATGGATCGAACGAAATTTCCGTGACGAACTTGCCGGCGTGGCCGCCGACGTGGGGCTGCTCACCGTCCGCATCGTTGCCGTGGACGAACCCGCTGCCAGCGAGTCCCCGATGACCGGGAGCATTGCTCCCGCGACCGTTGCCACCACCGTTCCAGCCATCCGCCGCGATCAACCGCGCTGGCGCCGCTTGGAAGACTTTGTGGTTGGGGATTCAAATCGAATCGCGTTCGAGGCCGCGCGCCGGCTTGCGGAGGACAACCTCGGCGGCATCCGCAGCATTCTCTTGCACGGCGGTTGCGGCGTTGGAAAGACGCACTTGCTGCAAGGTCTGTGCGCCGATCGCCGATCGCGGTTCCCCAATGAGCGCATTCGCTACACCACCGGCGAGCAGTTCACCAACGATTACATTCAGTCGGTCCGCGCTGGCAACATCGAAGCGTTCCGTGCCCGCGTGCGCAAACTTGACCTGCTTGCACTTGATGACGTGCACTTCCTTTCCAACAAGGGTGCCACCCAGGCAGAATTCCTGCACACCATCGACGCCATCGGGCTCGCCGGTGCGCGCGTCGCCATCGTTACCGATGCGCATCCACGCGCACTCCGCGCGTTCAGTGAGTCCTTGGTCAGTCGATTGCTCGGCGGCATGGTGGTGCAGGTAGAAGCGCCCGATCGCAGCACCCGCGAGGCGTTGGTACTGCGCCTCGCGGAAGAACGCGGGATCGCGCTTGAACCAGCAGCAGCCCGCGCGGTCAGCGACCGTGCCATCGGCAGCGTCCGCGAGATTGAAGGCGCCCTCGCCCGCATCGCCGCGGCACTGCTCCTGGAGGACATGGGCGGCGTGGCCACACTCAGCATCGTGGAACGAGCGCTGGGAATCGGCGAATCCGGCATTCGCGGCGTACCCCCGCGAATTGCAGCCATTGTTGAAGCCACCTGCGATGAACTGGGCGTCAACCGCGACGACCTCGCTTCCACCGGTCGCCATCGCCGCGTGGTGCTCGCCCGCGGAGTGGTGGTTCACCTCGCCCGCGAAATGACCACCCTCAGCTTCCCCGAGATTGCTCGCCACCTTGGTCGGACCGCTCACTCGAGCGCTCACGCCGCCGCGCGACGCGTCCGGGACATGCTCGACCGTGGCGATGAATTGCCACCCGATGAGAACACCCCCGGGGTCCGCAGTATTCGTGAATTGGTGGAAACCGTGCGCCGCGGTGTCGAGCGCCGTGGCCGAGCCGCGCGATAGACTTCTTCGCATGCTGCTGACTGAGCCCTTCCACCACGTTCGGCGTATTGCGGGCATGGTGATGACAGCGATCCTGTGCGTCGCCCCTGCATCCGCCCAGTTCTATGAGAAGGTCGATCTCTCCAAGGCGGCGATTGACATCTTGGAGAACTCGCTGACGGGCACCGATCCGGCTACCGGTAGTTACGTTGCTGGCATCGCGGGAACCAATGATCCGGGTACGGAAGCGCTTTTTCGTGCCATGGTGCGTAACCGGCTCGCCGGACCGCGCGTCTACGGTGTCCTCGGTACGGCGCTCATCAGTAAGAAGGGCATCGATCCAGCGTTGCTGGCTGACATCACCGCCCGTGACGAACGCGCGGCCATCATTCGCGAAGCCAACATCACTGGCATCCTGCGCGTTTCTCCCGTTGCGGTGCTCTTGGCACAAGGCAACTTTCCGGACGCCGCGCTGCTTTCGTTGATCGCTGAGATCGACCGCCGCAACGAAGAGTGGGACCCCGCGCCGGTTCGTGCGTTGATTGCCAACAACGATCCGGTTGCCGCAGGATTCGCCGCACTTTTACTGCGCGACGGAAGCGCCAAAAATCCCAGCGACCCTGCACCGTGGGAAGCATTCAAAGCACGCCTCTTGGCGTTACCACCGGCTGATCGCAATGGCACGATGCGTGCGCTCGTCGAAGCTTCGATGATCTTTGAACTCAAGAGCGCCGCAGGGCCGCTCCTGGAACTGGCAAGTACCGAGCCATTTACGATCGATACTCGCATTGGTGCCATCGGCATGGCACTCCGCATCGATACGCCTGCTGGTGTAGCTGCCTGGCAAGATTACGTGGCCGCCAACCGTTCCCAAACGGCACTGGTCCGCGCCGGCTTGCAGTTGTTGGCATCGTCAGACCGCGGCATTCCACCAACAGCGTTCGATGCCATCCGTAACGGCAATCAAGTGTTGGACGCCATGGCGGACACCGGCGCTGCCATCAGTGGCGGCAAAGATCCGGTTGCGGCGCTGATCAAACTTCTTGATGCCGGACATCCACTCAGCGCCGAGTGGGCACTGATCCGCGCCTCCGAACTTCCACCGGAATCGTCCGCACTTGTCTGGAAGCATCTGCTGACACGCATGGATGATCCCGATCTTGAAAATCGCCCCACTTCGGTCTTGGTGGCGGGGCTTGCGCGCGAACTCATGAAGAGCGACCCAGCCGCCGTGGCCGCCCTGGTAGAGCGCGTCAAGGATGACCCGAACCTGGTGGTTGCTGCCATGACCGGCGTGAACGACAGTTGTGTTGCTGCCGGAGCGGACATTGCCAGAACACGTCGTGGCTCACTGCCACGCGCTGGCGAAGGACTGGCCGTCCTGATCATCGCGCGTGCCGGCGCTCCGCTTTCCACCAATGACCTGGATGTGCTCGGTCGAGCCGCCGCCGGCGGTGGTGATCTTGACGCTTTGCGAACACTGCAAGCCGCTTGGTTCTATGCCCGCGCGTGCAAGAAGACCGAAGAACTGATCACGCGCATTGCGGGAGAGAAAGTCTCGGCGCCGTCCGCGCCAGCACCCACAGTGACTGCGCCTCAGTAGTTTCTTTGCTTGATAGGAGTTCCCATGACCCACCCTGCTGCCAATCCCGTCATTCCGCTCAACCGCCCCGAGATCCTCGAATCCGACATCGAGTTGGTGGTGGACACCTTGCGGCGCGGCACACTCAGCGTGGGACCATGCCTCCTTGAGTTTGAGCAACTGGTTGCAGAACGAACGCGCCGTTCATTCGGCGTCGGCGTGTCCTCTGGTGCGATCGCCATTGAGATTGCACTCCGCGCACTTGGCATCGGGCCAGGCGATGAAGTGCTTGTCCCAGCGTTCGGCTACAGCGGAATGCCCAACAGCGTCCTGAATGTGGGCGCCCGACCAGTGTTCGTTGATGTCGATCCCATGAGTTTGAACATGGATCCCGAGTCTGCCGCAAAGCGGATCGGCAAGAAGACCAAGGCGATGTTGGCCGCGCTGACGTTCGGAAATCCCGCGCAGTTTCCAGAGTTGATCGCCCTGTGCTCACGCATGGAAATTCCCATGATTGAAAATGCCTCGGAGGCACTTGGCACCACCTACGGCGCTGACAATGCCGGGCGCTGGGGACGCGTTGCCTGCCTGGGTTTCTGGTCGAATCGCCAAGTCACTACCGGCGAAGGTGGCATGCTGGTCACGCATGATGACACCCTTGCCGCATCGTGTCGCGCACTCCGTCATCAAGGTCGTGTGGACCGCATGAGTTTCTCCGGGCAGCCACGCGACATTGGTGCCATCTTGGAACACATTGCGATCGGCGGATACGACGCGCGCATGACTGAGTCCGCGGCCGCGCTTGGATGCGGACAAATCCGTCGTCTTGACTCAACCATCGAACGTCGACAAGCGGTTGCCACCGCCTATGTACGTCGGCTTGCGGCAAACCCAGACATCGTGCTGCCAACGATTCCCGAAGGGAGCAGCGTCAGTTGGGCAAACTTTGTCATCCGCCTTTCCACGCGCTACACCTGTGACGATCGTGATGCCATCATTGGTGTCCTCCATCGCCAAGATATCGGTGCCGCCAATTACTACCCAGCGACCAGCTTGCTTCCGCAGGTGCGCGCCGTGATGGGAACCGAACCCGGACAATTCCCGGTGGCGGAAAGCGCAGCAGCCCGCACCATTGCCCTTCCCTTCTTCAACGACATGACGGAAGAGGAAGTGAACATCGTGTGCGATGTGTTAGAGATGGCATTGAATCGCACGGGCGGAACGCACCGCGCGTAAAGCAGTACTGGAGTGCGCGCGCCATCCGCCGCGCAGCTTCATACCGTTGCTCTGATTGCCAACGATTCCGCTTACTCCCACTCAATAGTGGCAGGCGGTTTGCTGGAGATGTCGTACACCACGCGATTCACACCCTTCACCTCATTGATGATGCGGTTGGAAATCCGTGCCAAGACGTCCCATGGCAAACGCGCCCAATCGGCGGTCATGAAGTCTTCGGTGGTGACGGCGCGCAACGCAACCACCGAGTCGTAGGTGCGGCCATCGCCCATCACTCCCACCGTCTTCACGGGAAGCAACACGGCAAACACTTGGCTGGTCACCCGGTACAAATCCTCGGAGACAATTTCTTCCAGGAAAATCTCATCGCAATCGCGCAGGATGGCAAGCCGTTCCGGCGTGATCTCTCCAATCACGCGCACCGCAAGACCTGGGCCCGGGAAGGGATGTCGCCAGACAATCTGCGGAGGCAGCGCCAGCACCTCGCCCAGGCGTCGAACCTCATCTTTGAAAAGGTCGCGCAGCGGTTCAATGAGTTGGAATCCCAGCTCCGCAGGCAGTCCGCCCACATTGTGGTGCAACTTGATGTTGGCGGCCGTTCCCGCCAGACTTGCGCCGCTCTCAATGACGTCGGGGTACAGCGTCCCTTGCGCCAACCAACGCGCGTTCGCACCAATGTCCTTGGCAGCCGCTTGGAAGACATTGATGAATCGATGCCCAATTCGGCGCCGTTTTTCCTGGGGATCGGTGATGCCTTCCAGGTCAGCGAGGAACTCAGCGGAAGCATCGATCACGCGCAGATCAACATCAAACGCACCACGGAAGGTGCTCTCCACCAAATCACGTTCGCCGGTTCGCAACAATCCATTGTCCACAAAGATGCACGTCAATTGACTACCAATCGCGCGCGAGAGAAGCGCAGCCACCACGCTTGAATCAACGCCGCCAGACAGACCGCAGATGACGCGATCACTGCCCACTTCGGCGCGAATGCGCGCAGTCTCCCGTTCTAAGAAATCCGCCATGCGCCAATTGCCCGTGCAATGGCACTCCCCGTATAGGAAATTACGCAGGACATCGATCCCGTGCGGCGTGTGCGTCACTTCCGGGTGGAATTGCACGCCAAAGAATGGCTTGGATCGATGCGCCACCGCTGCCACCGCGCAGGTATCCGTGGATGCCAGCACCGCGAGGTCGCCGTGCGCATCACGCACTTGATCGCCATGGCTCATCCACACAGTGGTCCGCGGCGGAATGCCGTGCATCAATCCGTGACTGTCGTGAATGTCCAAATGCGCGCGACCGTATTCACGACTGTCTGCCGGGCTCACTTCGAATCCAAGCATGTGGCAACCAAGCTGCATGCCGTAGCAAATGCCGAGGACCGGAATACCCATCTCAAGAACCGCGGGGTCGCAGCGCGGCGCACCCTCTTCAAAGACGCTCGCCGGACCACCCGACATGATGATGCCCTTGGCACCGAGGCCACGCAGGACTTCGATCGGCGTGCCCGGAGCCACTAGCAGGCTATGCACCCCGAGTTCACGAACCCGACGCGCGATCAACTGCGCAAACTGGCTGCCGAAGTCAAGGATCAGGACGGTCTCGGTGGCGTTTTTCATAGTGAAGCGCGCAATACTACAAGCGGTTGATTGGCTCTACACTCCGCGGCGTGAATCGACTCCCTCGCCTGCACCTCGCCCACGCGGCACTCATGACCAGTGTCCTGGTATCCGCGTGTGGGCCGGTGAGTCCCTCCTACACCGATCCAACCCCTGCCGCCCGGCTGGGCGCCATTCGCGAAACTGCCCAGTCCGGCAATATGGATGATGTGCAGTCGCTGGTGGCAAATCTTGCCTCCGATGACCCCAGCATTCGCTTTGCAGCCATCAGCGCCCTGCGTCGGCTCACTGGCGAAACCAACGGCTACCGCTTCGACGATCCATGGGAGTCCAGAGCGCTTGCCATTTCGGCGTGGAAGGCCTGGCTTGCCAAGCAACCGACGCCCGCGCATTGACAACGAACACCCCACTGCCCACCGTTCCCCCCGAACGGTAGACTGATCAACCCATGGCAATCAATCCACTCCAAGTTTCCGTTGAGCAGATCGATACCGCAGCCATCGTTCATGCCGTCGGTGATATTTCTGCCGCCAACATCGATCCGTTCCGTCAAGCCATCGCCACCGCGATTGCAAAGAAGCCCGCAAAGCTGGTGATCGACCTCACCGGAACCATGTTCCTGAGTAGCCCCGGACTCGCGGTGCTGGTGCAGACCCTGCAACTGAGCCAACGCGGAGGTTGCTCACTTATTCTCGCAGGAGCGAACGAACGCGTCGGCGGCATCTTTGAAATTGCGCGCCTGTCCGACGTATTCAAGATGACGCCAACCCTCGAAGCCGCACTCGCAAACTGATTCCATGGCCGAGCAATCTGAATCAACCGCCATCCCAAGCGCACCGATCCGACTCCTCGATAGTTGGATCGCTTTCTGGTTGTCGATCTTCGATCTCGTCGGTTCGCTGTTCTGGCTCGGTCGCGATACCGCCGAATGGATGTGGCGCGCGTTTGTGTTGCGACGCGTTCGGATCGGTAGCGGAGCGATCACCGCTCAGCTCGTTCGGGTCGGAGTTCGATCAATTTCGATCGTGATGTTGGTCAGTGGTTCCATCGGCATCATTCTGGCGCTGCAGACTTCGCCAACCCTTGAGCAATACGGTCAAACTGACAAGGTCGCCAATCTGGTCGGCGTATCGGTGTTCCGCGAACTTGGTCCACTGATTGCTGCCATCGTCATGGTTGGTTTCGCGGGCGCATCGATCGCTGCTGAAATTGGCACCATGGTGGTTGGTGAAGAAGTCGAGGCACTTGAAGCCATGGGTCTCAACCCAGTTCGCTACTTGGTGGTACCCCGCCTCGCAGCAACCGTCACCAGCCTCCTTGCTCTCGCTGTTGTCAGCAACCTAACCGCTGTCTTCTTCGGCATGGTGGTCGGCACGCTTGTCCTCGGAATCCCCTACGACCTGTACGTATCCAACACCATCTCCCAACTCAAGATGTCCGACTTTCTCACTGGCCTCATGAAGGCCGGCGTGTTCGGATTGCTGCTCGGATTGATCGCGTGCTACAACGGACTCCGAGTCACCGGAGGTGCCGCTGGCGTCGGTAAGGCCACCACGGAAACGGTCGTCCAGACCGTGATCTTCGTGATCCTGAGCGACCTGTTCTTCTCGGCGATCTTCTACGCCATCGGTTGGACCTGACCAACTACGCACCACCATGCGTGGCGCTTCGGCACATGTCCGTGCAGCACGTCGACGCTGTGTCCGCGCCGATTTAACTTGAGCAAGCAGTAACTCTGCAAACGTCCGCAGCATCGGAATGCTGTCCGTGTCCATCTGCAGCGACGCTGCCAAGTCTTCCGAACTGATACGGGGCCGGCGCGCAATCAACTCTGCTGCGCGCGCCACCGCCGGTCGCAAAGCATCAGGAACCCCAAGCGCAGCAAGATCAGGGCGAACAGCGGTCAATCGACCCAACCGCTCCGCATTGTCATCAAGGAGCCGCAGCAGATCCTCGGGATCCAATACTGCGTGCACCCAGCCATCGCGAATCGCCGCGTTACACCCTGCCGAGCGCGGGCTATCAACGGGCCCCGGAAGCGCGCACGGATCGCGACGATGATCATCAATGGCATGACGAGCAGTAATCAGTGCGCCGCTTGAAACATTCGCCTCCACCACCAACACCGTGAGTGACAGGCCGGAGATGATCCGATTGCGCCGCGGAAAGTTTGCTGCCAGCGGCGGCCAGCCCACGGGAAACTCACTGACTAGCAGTCCGCCCGCGTCCACAATCGCTTCAAAGAGCCCAACATGTTCCGGTGGATATGGCTCCGCAAGTCCGCATCCAAGTACTGCCACCGTCGTGCCGCCAACACGCAGTGCTGCGCGATGCGCCTCGCCATCTACACCGCGCGCGCCGCCAGAAATGACCGCAATACCCTCGGCGGCCATGGCTGCCGCAAAGCGCGCCGCCTGCGTGCAGCCATAGGAAGTAGCGCGTCGCGCACCAACAATACCCACCGCGTCTTCCGCTGCGGCGGCGGTTCGTCCACGCGTCCACAACATGATGGGCGGCAGTGGAACCGGCGCCAGCAGTGGCGGGTAGTCAGCATCACCAAGCACCACTGCGCGTGCACCAATCCGCTGCATTGCTTCGCGCTCAGCATTCGGTTCCACCGATCGGAATTGCGCGTACACGCGCTCGGCTCGGGTCAGTGACACCCGCTCAAGGCATGCCAACTCCGCTACCGAAGCAGACAGCACCGCCTCGGGCGTGCCGAAACACGCCAGCGCGGAATGATGGAACGCCGGCCCGCACTCATCGGAGAGCGCCAAGCGGAGAATGGCATCGGGAATTTCATCAGGCGATCGTGACATGGATGCACCGTACGGGCGCATGCGAAACCGCCAGGCAAATCAAGCCCTTTTTCTTGCAGTCAACGATGAAATGTGCGACACGCAATAGCGGCGGCCGACCTGCCCGCGGCTCCGTCAGTCGGCTCCGTGAGCGGCAGAATCATTCTCATGCGGTGCCTCATGACCAAGGCGCACCAATGGTGTGGCACTGGAGAGGCTTTCCGGCTGACCCGAACTATGAGCGCTACCAATGCCCGCCAACGCCAGACTTGGCGCCCGACCGGTCAGCAACTGCGACGCAACCGCTCCTGCTTCTTCAAGCGTGGGCGGTGTTGGAACCAGGAGTCGCAGCGGTGCCGAAAGCAGACCCAAGAAAATGCACATCACGCCGGCCCCTGCAATCCAAAGAGCCTTGCGACCAAGCGTCAACCGACTCAGCAGCGAATCGGGGAACGGAACGATTACCGCCCGCACGGGAGCCACGGTGGCATCCACCCATTCAATGGGGTTGCGCTTGGCGCTTCCCGCAACAATCAAGGGGCGCTCACCACGCGGGACTAGATTCAATTGAGATGCAGCCAACCGACGCACCAACTGCGGCTCGGCCGAATCAAGGGCAGTCACAAACTTGGAGTAGGCCTCCAAGCGGCTGAAATTCTCGCGCTCCTGAGCATCCAAATGCCGCAACTGCGTACGCATGACCCACAAGTCATAGGTGGCGGGTACCAGCGCTGCGGAGGCGACCAGAACCAGCCCAGCAATCAGGAACATCCAGCCAGGATCGAAGAAGATTGAGCCACGCCCATTACGCATGGATCATTCATCGTCCGAACCCGGCGCTTGGCTTCAGGATCTGCAGGCCGCGGCACAGCAAACCGCGCACCGAAGTGCGGTCGGGCAAGCATCCTCCGAAGCCGTTCAAGCCTCGATTAGGAGAGTTCCGGGAACATCTTCTGCACCGTGCCGACCAAGTCCTTCACATGACTCACGCTCTCCGCCATCAAGGCGGCTTCCGCGGGGGTCATCTTGATTGGAACCACGCGCTCCATGCCCTTGGATCCAAGCACTACCGGCACGCCCACAAAGTAGCCCTTGCCCTTCTGGCCAGGAGCGACGCCGTAATCGTCCTCGCAATATGCGGCACACGGAACGATGCGCTTCTTGTCCTTGACGATCGCCTCCACCATCTGGATGGTGCCGGATGCGGGCGCGTAGTAGGCGCTGGTCCCCATGAGTTTGACAATCTCGCCGCCGCCAACCTTGGCGCGATCGACGCACTCGGTAATGTCTGCCTCCGAGAGCAGCTGATCAATCGGAATACCGGCCACGCTGGTGAAGCGCGGCAGCGGAACCATGTCATCACCGTGGCCGCCAAGGAGGAGCGAACTGATGTCCTCCACTGAGCAACCAAGCTTCATGGCAAGGAACGTGCGGAATCGTGCAACGTCAAGCGCGCCGGCCTGACCCAAGATGCGGTGCGTCGGGAAGCCAGAGACCTTCCACGCTGTGTAGACCATCGCGTCAAGCGGATTACTCACCACAATCAGCACTGCGTTCGGGGAGTGCTTCGCGACCTGAGCGGTGACGTCCTTCACGATCTTGACGTTGACCTCAATCAGATCATCTCGACTCATTCCCGGCTTGCGTGGCATGCCGGCAGTGATCACCACCACGTCGGAATCAGTGGTGTCCGCGTAGTCCGAGGTTCCCTTGATGTTTGCGTCAAATCGCTCCAGCGGACCGCACTGCGCCAAATCCAAGGCCTTGCCTTGCGCAACGCCAACGCGGTCCGGAATGTCAACCAGCACGATGTCGCCGAGCTCCTTGGCTGCCGCCCAGTGGGCGCAAGTTGCTCCAACATTTCCAGCTCCGATGATTGAGATCTTGGCGCGTCGCATTGCAGTGACTCCGTTTGTTCGTTGAATTGGTGGACGCATACACACGTCCATTCCGATGGATTCGAGCCGAAGCAGTTCGGCCGCGAGGGGCATCCATGATAGACCGATCGCCAACCGCTGCAGCGCGTTCACGTGTGTGCAATCTGTGCAACCTAGAAATCTGTACAACCTAGAAATCTGTACAACCTAGAAATGCAGCGCGGCGCCCGTTTCGGGGCGCCGCGCATGCTCTCGGAGTGGGCCAGAAAGGACTCGAACCTTCGACCTCGCCCTTATCAGGGGCGTGCTCTAGCCAGCTGAGCTACTAGCCCGAGGGATTGCGGAGTATAGCGGAGCGTGACAGCCTGTATATGCCGATGGTTCGCTTGGAACTCACTACGAGTGTTACGGGTCGCCGGTCAGACGATCGAGCATGCGGTCGAGGTATCGCAGACGAACCAGCGCCGCCGCGGCGTCCTGCAAAGCAGTGCGCAGGTCGCTGTTCATGAGAGCAGGCGTTCCTTGACTGTCTGGAGATGGCGGAACATCAACGTGCGATGACGGACCCTCGAGTCGGTCGATCTTGGCAAGAGGCATCGCAATTCGGAAAGCGCTCGCGAGAGTGGCGAGTTCCTCCGCCCGTCGCAGCCGAATACGGGCCGTCAACTCCGCCCGGCTCGCACCGTCACTTTGACGGCAGGCATCCTCGATGGCATCACGCCATTCAAGTGTTTCGAACAGGAATTCCGGCGCAAGCGGTGCCGACAAAAAAGACCGCGCGCCGAGGAGCTTTAGGAGCTCCTCGGCGCGCGTTAAATCGTGCGCAACCCGTTGCTTGGCAGCACCGACGGCCGCTGCTTCTTGCACCATCTGAACTCGCTGGACCTCATCGGTCGCGCGGTCAGGGTGAAGTCGCGAAACAGCACGCAAGTGAGCCGTTGTCACCTCGGCAGGCGTCAGATCAAACTGACGCGGTAAACCGAGAATGCGAAACGGATCTTCCATGGTTCAGGCATGAATGCCCGCGCCTCGGATCACCATTCGCCGTCGCGGTCGCTGCTCTTGCGGTCGCCACGCTCGCGACGTGGGCCACGGGAGTAATCCCCGCCGCCGCCGCCGCCACCGTAACCACCACCGCCGCCGCCGCCGCCACGACCGCCGCGGAATCCACCGCCGCCGCCTGGACCACGACCGCCGCCGCCGCCACCACCACCGCCGCCACCAGGACCACGCTCAGCGCGTGGCTGAGCCTCATTCACGACGAGAGCGCGGCTCTCGAAGTCCTTGCCATTCAGCTCGGTGATGGCCTTATTGCCAGCGTCCTTCTCGGCCATGGTCACGAAACCGAAGCCGCGTGAGCGACCGGTTTCACGATCAGTACCGATGAAGACGTCAAGAACTTCTCCGTAAACGGCGAAGTGCTCCCGAAGTGCTTCGGGAGTGGTGCGAAAACTCAAATTGCCGACATAGATGCGAAACATTCGTTGCTCCAACTTTCTTAAAGCGCCCGACCCAGGCGGCGCCCAATGCCTGAAAACAACGAACGGTTCAACTATCAGTCCGAGTTGCTTCGTCGAGAACGATACCACAGTCTGCCGTTAGCAACCGAACAACTTTCGAATTTGCGGAGATTGATCGCACCCGACGACACGAACGGAAGAAAATCCTACATGGCTGCCATTATTATCAGGCAACACATGCAACACTCGCGCGCGGTCACGCCGAGAGTCACCCAAAGTCACGCTTCGGGCGACGGCTTCTTCTTCACTGCACGCGGCCGAGCGACCGGCGCTGCCTCTGCTGGCGCCACCGAATCGGAAGCATCAACCGGAGCTGGTGATTTCGTTGCCTTCTTCGGCGCTGCAGGCGCTGGACTCGCTGGTGCGGGTGACGCACTCGCAGCAGGTGGTGTCGATGGAGGCGAAGGAGCCGACGGAGCAGCGCGCGGAGTCATCGAAGTCGGTGGGCTCATCGGACGCGGTGCACTTGCGCCGAGTGGGCGCGACGTGCCGCTTGCAGTTGGTCGCGGAAGTCCACCACCACCGATGGGTCGCGATGAACTGCCAAGCGATCGGCTTTGCGTCGATGAACCACCAGGAACCGGTGGACGCGGTGCACCGGGGCGCATCGATGGCGCACCGCCGAGTTGACGACTTGTTGGACCGGGCGTTGCCGGTGAGTCTGGCGCGCCAGCAACACCTGGAGCACTCGGTGATTGACCAAGACTACGAGAGCGAAGACCAGAACTCAGTGGAGGACGCGGAGTACTGGGATCGGCCGGCGATCCTGCACTTGGAGTAACGCCAGGTCCGCTCGCTGATGGAGTTGTCCCCTGCTCTGCACCTGGGATTGCAGCGCTACCTGATGCGCTGCTGCTACCAGTATTCATTGGTGAACTTGGTCCACCCGCTGCACCTGGAGCACGGCGTGGATTGCGATTAAATCGCGATGATGCGCCACCAGCAGATGCTCCAAATCCGGGGCGGCTACTTGCCATGCCACTCGGACGCGAATCACCAGGGCGCGGAGCGCCGGGACGGAAACCACCACCGGTGCCCGGTCGCGGAAATGCGCGAGGCCCAAGCGGCGATGTTCGTGGAGCCTTCTCTTCGACGGGCAAAACACGCTTGCCCTTCTTCACGGCTTCATTGATTTGAATCTCACGCCCGTTGATTTTCTTACCAGTCAGCGTCTCCACGGCAAGCTGCCCAAGCTGCGGGTCGCGGAACAGCACGATCGCAAATCCGCGCGGCTCCCCTTGCTCGTCCATGACGAGAATGATTTCATCAACAGCCTCTCCGAATGGCTCGAAGTAAGGCTTGAGTGCCTCAACCGTCGTACGGGGGTCGAGGTTTCCGACATATATCTTAAACATTGGCACGGGATGTATTCCTGCTCAGCGATTCGGCGTCGTGCAAACGCCATCATGTGCGCACTGCGGCGAAAGCCGCACCCCGGCTCACGATTTGAAATCAACAAACAACAACTCCAATCCGCCTTCATTCAAACCAAAACCGACGTATTCAAGGACCTCCATCATTGAATCACAACCCGTACATAAAGGCAAGCAGTAAATGCGACAAATCTCATGGCTGTGTGTAAGTAGGTCGCAGATAAACCAGGCAGCGGCAGCGAAAGTGCAAGCGACCAAACAGCGAAATACAACCCAAAAATAAAGAGGGCCCTACCAGTTGTGACTGGTAGGGCCCATGAAGCCGGCGGTGACCTACTTTCCCGCGGAGCAGTATCATCGGCGACAAGGGCTTAACTGCTGTGTTCGGGATGGGAACAGGTGTTTCCCCTTGTCTATATTCACCGGCAAATCCGTAGGAGGCTTTCCAGCCACCGACGGCGTGTTTGCGTGAAGAGTTGGTCGTTCAATTGAATTGTTCTACTCGCCACTTCGGATGAGTAAGAATGAGTGAACCGAAGCGATCATGATCTCTCATGATTGAGTCGGGATGCCCACCAGAGGGAATCTGGTAGACATGGCCAAGACGTCGACCGTTAGTAACGCTTAGCTAAACGGATCTCTCCGCTTACACACGCGTCCTATCAACCCGGTGGTCTACCGGGGGTCTCTCGTCTTGCGACATGGAATGTTCATCTTGAGGTGGGCTTCCCGCTTAGATGCTTTCAGCGGTTATCCCTGCCGTACGTAGCTACCCAGCTATGGACCGAGCGGTCCAACTGGCACACCAGGGGTACGTCCAATCCAATCCTCTCGTACTAAGATTGTCTCCTCTCAACATTCCTACGCCCACAGCAGATAGGGACCGACCTGGCTCACGCCGGTCTGAACCCAGCTCGCGTACCACTTTAATGGGCGAACAGCCCAACCCTTGGGACCGCCTTCAGCCCCAGGATGTGATGAGCCGACATCGAGGTGCCAAACCGCTCCGCCGCTATGGACGCTCGGGAGCGATCAGCCTGTTATCCCCGGGGTACCTTTTATCCGTTGAGCGACGACCCTTCCACACGGGATCGCCGGATCACTAGAGCCCTCTTTCGAGAGTGCTTGCCCTGTCTGGCTCGCACTAAAGCTGGCTTATGCTCTTGCACTCTTGGCGCGGTTTCCAACCGCGCTGAGCCAACCTTTGCACTCCTCCGTTACTATTTGGGAGGAGACCGCCCCAGTCAAACTGCCCGGCATGCAGTGTTCCCTGCCCAGTTTCATGGGAATCAGGGTTAGACCACGAATGCGCTCAGGGTGGTATTTCACCTTAGCCTCCATCCGGACCGAAATCCGAACTTCAAAGGCTCCCACCTATGCTACGCAGAACAAATCCATGATCACTGCAAGCGTACAGTAAAGGTCCACGGGGTCTTTCCGTCTTGCTGCGGGTAGGCGGCATCTTCACCGCCACTACTATTTCACCGAGTCGGTCCTGGAGACAGTGCTCCAGTGATTACGCTATTCATGCGCGTCGGAACTTACCCGACAAGGAACTTCGCTACCTTAGGACCGTCAGAGTTACGGCCGCCGTTTACCGGCGCTTCGGTCGCTAGCTTCGCTTGCGCTGACCAGCTCCCTTGACGTTCCGGCACCGGGCAAGCGTCACACTGTATACATCCTCTTGCGAGTTAGCACAGTGCTGTGTTTTTGATAAACAGTTCCCAGAGCCTTTTCTCTGCGCCCTCTCTTACGAGTAGGGCCCCCTTATCGCGAACTTACGGGGTAAATTTGCCTAGTTCCTTCAGGACCGTTTTCTCGAGCCCCTGAGGCTATTCGCCACGCCCACCTGTGTCAGTTTTGGTACGGACTTCGTAATCGTCCGGTAGGGCTTTTCTTGAGACTTCCTCACCCAACATCGGCCAAATGGCCTGGACGCTTCACTGTCCCGTTGAGATATGGAAATCCGTCACCTGCCATCAACCTATACGAAGGTGCAGGAATATTAACCTGCTGTCCATCGACTACGCCTTTCGGCCTTGCCTTAGGATCCGACTAACCCCGGGCGGAATTACCTTCCCCGGGAAACCTTGGGCATACGGGGATGCAGATTCTCACTGCATTAATCGTTACTCAATCTGGCATATTCACTTGCTGCCGCTCCATCCACCCTTACGGGAAAACTTCAACGCTGACAGCAACGCTCTCCTACCGACTCATACGAGTCCCACGGCTTCGGTGTAATGCTTATCCCCGATAATTATTGGCGCCAGAATCCTCGACCAGTAAGCTGTTACGCACTTTTTAAATGGTGGCTGCTTCTAAGCCAACATCCTGGCTGTCACTGCATTCTGACTACCTTTTCAACTGAGCATTACTTAGGGACCTTAGCCGATGGTCCGGGTTGTTTCCCTTTCGACCACGAAGATTATCCCTCGTAGTCTTACTCCCAGCGCTACATACACGGTATTCGGAGTTTGATTGGGGCGGGTAGCCGGGTAGGCCCCCAGACCCCATTCAGTAGCTCTACCCCCGTGTATTGATAAGCTGAGGCTAGTCCAAAAACTATTTCGGAGAGAACGAGATATCTCCGGTTATGATTGCACTTTAAGCCCTCCCCACAGGTCATGCCAGAACTTTTCAACGTTCACGGCTTCGGTCCTCCAAGAGGTTTTACCCTCCCTTCAACCTGCCCATGGGTAGATCAACCGGTTTCGCGCCTACCGCCTGCAACTTGACGCCCTTTTAAGACTCGCTTTCGCTTCGGGTGCACCGGGATTCGGTTTACCCTTGCCGCAGACAGTAACTCGCCAGATCATTATGCAAAAGGCACGCCACAACCCTTGCGGGCCGTGACCGCTGTGTAAGCACATGATTTCAGGTGCTATTTCACTCCCCTTGTCGGGGTGCTTTTCACCGTTCAGTCGCCTTACTGGTTCACTATCGGTCATTGAGTAGTACTCAGGCTTGGAGGGTGGTCCCCCCATGTTCAAGCCAGGTTTCTCGAGCCTGACTCTACTTGAAGCCATTCACGGTTCCCGTCGTACAGGACTATCACCTTCTTTGGTCGACCTTTCCAGGTCGTTCGTACGTTTCCCGCTTAGATCCGCGTTCGCTCGGCGCTACTTGCGGAGTCGCTGTTGCTTTCCTTTCCTACAGCTACTGAGATGTTTCAGTTCGCTGCGTTCGCTCTACTGGCCCTATACATTCAGGCCAGAGTTACCTTTCGGTAGGGTTGCCCCATTCGGAAATCCGAGGATCACAGCCTAGTTACCGGCTCCTCTCGGCTTATCGCAGGTTCTCGCGTCCTTCATCGCCTCTCAATGCCAAGGCATCCATCATGTGCCCTTTCAGTCTTGGCCATGCCTACCTGACCCCCGCTGGGGGGCCGGTGCATACCATGTCGGACTTTGCGGATCCGACATTCGATCACGTGTCAAACAACACACACGTGAACGACGACTCAATACTCGAGATCATTCTCGATTCAATTCAAATCAATTCAATTCAATTGTTGCACTGCCAGTCGCAGCTGCTTGCGGACCAAAGTCTGCAAACGCATACGTGTCTGGGGTGCACGACCAACACTTCACTTGTCAAAGAACTCAAACCACTCTCGTGGCTGGAGGATCGGCAATGGTACAGAGATCTGCAAGTACGTCAAGGGGGTTGATGGCATCTTCAGCAGGAATTTTTGTAGATTTGATTATGGGAAATCACTCTGTTATGAACCACCAAAAATGCGATTGGGCGCACAGGTCACTGTGCGCCCAATCGCGAAATAAGGCTTGTTTCAGGGCATTTTCAGCTATTTACCCGTGCCAGGTTTGTTGCCGCCCCCTGCCCCACCACTTCCAGGACCCTTGGGCTTATCGCCGCTGTTGGCTGGTGCGTCCTTCGCGTCGCTCCCTACGGGGGCTGCTGCGTCGGCCTGCGCCCGCAATTTCAATCGATCAGCATCCTCATAGTCGGTGTACGGAACGCGAATCTCCGTGCCGGTACCTGTGATCGAACCAACGACAACGATTCCAGGACGACGATCCTTACCTGCAGTACTTGGCCCGCGCGATGTGTCGAGATCTTCAACAACATCAACGACGAAATACTGCGTAGTGAAATCAACTGGCTGCGCGCCCTTGTTGTCAATGCGCCCGATACGCTCGCCTGGCTGCACGCTGGTTTCAGACTTGCGCCACTGGCCACCAAGCAACTTGTAAACCTCTACTTGTGCAGAGCCCAGCGCGAGCGATCCATCAGCAACGATTGCGCGCGTTACAAAGAATCGCACGTCAGGCGAAACAGTGATCGAGGCTGACCATTCGCTTGCGGCAGAGTCGATGGTGAACTGCGATGCAAGACCCTTGTCTGCTTGCTTCTGGACGAGCTGATTGCCCTTGCCGAAGAATGGGTTGTAAACCCGGGCTACGCAGCGATATTGATAGGTGTGACCGGGCATGACCTCTAGGTCGTGACCCCACACCAACAGTTCATCAAGTGATCCCAAGGTGGGCGCCTTCACGGCCGGACCGCCTGCACCAGCGCCGGGCGCCGCTCCGAGCGACTTCTCGAGCGCTGCAATTTCCGATTCAACGCGGCTCAGCACCGCCGACTTGGTCTTGCGCTCTGCGAGCTTTCGCTTGGCATCCTTCAAATCATCCCCGGCCGAAGAATTGTTCTTACCGCTCATGCTGCCGCCAGGACCGCCACCGCCAGGACCGCTGCCGCCCTTGCCGCCACCCTTGCTGCCAGCCTTCTCTGCTTCCTTTTGTTCACGCTCATCCTTCTTGCGCGCCTCTTCCTTCTTGCGTTCCGCTTCCTCATCGAAGATGCCACCAAGTTTTTCCAGTTCGCCACGCAGCGTCAAGGCGCGACGCTGCTTGTCTTGCAACTGCGTCTGCAACTGCAGATTGCGGCGGGTTGCACCAGCATCGGCACCGCTTGCAGATGCTGCACCATCGCCCGCGTCAGCTAGCAGCACGGGCGAGACGAACGCGCCGTTCACTGTTTCGTAGAACGTTGGTTGAAGAATTTCTTTCTGATTGTCATCAGAGCCGAGCAGTGCAAATACTTCATCGCGAACATCGGCTGTGGCGTTCTCAATGCGCCCACGGAAGGTAATTTCATCCGCACGATTGGCAAACACCGGGACGACCACTGGAGTGCCCCACGAACCATCTTCAGCACGCTCGCGGCGCTCGAAGGCGACGTCCACGACGTACGGGGTCTCTTGGTACCAAACGCCAGGAATTGCCATCAACGGCGGCGTTGCGTCCTTGCGTGAATCGGCGAGTTCCGTGCGAAGTCGCTTCAAGTCAATACGTGCGAGCGGGGTTGTCCACACAACATCTTTGGGACCGTCGATCTTCTGGAAGTCAGGCCGCGCGGCGAGGATCTTGGAAACCTTGGCTGCGTCCTTGGCAGAATCGGCAGTCAGGGCATCGGCGGTTTCCTGAACACCGCGCATCTGCAGTGCTGGAACCGTTGGTTCGAAGTACCAAATGTCGACTGCGGAAACTGCGTCCTTTACGAGCGCGCCGTTGAAATTGGGAGCGGTGCGAGCCAGGCTCTCCACCGGGGTGATTGGTCCTTTGATCGCGGCAGAAAAATCTGGCGCGGCAAGCTTCACAGTGTCCGTCGGAATTTCGATGTCGCTCTTCTCGCTGTCGTTGAGGCGCGCTTGCAGTGCATTGGCCTTGGCCTCCAACAGGGCATCAACTTCGCCTGCTTGTACGGAGCGTGACCCGAGCTTGAACGACGGCGGGCTCAGGAACTGCCAGCCGACGATGGCTAACAGCCCGATGACCGAGACGCCGAGCACGATCTTCTCGAGGTGCTGCTCGAACTTGTTGATTCCCTTGAGCTTCATGAGTATTCCGATGTGTGTTCAGGTAAGTGCGATTAGGTGGTCGGCTCAGTAGCAGGTGCGCTCGGCGCCGGATCATCAGTGGTGCGGCCGTCTGTGCCCTTGATCGTCTGCAATTCACGGGGCATCAGCTTGGCGAGCCATGGACGCAGCCACACCGACTCGATGGTGAGTCTCAGTTCAGAAACCGGTGCTGCGCCGTAGATGTATCCCTCGTCGGCCGCTTCAAAGGCGTCCGTAGGGCGAACATCCATCGTGATGACTGTCATGAAATTCTGCCGCGCGATGGCGTTCAGAACTTCAGGGATCATGGATGTAGCAACCACCAATCGGACGGTGGCGAAGCGCACGTCGTACATGGGGTTGGATACGCGACCGGTCATGGACTTGGCAAAGTCATACGAAACAACGGCTTTCGGATCGAGCGGCGGCAATACAGGCGCAGAAGCTGCTGCGGCGACTTCAGCGCCATCGGCCGGTGGCGTGCTGCCTTCAGCCGGGACTTCCTCGGTTGCAGCGGGTGCCGCGACCTTTGGAAGAATGTCTTCTCTCACGCTGATGGACAGAATCCGCTTCACGGGCGCGTCAACAACGCCGCGGTAGGGCTTGTTGGCCGTGGCAATTGCGTTGAGCACATCCTCAATGACCCAGAGGCGCCATTGCCACAAGAACATCTTGGTTTCCGATGGCGGAGTACCTGCCTCAGTAGGGAGTGCTGGCATGCCGATGTCCGCAATATCAGCGTAAAACGATGTGTTTGCAGCAGCGTCGGCGTACAACTGCAATCGCTTGTCCACCAACGAGCGCTGCAGTCGACCAAGTTGCTCTTCGTTGAGCGATTTGCGATCGGCCTTGCGCTCGGCGGCAATGAACTGGTCTTGACGGCGCTGCAGTTGGTCAATCAGACTCTGGTCGGTCGGAGGCTTGCCGGCGCGGGCTTCCTTGAGGTCAGTGACCGCGCGAGCCTGCACTGCGTCGAAGACTTCCTCAGCGATGAGATTGACGTTCTCGCGCGTCACGGTCACGTCTTTGACGAGCTTGCCGCGACCTTGCTGGTTGTGAGTAAGTGCAGTCTTCTGAATCGCCTGAGCATCGGCGCGGAGGCGTTCCGCCAGTTTGCGGTACGCCGTCACGGTGTTCTGATTGACAACACCAACCTTCTGCTCCGCTGCAACACCAGGCAGCGCGATCTCGACCGATGACTTCTCATACTTCTCAAGCGCGGCCATCTCTTGAACACGCTTGGTAGCAACTTCGTCACGAGCGGAATAGATGTCGCTGGAGATCCACCATGCGGCCACGGGGGCGACCACCATGACCGAGATTGATGCCACGATCACCGGGTGTGATTTCACCCATGTGACCACCATTTTGGGGTTAAATTTGCTTCCTGAGGACCCTTCTGACGACGAGCCCCCGCCCCGCTTACCAAGCGAAGAGAGCGAATCACGAACCTTTTGAATGGCATCTGAGATTGCACTCATGGCTGGCCTCCTTCTGAGCCGTCGGGGGCCGGCTCGCCTTCCGCGGGAGCCGCGGCGGGCGCGAGTTCACGACCGACGGGCGGTCGCAATTCAACAGTGAACTTAATGACGACCGTTGTTGCTGCCTTGCCGACGTATGCATTCGGAGCCAAGGGCAGCGATGCATCACGGTCAATGTCAACGGGCTCTGCAGCGGATGACTTGATGGCAACGCGGCTTGCTTTGCGATCCTGCTTCGCTTCTGACTTGTTGCCGGATCCCGACGATCCGCCAGGAGTGTTGGCGTCGCCGCCGGGTGCGCCTTGACCGAAGCCAGATGAACCACTCAGACCACCTGCACCACTCTTGGTGAATGTCTCGCTGGTCTTATTCTTGCCACTCATCGTGCCGGCGCCATCGGTTGCAGCGCCCGTGTCGACAGCCTGCGTGTCTTCACTACCGCCACCGCTGGCTGCAGCAGTAGCTGTGCCTGCACCCGCAACTGCGTTCAATGCCGCAAATTCAGGCACAATTCC
>CAMDUB010000027.1 GCA_945878575.1 Phycisphaera mikurensis NBRC 102666 | reverse complement strand
GGTAGTCAGCAATTGCGACAGATAGCACAGGAGGCCGACGGTGAATTCCGGCAAGTGCGGCCGAAGGGTGGCAACGGAGATAACCCGCCGTGAGCACACGATGGCTACGTTTCGGGTCTGCGGTGAGCGGATGGCGAACGCTTGCTCCCACCGTTGCTGTGACGATCGCCATGGGCGTGGTCAACGCGCCACTGTGCGCCGACGTCATAGAACTCCGCGGTAGTGCACCCTCAATTGACGGAGACATCGTGAGCGTGGGACCCGGCGGCATCGAAGTCCGTACTCGACGCGGCGGCCTTGAGCAGCAGCAGTCGGTTGCGTGGAGTGACGTGCGCGACGTACGCGGCGCCAACGTTCCCAAGGAGACCGCCAAGTGGCTCGCTGCCGGCGACGCGCTGTGGCGCGGACGGATGCGCGTGGCGCGCGGCGACTGGATGTTTGCACTTGATCCGCTGCAACGAGCGTTCCGGGCATGGGACGGAGCCGCGCCGAGTGCCGATGGTCTCACGGCATCGGCGGTCTGCGCAGAGGCGTTACGCCGTTCGGGCAGTGCTGAAGAGTCCCTGCGTGCATCCTTTGAGGCGATTCGAATTGCCCGCGCAGGGATCGCGCCGCGCGAAGGTGCAGATGCTCGAATTCAGGATGCTGAATCGAGGGCGATTGATGCACGTATGCCTGTACCGCCTGCCTTGGCGCCCGGTGCCTTTGATGTTGCAGCAGCAATCCGTGCGCGTGCAGTGCTGGCAAATTTCGATGCACATGGAGATGCAGGCCTTGCCGCAGTGGTAGCGGCCTACGCCGCAGCTCTGGATGTTTCTGCGAGTACTGCAAGTGCCGGTGCTCAAGCGGGTGCTGGTGATCGTCTGACGGACGCCGCCAGCGGTGCAGCCGAGGCGCCCGCCACACCCGCGAGCAATACAAAGATTGATACTGCGGCGAAGGCCACCACTACCGCCCTTGAAGCGATACGCGACGCACGCACCGAGGATCCCAAGCGTCGCGCTGCCGCGCTTGCGACACTGGCCCGCGTGCGACGATCGCTGCCGTTATGGTTTGAACCATGGGCACGATTTGCAACCGGCGCGGCGCTGGCGGCCGACACAGACCAAACGGTTCATGATCGCGGTTTGGTCTTGCTTTCCAGTTTGATTGCGTGTGATTCCGTGAGTCAACCGCTGCTCGCAGCGCGCGCTGCGGTGCTACTCAGGCAGTGGGCGCAGCTTCCGTTGCAAGGAACTTCAATTGCTTCTCTCATCACTGCACAGCCATCGCGACCGGATGTCGCTGTGCCCAAGGAACTATCGGATGCCACGGTTGCTTGGCTCGAAGCGCGCGGCAGTACGGACTTGGTCATCGCTCACCTCGCGGCGCAATTGGATAACGAGCCAGAGGGTGAAGGGCGCGCCGCGTTAGTGAGCCGATTGGCTTCCATCATGGCCGCGCGACTGGAGCGTGAAGACGATGAATCACGGCGCAACGCATTGATGGCGCGCGCCATGGCGTTGGTCAAGCGTTTCGATGCTGGGTCCGAACCCTTGCGATTGGTGATTCTGCGCGCACAACATCGCGCGGCGCAACGCACGGCGGAAGATCGGCGCGCCGGACGGGGAACTGATGAAGAGTGTGAAGCTGCTCGTCAACAGTTTGAGAGTTTGATCCGAGAATTCGCCGTGCTGGGGGCTCGTTCCGATCGCGCCAAGACGTTGAGTAGTCGTGACGCCTCCACGCAGGTTGGAATTGCTGCAGAGCAAACGGCGCTCCGTGCCACCCGTGAGGAAGAAATCGCGCGTAATGCACAGTTCTTTCGCGCATGGGCTGGCTACTACTCCGCATGGCTCGCGCGTGAATTGGGTCACCCGGATTGGCGCGATCGCGGCCAGGATTCCATGGGATGGTTTGCCAATCTCATTGAGCCCGGCAAGGCGGCCATCGACCCCGGTGATGTTTCAGTAGATCTGCGCAGTAACGAAGGGTTCGCCAGTTCCATTCTTGGTTCGGCACTTGCTGCAAGCCTGGTGCAAACGGGCGCCACGGCGGATGCGTGGTTTGCGTTGCTGGCATCGCCTGGAACGCATAGCTCGGTGCGGACTAAGTTGCCGGCATGGCGCATTGCGTCTTACCTCGACCGCGGGGAGTTAGAAACAGCGTTGACCTTCTTGCGGAGCGAGGGTGACGGCTCGCAGGGTGTAGGGATGTCGTTGATTGCCGCCGCGCGCGCTGGACGCAAGCCGGATGCGCCCGGCGCTGCAGAGTTGTTGACCGAAGCAGTTGGTCGATTGGTAGCCGCTGGCAAGCTGCGTGAACTGTCGCTGATTTCATTGGCGCCGGGTGCGGAGGAGTCCGGATCTGGTGCACAGCTCTTCGCGGCGGTACGCGCCGCTGCTGATGCCAATCGATTGAAAGAAGAAGGAAAGACGGTGGAGGCTGCGGCTGCATGGCAACGCGCAGCCGATCGCATTGCCGGTGCGATTGGCCCGGGAGTTTCGCCAACTGTCTCGGCGGGCGCGCGGGCACTCAATGGATACGTGCTTCGAGGGGCAGGGCGGCCCGCGGAAGCGGCTGATGCGTTCCTTCAGGCGGCCAAGGAAATGCAAGGCGATCGTGCCGGTGACACGCGCTGGCTGGCGGTGCTTTGCCTGGAAGAGGCAACGCGTACGCCCGGTAGCAAGGGCAACAGTGCGGCAAATGCTGGCGCAAGCGAAGGAAGTGAATCCATTGCGTCTCGTATCACTGCCATCGTTGATTCAATCATCGCCGATCTGCCCGAAACTTCAGCAGCAGTTCGCGCGCGCGCGTGGCGCGTTCTGCACACGGATGTTCCAGCAATTGTTGATATTGATGCATTGCTCAGCGATACCGTTGCCGTTGAACTTGCCCCCGCGGCTCGACGTGCAGCGCTTGATGGCTTGTATCGCCGCTTTCGATCACTCACCGGAGATGAGCGACGCGCAGCAGCGCGGCGTGCGCTTGCTGCTGGCGATGATGTTGCTGCCGGCGGAAGCGAAGAGGGCACGTTGGAACTTCGCCGTCGACTTGAGCTTGCCATTGCACTTGACGACCGCATGCGTGCATCGGATTCGTTAGTGGCCTTGGAAGCACGATTGCTGGCAGATACCGCATCCACTGCAACGCCACCATCCGGAAGTGCTGCAAAGGTTGATAGCGCACTGACGGCGGAGCTTGCCGCTCGACGCACGCAGATCGCCGCGCTTGACGGTCGAATGGACGATGCGCTGACCGCGCTCATTGCCATTGAACCCGCATCACCGTGGGTGCGAGTGGCGGCGCAGTCACTCATGGGAGCGGTGCTTCGCAATCCCGCCTGTAGTGCAGCGATTCGTGCAGCGGTTGCCAAAGCAGTGATTTCCGGTCAAGAAACTGCCGGGGCCACCGAAGCAGCCATGTGGATGCGCGCCGAAGCCGAGTTGCTCCGCGAAGGGAAACCAGCCATCGATCGCGCCGGTGCGGATCGCGCTGGTTCGTCAGCCTTGGCTATTTCTCCAAAGTCCGCGGCACTGCTCCTCGCAAGTGCGGACCTGCGGGTTGCTTCGGGTGACGCTTCGGGCGCGGCAGCCTTGTTGCGCCAAGTGCTCTCCGCCAATCCTGCCGGAACGGAACCGTGGTTTGAAGCCAAGGCGATGCAGATTGAGTCCATTGCAAGCACGGATCAACCGCGCGCTCGCTCGCTCCTTGAACAGGTTCGCCAACTGGGAAATGGCTTTGGAGAAGGTGCTGCGTCCGCGCGTCTCTCTGCGCTTGATGTGCGGCTCTCCAAATCTCCGAGCGACATCTCTAGTCCCGAGCGACCTGCGCAACGGCCTGGCAACGCAATGACGCCGAACGGAGATCGCCGATGAATCAGACCGGCGGACCAACTGATCGGCAGCGCATGCTTGACCAACAAGTGTTGCTCATCATTCGTTCGAGCGGTGGTTGGAATGCGCGCACACGGGCGCGGCTGGCGGCGTTTGCGCGTACTCGGGGCGTTGACTTTGCGGCCATGGTGAATAGTGCGTTACGTGCGGTTTCGGTTGGCAACTCTGTTGGTCGCGCGCCAACAGCGGTTGTGGAAGTGGAAACGTCGGAAACTGCGCCGTCGGCACCAGCAAGTAGCCGTGGCATGGAGCTCGCCATTGGGCTTGGAATCTTGGTGATTGCCATGGCAGTGAGTGTTGGTCTGGTGTGGTTTGCGGCCGACCGCGCTGCTCGTACCAATACCGCGTCTTCCGCCAATTCCGATCCGTCTTCACGCAACGGCCCGCTTGCACCAAGCGCCGAAGGTGAGGCGCGGAAGACCGCAGCATCGGACGTTGATCCGCGGCAAACGACGTCAGGCCGCGCGGGCGCCGCGGCAGCCAACAATCAGAAATCTGCCCTTGCACGCAACACGCCCCCAGTTCCTGCGATGTACTCGCGCCCGCCGCTACTGCGTGTTGACGCTTCGCCGGACTGGGCACGTACTGCGTTGGAGACCGTCGCCGCCGAGGAGGCGGAGCTTCTTGCCATGCAAGCCCGCGTTGGTGCCGGCACCACTGCGTCGGATGCCGATCGAGCCGCATGGAGTCGCTCCACGGATGCGTTCTGTGCTTCATGGCCGCTCCTGGGAACACGCCGTCGTGAATCCATTCTTGAGGCGATCGTTGCACTTCACCCGCGGCTTGGCAATTCCGAGAGTCGACAGATGTTGCGGGCGCCACTGGAAGTGATGCGCGCCGTTCGCACCGACACACCGGAAGCCATCTGGCGCGGTAGTGGTTCTGCTGGACTCATCGCCGCACTTGACCTTCGTTCCGCTGGTGGCGCGCCGTTGGCATTTGGAGAAGCCGCCCTGGATTGGCTTGTTCCGCGTACCAAAGCTGCGTGCGACGCAGTTTTTTTAGGTAATCCATCGCAAGCGGCGGACGTGGTTGATGCATGGCTTCAGGCCACGGAAGCAGCGACCTCATCGGGACCGCTGCGCGATGAACGCGACACTCGAATCATGTCGCTCATTGACATGATGTTGCGCCGCACCGCGCCGTTTGAGCGTCCGGGAGTTTCCGCTGATACTGCGGGAACGCTGCTCGACGCGTTGGCATGGACGGGCGAACCGGCTCGCCGATCCCGAATTTCGTCCATGTTCCGAACGTGGCTTGAAGATCCAACGGTGAGTGCTGTTTCGCTGCATGGCCTCACCAGTGTGCTGGCGGCACGCCGGCCGGGCGCGTGGTGGGAGCCATGGCTGGTTTCTGCGGCACGCGCGGACATGGCGGATCGAACCCGTACCGCTGATCATTTCGCCACCGCTCTTGCGGCGGCATCAACCGAAGTGGTAGCTGCAAGTGATTCGCCACGTATCCGCGGCGTGCGTCCAGAACTTGTGGACCGCTGGGTTCGCGTTGCACAACTTGTGCTGTCGCGTACACCTGCTGAAGATCCGGCGTTTCGCATTGCCTACTCTGCCGAACTAGTGGCGATGGTGGAATCCGCACGACTGCTGGAACGCGGACGCACCAGTGATGCCGAGGCCCGCATTGCGCAGGTGGAAGACCCGCTGGGACTCGCGCCCGATGATCTCGATCGGTGGAAGGGCCGCACCGAGCGCACGGCTGGTCGTGCTGCCGCCACGGATGGGCGCCTGGACGCAGAATTGCGCTCTCGGAACTCAAATGACGACAAATTAGCCCTGTTGCGTTCGCTCCGCACCCGCGCCATTGCTGACCTTGGTCCGATGGATGCCGCGACCCTTGCGCGCGAGGCGCTGGCTTCACCGTCGCCACAGTTACGTTCTGTTTCGCAGGGCGTGATTGCCGACGTCCTTGCCACCGGTCCAAATATGGTCTCCGCATTGTCGGCAGAGATTCCTTCAGCGGTCGATGTGACCGAGGCCGCAGCGCTGGCCGGGATCGTCTCCGGGCAACCCGTTCCACGCGGACCAGATGATCGCCGCCGCGCGGCCGCCATGCTTCTCCTCCTTGATCACTACGCAGCGCTGGTTCCTTCCGAACAGCACCGGATCGATTCGGTGGCGCAGGAGTTCACGCTGAGTGCCAATACAGTGGTACGCGCGCTCGCTGGTCGTCCGGTGAGTGTTGACGCACGACCAGAAGATGCATTGCGTGCGTGGTTCGCCGCGCGTGCTACTGAGGCGAGCCCGGTGGTTCCTGTGTCTGAACTGAAGTTGATTATCAGTACATCGGACGCGCGGCGTCGTCTTGCTGCGCCCGGTCCGCAAGCTGCAGTGGCAGAACTGGTGGGAATCCTTGAACTGGACGCGGCGATACTTGCCGAGCGTATGCCGCGGCGACGCAGTGCAATCAATACGTTGCTGCAGCGCGCTGCGGCGGATCGCGTAGCGGCGCCGGACGTGTTCGCGCAACTCGTGTCAACTTCGCGGGCGCTGCTTGAAGTTGCCGCGTTGGGCATTGCCCCTGAAGGGCAGGTGCAGTGATGTATTGCAACACTCGATGCTTCCGATGTGCATGGCTGGTTGCGATGACCTGCGCAGCGGCACTGTCGCTTGCATTTGCGCCTCACGCTGCGGATGGTTGGCGAGCAGAACTTGACCGACGCCTGGCTGCACTGCGGCCGGAGCGCAGTGCCGAATACTTGGCGCTTGCGGAGGATGTGATGGACCGTGCCTCCGCCGCACCCGCGCCCGACGTGGATCGCGCGCTGGCGCGGCAACTTGCTTCCCTGGCAGGTGCGCTTGATGTTCGAGAGATGGGACGCAGTGCGGCTTTGTTCCTGGTTGATCACGCGGCCGCCGACGCCGATCGGTCGCGCATGTTGGCGTTAGCCATGCTGCTCGATCCGTCGTCCGATGCACGTGTGGAAGCTGCCGAGCGATCCGAAGCGGTGATGTCGCTGGTACGGGCGTTTGCGCTGTATCGCCGCGGCGAGGGCAGCCGTGCCAAAGACGCATTGGCAAGTAGCGGCGCCGCGGCTCTCCTCGATCGTCACCCAGAAATTCTCAAAGGTGGCAGTGCGCGATTCCGTGCCGACTGTGAAGCCATGCGTACCAGCGGAGCGCCCGCGATGGCGCAGTCACAAGTGGACGGACTTCACTCGCTCGCTGCTGGGTCAATTGCTGGCGCGCCGCGTTCGTGGAGCGAAGCACTCGCGCGTGTTGGCGCGGGTCCGCTGCCAGAAGTCGATCTCAACGATCCCCGCGGTTTGTTCGGCGTGGATCCGAACCGTTGCGTCTGGGACGGCAAGGGTTGGACGGAACGTCAGGCCGCGCCGGTAGTCATACCCGCGCCAGTCACGGTTCCTGCTGCGAAGCCCCGCGGTTGATGATCATGTCACGGAGCTTGCCCCGTTGTGTTTCATCAAGGATCTTGGCTAGTTCACCAAAGATCTGCTGACGTTCGCGCATGGAGTATGCGCCTGGTTCGCGCTTCCCCTGAATCTCCTGCACGCTGATCTCCATGAACAGGTTGCGTACCTTCTCCGTCTGTTCCGGAGTGAGGTCAAGTCGCTTGGTGACATCCTCAAACTGCGCTTTGCGAGAATCCGCGCGCTGCGTGATCGTGCGCTTCACCATGCCACCGATCGACTCGAGGCGCATGCGGAATTCCAAGCGCTCGTCGGCCTGTCGATCGAGTTCACCGGTGACGTCTGAAAAAATCTCCCGGCGCAGTTCTGTCTTGCGCGCGGTGTGCCATTCGGTCACCATGCGGCGTGCGTCGGTTTGCTGCTCGGCGGTGAGGATCTCGCTGCACTCCTCGATGAAGGTGCCCCGCGCGTTGAACGGCTGCATGTCCGCAAAGAGCTTGCGTATGCGCCCGAATGCCGCTGCGCGATCGGCGGGTTCCATCGAGCGCATCGCCTGGAGGTCGGATCCAGCGGCGAGCACTTGGTCATAGTGCGCGGTGACAAAGTCGGAGAAGGCCTTGCTGCGGGCGGCGTCGCGTGCCTCGACTGCCCGGAGGGACTCATCATCGAGTTTCAGCCGAAAAACGGCAGCCGTCTCCGGTTCCGCATCGAGCGGTTCGAGCATGCCATCAAAGCCGCGGTCGATGATGGTGAGTTTGGCTTCCGCCGGCGATACCGCGACCGACGGTCCGGCCAAGACTCCCCCCGGGGCGGGTGCCGCCACAGGCGCCACGGGCGATCCGGAGACCCCAGTTGGCGGGGCGGTGGCAGCGGCCGGAGGGGCTACGGCAATGCCGGCGCAGATAGCGATGAGTGCAAGGCTAGACATGGAGGGGCGAACGGCCGGTGCGGGTGCGTTATTGCGTGGCGCGGCGGAATTCCAACCCGCATCGCCAATGCCGAGTCCAACTCAGACCTTCGCAAGCGCCTGTTCAAGGTCCTTCAGCAAGTCGTCCGAATGCTCGATTCCGACGCTCAGGCGGACAAGGGAATCGCTGATTCCAAGTTGCACGCGCTGCTCAGGGGGCACGCTCGCGTGGGTCATGATGGCCGGGTGTTCAATGAGACTTTCCACTCCACCAAGACTTTCGGCGAGGGCAAAGATGTGCACGTTCTCCAAGAATCGACGGCTTTCGGCAATGCCACCCTTGAGGAAGATGGTGATCATTCCACCGCCTGCGGGCGCGCCGTCCAAGCGCATCTGTCGCGCCGCGAGCGCGTGCTGCGGATGGCTCGCGAGACCGGGATAGACAACGCGTTCAACTTTCGGGTGCGCCTCGAGCCACGCAGCGATACGTGCCGCACTGGTGCAGTGCTGACGCATGCGCACCGCGAGCGTCTTGATTCCGCGCAGCGTGAGGTACGCATCGAACGGCCCCATGACGCTGCCGATGGCATTCTGCATAAATCGCAACTTCTCGGCAAGCGCCTTATCACCGACAACCAGCGCGCCGCCAACCGTGTCACTGTGGCCTCCAAGATACTTAGTGGTGGAATGCATCACCATATCCATGCCCAGTTCAAGTGGTCGCTGCAGCAGCGGAGTTGCAAACGTGTTATCGCAAACCGTGATTGCGCCGCAGGCCTTGCCAATCTTCGCCACGGCTGCCAAGTCCACCAGTTTCAAAGTAGGGTTCGTTGGTGTTTCTACCCAAATCATCTTGGGCTTATTGGCTTTCACTGCTGCTTCAAGTTTGGCAATGTCAGTCATGTCGACAAACTCAACCTTCAAGCCCTGACTTCGCTTACGCACCTTGTTTAACAGGCGATTTGTGCCGCCGTAGACATCATCCATGCACACGATGGCGTCACCGCAGTCAAGCAATTCCAGCGCAGTACTGATGGCGGCCAGGCCACTTGCAAAGCAGAAGCCGCCGTTGGTGCGGTCTTCCTCTTCAGTGAGCTTGGAACCCTCAATATTGGCAATCAGTCGCTCGGCTGCAAAGCGCGTGGCGTTATGGCTGCGACTGTATTCGTACCCCTTGTGAACACCGGGGCTTTCCTGAATAAAGGTGCTGCTTGTGAAAATCGGGGGCATCACTGCGCCAGTTCCGGGCTCGGGTGACTGGCCGCCATGAATGACGCGTGAATCAAGGTGAAGGTTGCCGTGTGCCATGGTGTTTCTATTTCTAGAGTAGCTAGTTGTTCAGAGAAGTTGCTTGCGCAAGTAATTGATCAGATCGATCTTAGTAATGATTCCGTAGAACGCTGAGTCGTCAGCAACGATCGCCACGCGGTCGGCGCGGAAGATCGGAATGAGATCGCTGACCTTGGAGGATGGACGCAACGTTTCCAGGCGGCGCGTCATGTATTCGGAAACTGGCTTGGTGCCGGCGCCCTTCGGGTCTTCAAGCAGCGCCATCAACACATCACTCTCATCAATGATTCCTGCAACGCGTCCGCCATCGTCAATCACCACCATCTGGCTGACGTTGTAGAGACGCATGCGCTTGATGGCCTGTTGCATGGGAATGGCAGGGGTGAGCGTGTAGTCCTCGCGGTCAATGTGGCGGCGCGCGATCATGTCGCGCAGATCGCCGGTCTTGGGACGATCGATGAAGCCGTTGTCGGTCATCCAGAAGTCATTGAACATCTTGCTTAGGTACTTGGCGCCCGAGTCGCAGATGAAAGTGACTACATTCTTAGGCTCTTTTTGCTCGCGGCAGTACCGCAGCGCCGCGCACAGCAGGGTGCCAACGCTTGATCCTGCCAAGATGCCTTCCTTGCGCAACAGTTCGCGCGCAGTGTGGAACGCATCGCCGTCCGAGACAGCAAACGCCTTGGTGACGAGTTTCAAATCACAGATCGATGGCACGAAATCCTCGCCGATGCCTTCGACGAGCCAACTGCCCGGCTCCACGTGCTTGCCTTCATTCACAAGCGGGGTCAGAATTGAACCAACCGGGTCCGCCAGGATCATCTGTATGTTGGGGTTCTTGTTGCGCAGGTAATGACCAACACCGCTGAGCGTTCCGCCCGATCCGACACCCACAACCACCGCATCGACCTTGCCATCAAGCTGCTCCCAGATCTCCGGGCCGGTGGAATTGAGATGTGCGGCAGCGTTGGCATCGTTGGAAAATTGGTTGATATAGAAGGCGCCTGGCCGAGATGCTGCTAACCGCGCCGCAACGTCTTGGTAGTACTCCGGGTGACCCTTGGCGACGTCGCTTCGGGTCATCACCACTTCCGCACCCATGGCGCGCAGGTGGCTGATCTTCTCGTCGCTCATCTTGTCCGGGACCACCACGCTGAGGGTGTAACCCTTCTGGGCGGCAACCAATGCGAGTGCCAGTCCAGTGTTGCCGGCGGTGGCTTCCACAATATGCCCGCCGGGCTTCAGGCGCCCGTCCTTCTCTGCGGCCTCAATCATGGACACGGCAATGCGGTCCTTGATCGAATTGCCCGGGTTCAGTGACTCCATCTTTACAAAGAGGCGACATGGACCAGTATCAAGGTGCTTGAGTTCTAGCATCGGCGTGTTGCCGATCATCTCGAGGACATTGCCGAAGACGGGAGCGCGCTGCTGCATTGGCGCAGTCTACGGGCGCGCTGATCCCTCCCGGCGCGGTAGAACACGCCCATGCGATGGGAACCGCCAGCTGATCCGCGTGAATTGGTCGTCGAGGAGCACCTCGGCGTTCTGGAATTACGCGGGCCTGCGGATCGTCCCGGCACTGGCGCGCGCGTTGATCTGGGTGCGGTGGCTGCCAAGGGATTTCGTCGCTTGCCGCTCATCCGCTGCATGGGCGAGCGGGTTCGAACCGTTGCCGACGCCACCGCCGGGCTCCTTGGTGATGCGTGGCTCTTGACGCTGGCAGGATTTCAAGTCACCGCCTTCGAGCGTTCGCCGCTGGTGGCGCGGCTGGTGCGCGATGGACTTGCGCGCGCAGCGATCGATCCACGCGTTGATCAAAAAATACTTGCGCGTCTCCACTTCATTGAGGGCGATGCCGCTGCGCTGCTTGGCGATCGATCATTTGACGCCATCCTTATTGACCCAATGTTCCCACCGAAAGTAAAGGCCAGCGCACTGGCTCGCAAGGATGTTCGATTGCTTCGCGCGGCGGTCGGTGATGACCCTGATGCGGAGCATCTCATGGCAGCCGCTCGCCGCGCTGCGCGGATGCGCGTGTGTGTCAAACGCGCCGACGATGCACCCGATATTGGTGGCACACTTGCGCCCGATGTTCGATTTGAAGGCAAGACCGCACGGTTTGATGTCTATCTCACGCACGAGGTTTCACCATGAGCTCTCCCTGGTTCCATGCGTCGCAACTGCCTTCTGCAGGCATGATTCTTGCACTTGATCGCGACGAAGCAAAGCACGCGGTGGGTGTTCGGCGCCTGAGTGCGGGCGATCCGGTCACCATCTTTGATGGCATGGGCGGCATCGCACACGCGGTCCTCACTGGCGATCGCAACAGTGACGGTGGCGTGTTGGTGCGTGTCGATCAAGTCGAGCGAGTGTCTCGCACAGGCACGGATCTGCTGGTGGGCGTTGCTCCGCCAAAGGGTGATCGATTCTCCACCATGCTTGACATGCTTGGTCAGCTTGGTGTCACCGGTATTGTTCCGCTCGATACGGATCACGGCGTCATCGACGCATCCGCCATCAATCGCACGCGCGCGGATCGCATCTTGCTGGAAGCGTGCAAACAAAGCCGGGGCGCATGGTTGCCATCGATTGCCCCTGCCATGACCGTCGCCAACTTTGTGCGTCTCGCATCGGCAAGCGGGCGAACGGTGCTCATCGCAGATCAGGGCGGGGTGTCGACTGCAACATGCACCGCGGAGCGCGTGGCGATCGCCATCGGTCCCGAGGGTGGATTCAGTGCAGCAGAGTTAGAAGCGGCATGCACTGCGGGCGCGGTCCGTGTGGACCTTGGCCCCGCCATCCTCCGTGTCGAGGCGGCGGCAGTGTCGATGGCAGCGGCATTTCGCGCGCGGCCGGCCGGGTAAATGGAGCGCACCGGTCTCGAACCGGTAACCTCCGCCTTGCAAAGGCGGCGCTCTTCCAATTGAGCTAGCGCCCCGGGGGGAGCGGAAAGTATACGAAGTAAATGCACCGACGGCCCGCTCGAATGGAAGTTCGGGGCGGGCCGTCGGCATGCTGCTGAAGAAAGTGAGAAATACGCTGCGATTCAGGGCGTGGCGCCCGGCGCCGGGGCAAATCCCTCGGGGAACGGGGTCGCCTCTGGGGCGGTGACCGGGCTTGAGGTTGGTGCGGTGACTGCAACATTGGCAGGAACAAACTTGCCAGCGTCTTCGATCGGGCGTGTCGATTCAGACTTCGTCACTTGCGGCGTGTCCCGCTGCGTGAGGAGGTCGATGGAGAGCGGGGTGATCACGGTGAGACGCAGTGCTGGGTCGTACTGCTTGCCGCCCTTCACTCCAACAAGTGTGCCGATCATTGGTGCCATTGCGATGTCAGCATTTGGCTCAACATACGCAATCGTTGCCCCAGTCATTGGATCGCAGACGCGGTACATCTCCGGCAGGCGCTCGCCGTCATACACAGCACTGGCGTTCAGTACGCCAATCGCAGTGAAGTCAGAGCGTCGCTGAATATTGAGGACCAGTTCAGCGATGTCCTGCTTGTTGGTGTTGTACTTCGCACCAATGCGACGAAGCTCCTGCGACCCCTTTTGGGTTTCAATAAGGAGCGAGAGTTGCTTCGAACGCACTCCTGCCATGCCCTGTACTCCGCGTGCTGCGTCGTATGCGGTCGCAAGTTCGTCGTACTTCGGCAGCAGTGCTTCAAACTCAGCACTCGCCTCCGGCTGACTACGTACCGCCTTGAACTGCGTCTCGAGATCATTGAGCGTTTCGCGTCGCGACACAAACTTCGGCTTGGTAGTGCGCGTGGTGGTGGTGACGGTTTCCACGGTCACAGTTTCCGCTGCCGGAGTCTCAACCGACGCATTCACTGGCTGTTGGCCAAGAAGCGGTGGAATGACTGGGGAATTGCCGAAATCCGCGGCGATTGGCGTCGGTGCTGGCGCGCCAGCATCGGGCGCATTCACCGGAACGGCGATGCCGGAAGTCACGGTCGTAGTAGTGGTTTCCGTGGTTGCGGCAATGGCAACGGGTGTTGTCACCGCAACGGCAGCAGGAGCAGTCATTGCAGTGGCGGATTCAGCAGCATTCGCCTTACGAATGAACTGCATGTTGATCCATGCCTCTGAGGTGGCCGGCACCTTGACCTTGTAGACCGATTCCTTCTCGCCAGTAGCGGTGCCCAAGACGCTGAGCGTGGTGCCAGCTTCCGCGCTACCGATCTGCTTCCAACTCTTGTCAGGCGAACTGCCCGCTTCCACATTGGGCGCGCGCACTTCCGTGCGTGCACTCACTGTGGCGGTAGTTCCGTCGGCCGAAAGCGTAACGCGCCGATCAGCGGGGACAAACGCGAATACATCACCAAAGGCATTGCCTTCAGTCTGTACGCGTGCCCATCCGTATTCCTCCTTGAGGACTCGGACGAGGTCTCCTTGCTTCAGTTTCCCGAAGGCGTAGGCGCTTTGCGCGCTTGGTCCAGAACGGACATTGACTGCTGTTCCGGTGACGACCGCCCAATAGGCGGTGCCATCCGGCACAGTGGTCACTGCCGTCGTCCCGGACTGCGGGGCGGCGAAAAGCGAGGGCGAGAGGGTAAGCAGGGTCGCCGAAGCTAGCATCGTGCCAGCGGCGCCCCGCATCCGTGCGGGTGTGCATCCTTGCAGCATGCAAACAGGATACCGATGCGCACTACACTTCGCTAGATGCATTCGCCTCGCACACGCACGATTTTCACATTCATTGTTGCACCGCTCGGGCGGGCCGTGGTGGCTGCGATCGTCTTGGCGGGATCGTTGCTTGCGTTGCCCATGACCGCCGGGTGCAAGAACGCCCTCCGTCAGGATGCCGACGCCGAGTTGCAACGAAGCCTTGACGCCACGATCGCCCGCGAGTCTGGCTCCGCGCTGAGCCCCGGCTCTGGGTTCGAGGCGGTCGCCGAGTCCAGTTCGGTATTCGAGAGCCTGAAGGGTCGCCGTCAGCAACTGGATGCCATGGGACCGCAGGCGGCCAACGCGGGCGTCGGCCTGGATGTTGGCCCCGATCTTGACGGGAAGGCCCCCCGCGAGGTGATCCTGACCCTGCAGCAGGCGGTTTCGTCCTGTGTTCAGAACAACCTTGGCGTCCAACAGGCGCGCCTTGAGGAAGCGATGAGTCAGGCGGAGATCATCAAGGCAGAGGCGGTGTTCGACACGGTGCTGTTTGCCAAGGGCGGTTACCAGCGCTCCAACATTCCGCAGCCGACGGTGAACCTGGGAGGTGGGGGAGCGGGGTTCCTTTTGAACCCGGCGGCAGACAAGCGGATCGGAACCCTGGAGTCTGGCTTTGAGCAGCGATTCGCCACCGGTGGAAACTTGGCGGTCTCCACCAAGATGCAGCGCCAAGAGTTTGGCGAGCCAGATACCAACGACAGTATTTCCCCAAACCCTTCCTACCTGAACTCACTGAATTTGCGGCTGAGCCAGCCGCTTCTTCGCAATTTCGGCACTGATGTCAACCTTGCAAATTTGCGTGTCTCGCGCAATCAAGATCGCCGAGCGCTGCAGGGTTTGCGGCGCTCGCTTTTGGATACCGTCGCACGTACCGAAGCGCTGTACTGGCAGGTGTATGTGGCGCGCGCGCGACTGGTGAGTGCGCGCTGGTTGCTCTCCGTTGGTGAGGATGTTCGAGCGCTGCTGGAGCGACGCCGTGAGTATGACACCTCGCTTGCGCAGTACGCCGACGCTGTTTCCAAGGTGGAAGATCGGCGCGCTTCCGTGATTCGCGCAGAGCGCGATCTGCAGCGTGGGGTGAATGAGTTGAAGCGAGCCATGAATGATCCGCGCCTCCCAGTTGGTGGCAGCGAAACCATCGTGGTGGTTGATGTGCCCGTTGATCAAGCGATCCGTTACAGCGTGGCCGATGCCATGACTACCACGCTTGCGCAGAATCCTGGCGTGGCCATGGCGCTCCTCTCGATTGATGATGCGTCGATCGGTATTGATGTGGCTGACAATGGACGATTGCCACAGCTTGATCTTGAGACAAGCGGAGCGTTGTACGGGTTGAGCAGCGGATTTGGTGACTCGTGGCAAGAGCTTGGTGACAACGACTGGTTGGAGTGGGCAGTGGGAGCAACTTTCCGCCAGCCCATCGGAAATCGTGCTGCGGAAGCTGAATATCGCCAAGCACGCTTGGCGCGTTCGCGTTCGGTGATCATCTATAAGACCGCGGTGCAGTCCGCTGTCCTTGACGTCCGCAATGCATTGCAGGACGCATTTGCCGCGTACCGATTGATTGCACAAACCCGCGCACAGCGATTGGCGGCTGCGGAAAATATGCGTGCACTGGCGCTTGATGAACAGAACATCGCGCAGTTGACGCCAGAGTTTCTAGCGCTCAAGTTCTTCCGCCAAGATGGTCTATCAACAACGCAGATTGCTGAAGCGATTGCACTTGCTGACTACAACATCGCCATCGCCAATCTTTACGCGGTCATGGGGACAGCGCTCGAACGAAATCGAATCGAGTTGTCGCTGGTGGATGTAGTTCCTTCCAACTGATTGATTCGAGTGTTTGCCATTTATGCCCATCATTCTTGAACCAACCGATCTCTCTATCCAGCGCGCTGCCGAGGCGATGCGCGCTGGTCGCGCAGTGGCATTTCCAACCGAGACGGTCTATGGATTGGGCGCTCTGACGCACGACCCGCGCGGGATTTCCGAGGTCTACCGCATGAAGTGGCGGCCATCCAACAACCCACTGATTGCCCATGTGTTGGACGCGCACGGTGCGAGGGAAATTGTTGAAGGCTGGGATCCCCGTTGCGATGAACTGACGTCTCGGTTGTGGCCGGGGCCATTGACGCTGGTATTGCCGCGTCGTGCAAATGTTCCAGCCGAAGCGGTGGGCGGTCGCGCCACGATTGCAGTGCGGTCGCCAAGTTGTCCGGTAGCACGCCGGTTGCTTCAGGAGCTGGGCGGCGAATCGATCAGCGCGCCGAGTGCCAATCGATCGGGTCACGTCAGTCCGACGCTCGCGAGCCACGTCGCTGAGGACTTTGCCACGGAACTCGATCTGATGATCCTGAACGGCGGGCGCAGTGAATTCGGCCTTGAAAGCACCGTTCTTGACTTGACCACGGCGCGACCAACGCTTCTGCGACCGGGCACCGTGACCCTGGAGTCGCTGCGACAGATTCTGGGTGATGTTGACGCCCCGGAGTTGATGGAGCAGGGTGCGAGCCCTGGTACCGCGGCCCGTCACTATGCGCCACGTACGCCGGCCGTCTTGGTTCCCATCAACGGCATGCGTGCTGCACTGGCACTTGAGCCGCGCCCGTGCGCAGTGTTGTGTTTCGATCCGTCCCATGTGCCCGGCCCGCATACAGACATCACTATGCCGCGGGACGCGCGCCTCTACGCAAGCACCCTGTACGACGCGCTCCGTTCGGCGGACACGCTTGGTTGCGCGCGCATCCTGATTGAGATGCCACCGTCCGCCGATGGCTTGTGGCGCGCCGTGGTGGACCGCCTCCGCCGCGCTACCGCCTAAATCTGCGCTCGGATCAGCGATCAGCCTGTTCACGGCATCGGAATCTTCACGCCGAGTTGCGCTGCGCAATCCTGCGCTAGTTCGTAGCCCGCGTCAGCGTGGCGGAACACGCCCATCATTGGATCATTGGTCAGTACTCGCTCAAGTCGGCGTGCCGCATCGGGCGTGCCGTCTGCCACGATCACTTGTCCGGCGTGTTGGCTGAATCCGATTCCAACTCCGCCGCCGTGATGAAAGCTTGTCCAACTTGCACCGCTGGCAATGTTCACAGCAAAGTTCAGAATCGCCCAATCGCTGACCGCGTCGGTGCCATCCTTCATTGCCTCGGTCTCGCGGTTTGGGCTTGCCACGCTGCCGCAATCAAGATGGTCCCGACCAATCACAATCGGTGCCTTCACCTTGCCGCTCGCTACCAACTCATTGAACTTCAAGCCTGCTAGGTGGCGTTCTCCAAGTCCAAGCCAGCAGATACGTGCCGGCAAGCCTTGGAACGCCACGCGCTTCTGTGCCATGCGGATCCAGCGGTGCAGGCCTGCATCATTTGGAAATAGTTCCAGCACTGCTTCGTCAGTGACGCGAATATCTTCTGGATCACCGGAGAGCACCACCCAACGGAACGGCCCGCGCCCTGTGCAGAATTGCGGGCGAATGTACGCCGGCACAAATCCTGGGAATGCGAATGCATCCTTAAATCCATGGTCAAAGGCACGCTGGCGAATGTTGTTTCCGTAGTCAAACACCTTGGAGCCGGCGCGCATGAACTGCACCATGAGTCGCACATGTGTTTCCATGCCGGCCATGGAAAGCGCTTGGTACTTCTCTGGGTCCGCGGCTCGCAAAGCATCCGCCGACTCGCGCGTCATTCCAGCGGGGTAATAGCCCTCCAGCGGATCGTGGGCACTGGTCTGATCAGTCAGCGTTTCTGGGACAATTCCGCGTTCGGAAAGCCGCTGCAGCAGGTCGATCGCATTTGCCAACACTCCTACGGAGATTCCTTCACCGCGTTGACGAAGTTCCATCGCGCGGTCGATCGCTACATCAATGTCTTCGTACACCTCGTCCAGATAGCGGTCATGTTTGCGCTTTGCCAGGCGCTCCACGCATACGTCGGCGACCAGCGCGGTGCCGTCATTCATGGTGATCGCCAACGGCTGTGCGCCGCCCATACCACCGCATCCAGCGGTCACATTGAGCGTCCCCTTCAGCGTTCCGCCAAAGTGTTGCCGCGCGCATTCCGCAAACGTCTCGTAGGTGCCTTGCAGAATTCCTTGCGTTCCAATGTAGATCCAACTGCCGGCGGTCATTTGCCCGTACATCATCAGTCCACGTGCGCACAAATCATCGAAGTGTTCCTGCGTCGCCCAGTGCGGCACTAGGTTGGAATTGGCGATCATCACGCGCGGCGCATCGGCGTGCGTGCGAACAATGCCAACTGGCTTGCCGCTCTGCACCAGCAACGTCTCGTCCGCTTCCAGTTTCTTCAGACTCTCGATGATTGCATCGAAGCACTCCCAGTTACGCGCCGCCTGTCCGCGGCCTCCGTACACCACCAAGTCTTGGGGGCGTTCCGCAACTTCCGGATCCAAATTGTTCATGAGCATGCGCATGGCCGCTTCTGCGGCCCAGGTCTTGCAGGTGCGCTGGTTTCCGCGCGGGGCGCGAACGACTCGAGGTGCAACGGTGGTCATGGCGCTGCGATTGTAGGCACGAAAGCCACCATATTGACAGCCATTGCCCGGTGCAATTTCAGTTCCGGTCA
The DNA here is from genome assembly GCA_945878575.1 of Phycisphaera mikurensis NBRC 102666. Taxonomy (GTDB): domain Bacteria; phylum Planctomycetota; class Phycisphaerae; order Phycisphaerales; family SM1A02; genus UBA966. The sequence continues at coordinate 7,506 of CAMDUB010000027.1, read as the reverse complement.
GGCAAACAATCTCCGCCCGCGCCCGGCAGCGCGCGGCGCGCCCATGTCAAGCCTCCACAAACGCGCGCGCCTTCACCAATTGCGCCACTTGCAGTATGTCGGGCGCTGGCGATCGATCACCTTCCAGCCGCGGCACGTGGCGACGCACTTCGGCATGCAGCGCTTCAACGCCCGCGCCCGATCGCAACGGCCGCTGGTATTCCAAGCCTTCACACATAACCAGTATTTCAATGGCAATCACATCAGTGGCAAGTCGAACCGCCGCTCGCAAGTGATTGGCGCTGGTAGCCCCCATCGAGTTGTAGTCTTCGATCCCCGCGCTGGTGACTACGTTGTGCGCGCTGGCCGGATGTGCAAGTACTTGCAATTCATTGCAACACGCTGCTGCAGTGTACTGCGCAATCATGTAACCACTATTGACACCGGGATTGCTACTCAAGTACGGACGCACCGGATTCTGTGGATCATTCGCCGCCAAGATCCAGAAGGTGCGGCGTTCGGAAATTCCAGCAACGGTCACCAGTGCTAACTTGGCGGCATCAAGGGCGAGGGCCAGCGGCATGCCGTGAAAGTTTCCGCCCGAAAGAATGTCCGCCCGACCGGCCTCGGTGGTACTTGCAAATACCAACGGATTGTCAGTCACTCCGCCCAGTTCACGCTCAATCACTCCACGCGACCACAGCATGGAATCAAGCGCCGCGCCTAACACTTGCGGGCTGCAGCGGAACGAATACGGATCCTGCACGCGCGGATCATCCTGCGCGTGTGCAGGCAGAATGGTGCTTCCCTGCAGTTGGTCCAGCACCGCAGCCGCCACCGCTTGCTGCCCGGGCTGATTGCGTGCAGCATGAATGCGCGGATCAAGGAACGCGTCGGTGGCGCGGCACGCATCAATGGCAAGCGCGGTGGTCCGCATGGCGGCTTGCAAGAGCGCTTCCATGTCATGCATCGCCAGCGCGCCGATCGCAGACATGTAGTGCGTTCCGTTGATGAGCGCCAATCCTTCCTTGGCAGCAAGTGGCACGGGTTTCAGATTCACGGCGCCGAGCGCATCGCGCCCCGACATTCGTTGGCCACCCAGCATCGCTTCGCCTTCACCAAGGAACACCAGCGCCAAGTGCGAGAGCGGGGCCAGGTCACCGGATGCACCCACGGAACCACGGCTCGGCACCACCGGGTGAACGCCCGCATTCAACATGCTGACGATCAACTCCACCAATTCCGGACGGACCGCACTGCGTGCTCGACAGAGACTGGCGGACAAGATCAGCATCATGCCGCGCACAACTTCTTCGTCGGCAGCGTCGCCGACACCGGCAGCATGGCTGCGCACCAAATTCGCTTGCAACTCGTCAAGGTCCTTGTCAGCCACGCGAACGCGCGATAGCGAACCGAACCCTGTATTGATTCCGTAGAGTGCTTCCCCTTCAGCCATGCGCCGCTCCAGCGCAGCGCGCGCGCCGGCCATGGAGTTGCGCGCCTCCGGGCTGATGCGCACCGGTTGGCGGTTCCGCGCCACCGCCGCAACCTGCTTAATACTGAGGGGCGAACCATCAAGGATCACGGCATCCTTGGCGTTGGGACGGTCGGGGGAGACACTTGTCATCAGGTGCAAAGATACGCAGGGCTTGCATCCGCCGCGCGGGGCGGGTACGACTGTCGCCATGCAGAACCCGTTCGCGCGCTACTCGGTCCTATTTCTTGGCATTGCAGCGTGCATTCTTGTCATGTTGCCAGTTCTGCCGTTCCTGGCCAGCGCCCGCGGTGTGGCTGGTCCCACCTGCACCGACGCGGTCCATCCCGCCATGGCCGTGCTCGCGCTTGGTCTTGGATCGGCCGTGTGTTGTGTCATTGCGTCGATCGTTGGTCGGCTGATCAATGCTGCCGTGGGACTCTTCGTCCTTGGCTGTGGGCTCGCAGTGATTTCGGGTCAGTCTGGAACCATCCTTGACGCCGCGTTCGATGGTGACTCACTTCTTCCGATCGCCTTCGAAACCATCGCCTGGTCGGGCGCCGTGCTGTTGATGTCGGCCATCGTCTTCCGCGTCTCTGGTCCGCTCTTAGATCTCCCCGCGCGCACCAAGGGCGGGGCGTTCATCCATGAAGTCTTCAATTCTGACGCTGGTCGCGCATTGGCGGCTGGACTCTTGGCGGTCGTCGCCATGTATCTGCTCTCGCGCACGGAACTCAAGGGTCAGGCGATCGGCGCGGCCGTCCTCGGCGGCGTTGCCACCGCGTTCCTCGGTCGGCGCTTGGTGGGTGATTCACAACCGATTCTCCTGATGGCGACGCCGGTCTTTGCAATTGGAATTGCGCAGCTCTTCACGGCCTACACCCTGAAGGCGCCACTGGATCTGGTGGTGGTGCAGCGTGGGCTTCCTGGTTGGTCGATGGCCATGCCCGTGGACATTGCCGCCGGCACCCTGATTGGAATTCCCATGGGTCTGGGGTGGACCAAGCCCGCTGAAGGCGACGAGTGACCTGCGTACACTTGCGGGCATGGCCCTTCTCGTCACCGGAACCATCGGAATTGACACACTGCACGCACCCACAGGCGAGGCCACTGGAGTCCTCGGCGGAAGTTGCGCGTACTTCGCAGCAGCTGCTAGCCAGCTGACGCCAGTGCGCGTGGTCGGCGCCGTCGGCGGTGATTGGCCCGAAGCGCACGAGAAGCAATTCCGCGCATTTCCCAACGTGTGCTTGCAAGGTCTTGAGCGTCGTCCGGGCAGCCAAACATTTGCGTGGGGCGGCCGATACTTCGACAACATGAATCGGCGCGAGACACTCTTCACGCGCCTTGGAGTCTTGGAAGAAGCGCCGCCAGCCGTGCCGGCTTCGTACCTTGATAGCAAGGTGTTGTTCCTTGCCAACACGCACCCGCTCGTGCAACTTGATTTGCTGCGTCGCTTCCCCAACAAGCCGCTCGCCGTGTGCGACACCATGGATCTGTGGATCAATATTGCGCGCCCGGAACTCATGAATCTCTTGGCCGAAGTGGACGGCGTGATCATGAACGATGAAGAGGCGATGCAACTCACCGACTGCCGCAACGTTGTCAGCGCTGGTCGTGAAGTCCTCAAGAACGGACCGCGCCACTTCGTGGTGGTCAAGAAGGGTGAGCACGGCGCCATCCTGGTGCATCGCGACGGCGTCGCTAGTATTCCGGCGTTTCCTGCGGATCTTTCCCAAGTGATCGATCCAACCGGTGCCGGCGACACCTTTGCGGGTGGATTCATGGCACACCTTGCACGCACTGGCAAGCATGACTTTGAAACGCTGCGCCACGCCATGGCGTGGGGAACAGTGCTTGCAAGTTTCACCATCGAAGCATTCGGCCTCGATCGCCTCTCGCGGCTCACCGCCGGACAGATTGATGATCGCTACCGCGCATTCCGCGCCATGATGGCGTTCGACCATCGCAGCTGACACTGGAACACACTATGAAGATCACACCCCTCTATCGCGCGCTCAATTCGACCGCGCTGCGGATGCTGCTTTGCACTATCGCGGCGTTCAGTGCGGTCCGTGCGCATGCACAGTGGATTCCCTTTGACAGTCTGCCCGGTGCGCAACGGGTGAGTGCGATTGAGAGCCCTGGCGGCGCTGCGGGTCGCGTGAGTGACGTGCGCTGGGACATTCCCGCCGGGCGCGTCTGGTTTCAGTATGCGGGTAAGTGGAAATGCGTGGCGTTGTCCGGTGATGCAACGCTGACGGTGCCCGAAGGTACGGAGCCGCCGGCCGCTGCAGCGCGGCCACAGACGTACCGCGCGCCGAAGGGCGGTCGGGCAAAGCAGGCGACGCGGGTTCCAAGTCCGGACGGGGCGTGGAACGCAGTGTTTCAAGATTTCAATGTGCTTCTGGAGCCGGAGGGCGCGCCCGCCGATCGCGCGGCGATTCACGCCACCGCTAACGGCACCGACAAGCATTGGTTCGGCAGCGCGGATTGGGTGTACGGCGAAGAACTTGATCAGAACTCGGCCATGTGGTGGTCGCCCGACTCCAAGCTTCTTGCCTATTACGACTTTGATGAATCGCCAGTCAAGGACTACGTGCTACTGGGAGGCCTGACGACCACACGAACCCGCGCACTTTCGTCTGGCTATCCGAAGCCTGGTGATCAAAACCCGATCGCCAAGTTAGAGATCTACAACCTTGCCACGGGCAAGCGCACGCCGATTGATGTTGGAAGCGATCGTGAACAATATGTGTACGGAGTCGAATGGACTCCCAAGGGCGACGCACTCTTGTGGTTTCGATGCAACCGTCACCAAGACACGTTGCAACTGATGGCCACTGATCCGGCGACTGGCATATCGCGCACACTGATCACCGAGAAACAGTCGACGTGGCAGAAGAATTCGCCCGCATTGCAATTCCTTGCGGATGGCTCGCGCTTCCTGTGGGAATCGGAATCAAACGGATTCGCCAATTGGGAACTCTGGGATCTCAATAAAGGGAAACTCCACCGCCTCACTGATGATTCGTGGGTCAGCGAAGCGATCGTGAGTATCGATGAAGCCGCTGGATGGATCTACTACTCCGCGCGTTCGAGTCAGACCGGTATCAATTCGCAGCTGCACCGCGTAAAACTTGATGGATCGCGGCGCGAGCGGCTCACTACTGAAGATCTGCACTATTCATCATTCTTGGTGGCGCCTGACAACGCGCACTTTGTAGCCACCAAGCAGTTTGTGGACGTGCCTCCCTCGGCATCGCTGTACACCATGGACGGCAAAGAAGTGACCCAGCTCACCAAGCCGGCCGCTGATCCGTACGGCAGAAAGGGTATGTCGAAGCCGGAATTCCTACGGATGCCTGCCGCAGACGGCAAGACTGAGCTCTATGGAATCCTCTACAAGCCGAAGGACTTTGATCCATCGCGCATTTATCCATTGGTGGTTGATGCGTACGGTGGTCCACTGATCGCCACCGTCTCACCGCGCTTTGGAAGTTACGAAGCGCAGACAGAATTTGGCGTATTGATTGCCAAGGTGGACAACCGCGGCACTCCTGGACGAGGCAAGGCATTTGAAGATGCCACCTACATGAAGCTTGGTGGCGCTGATGTGGATGATCAAGCGCAACTGGTCAAGGAACTCTGTAAGCGCTCCTACGTGGACGGCAAACGCGTGGCGATCATGGGGCATAGTTACGGCGGATACATGGCATTGATGGCCGTGCTTCGTTACCCGCAACTCTTTCAAGTAGCAGTTGCCGGCGCACCGCCCACGGACTGGCGCCAATACGACACCATCTATACGGAACGTGCCATGCGCACTCCCCAGGAAAATGCCCAAGGCTATGACGCCGGAAGTGCAGTGAAGCTTGCACCGGGACTCAAGGGCAGGGTGCTGCTGCTGCACGGAATGGTGGACGACAATGTGCACCCATCCAACACCTTTGCGATCGCGCAGGTGTGGCAAGCTTCGAACATTCCATTTGAAATGATGTTGTTCCCAAACGCGGATCACGGCATCGGCAGTCCAACCTACGAAAGCGCTAAGTGGAGTTTCATCTTGCGCAACTTTGGCATGTGGAGCCAAGCGCCGCTCGGCGCGCCAGTAGCGGGTGCCCAACCAGCTGCAGCCACGAGCGCGCCTGATGCGGGTAACGCTGCGAAGCCGATGAAACCGGAGTGATTCCTGTCCCCGCCATGCCCCTTCCTCCTGACCGTAGCCATGTCCGCACCGAGCACCGCAACCCGGCTTCCGCGCATTTGGACACGCTCGACGGCGCCGGCATTGCAGCGCTGATGGTTGAGGATCACCGCGCGGTGATTGAAGCAGTTGCGGCGGCGGCTCCAGCAATCGGTGCGTTGGTGGAAGCCATGGTTCCCAAGTTCCGCGCAGGTGGTCGGCTGATGTACTTCGGTGCGGGCACAAGCGGTCGTCTTGGAGTGCTCGACGCAAGCGAGTGTCCTCCGACATTCATGTCAGACCCGGCGCAAGTGGTTGGCATCATTGCTGGAGGCGATTCTGCACTTCGTCGCTCCAGCGAGGGGCGCGAAGACGAATGGGACGGCGCGCGCGCCGAGTTAGAGCGGCTCGCTGTTGGCCCGCTTGATACGGTGATTGGCATTGCTGCGGGCGGTACTACTCCTTATCCACTTGGTGCCATCCGCCTTGCGAAGGCGCGTGGCGCAGCCACGGCATTCATCGCGTGCGTTCCCATGGAGCAACCAACCGACTGCGATCATTTCATCGTCCTTGACACTGGCCCCGAGGTACTCACGGGCAGCACTCGACTGAAAGCCGGCACCGCCACGAAACTTGCCTTGAACTGCATCACCACCGCACTCTTTACGCGCCTTGGCAAGGTGCGCGGCAATCTCATGGTGGATGTCTCAGCCACCAACGACAAATTGATTGATCGCGCCATCCGCACGGTGCGGCAGTTTGACCCTTCTCGTTCCCGTGACGAAGCATGGGCGCTCCTGGAGGCCAACGGCCGTTCGGTGAAGCGCGCCATTGAGGTTCCAAATTGGCAGCCAACCCTGCATGGCGAGCGGGTGCACCTGCGGCCGATCCGTCCGGATGACCTTGACGCACTGCACGCCGCTGCCAGCGACCCGCTCATCTGGGAGCAGCACTCCGAGCGCGATCGTCATGAACGAGCAGTGTTCGAACGCTTCTTCGCCGGCGCGCTTGCCAGCGGCGGCGGACTGGTAGCCCTCGACCCTACTGGTCGCATCATTGGTTCAAGCCGTTACTACGACTGGAATCCCACCGACCGCTCCGTAGTGATTGGTTACACGTTTCTCGAACGGTCTCACTGGGGCAAGGGCACCAACCACCAGATCAAGCAACTCATGCTTGAGCACGCGTTCCGGTGGGCAAGCACTGCCTGGTTCCATGTGAGCCCAGGGAATCTTCGCTCGCAACAAGCACTCGCGCGGATCGGTGCGCGGTTTGATCGCCAAGAAGACGTACTTGTCGGTGGCGTGATGACCCCGCGCATGATCTACCAACTGAATTCCGTTCCTCAGTAAGGCTGCACGCGTTGGTTTGAAAGCGATTGCTGCGCGCATCCAAGGTAAATCAGGGAAGTGCCGGTAGGACGGTCGCACCCCGCACACATCCAAAAACAAGAAGAGCCCCGCGTGATGCGGAGCTCTTCTCGTTTGGTTCGATTCAGTTACGAATCGACGGTGGTGTTTAGCCAACCATCGACTTGAGGGCCTTCATCGGGCGCACCTTGATTTTGCGCGAAGCCGGCTTGGCCTTGACGAGCATGCGCTCGCCTGGCTTAAACGGATTGTCCTTCTCGTACGACTTGGTCGCAGGCTTGTTGATGACCATGATCTTCATCATGCCATGCACCACGAAGACGCCAGAGCCCTTCTTGCTCAGGTCCTTCTTCATAATGTTTCCGAGTTCCTCGAACACCGCGACCACTTGCTTCCTTGGGAGCTTGGTCTTCTCGGCGATCATCTTGAGGGTCTCGCCCTTACTGCGGGGCTTCGTTGCGGTTGCCATCCTGACGTCCTTTCTGCCGGGCTGTCCATAT